>CAZQNT010000017.1:0-15102 GCA_964595075.1 uncultured Gammaproteobacteria bacterium | reverse complement strand
CGCGAGATGATGTCCGGCGCCTGAAGAACCTTTCCGGTTTTTTGTTCGACCACGGCGATAACGATCAAGATTCCATCGCCGGCAAGTTCTTGACGATCGCGAAGAACGATGTGGTTGGTGTCACCGACCCCGAGTCCGTCAACGAATACGTAGTCCGTGATAATTTTTTTGTTCGTTAGCACTCCGTTTCCCTTTTTATCGAATTCCAAAATCTGTCCGTTGTCCGCGATGAATATGTTGCTTTTTGTAAATCCGGATGCAACCGCGGCTTTGGCATGGTCAACCAGAAATGAGTAGTGCCCCTCGATCGGAACGAGATACTTCGGCTTCACCATCTCGCGCATTTCCATAAGATCTTCCTGTTTCGCGTGTCCACCGGCGTGAACGTCCATCATTTTGTAGTGGATCACGTTCGCCCCTTCGCGGCAGAGCGTGTCTTTGACGCGCTGAACCGAACGCTCGTTACCGGGAATAACGGAAGATGAAAACACGACAGTGTCTCCCGGCTCAATCTCGATGAACGGATGTTCGCGGTTGGCTATGCGCATCAGCACCGCGCGTTCCTCGCCTTGCGCGCCGGTGCAAACGATCGCGACTTTCTCGCGCGGAAGTTTCATGGCTTCGCGAGCGTCGATGATCGTTCCTTTTTGGACCTTCATGTAGCCGAGTTCCTGCGCTATAAGAATGTTTGAGCGCATGGAAAATCCCTCGACCGCGATTTTTCGTCCCTGGCGTTCGCACGCCTGTATGATCTGTTGAATACGCGAGATCATGGACGCGAATGTGCCGATAATGATTCTACCTTTTGCGTTCGCGATTATGTCGTCGATGTTGTGTTGAATCTCATGTTCCGCTACCTGCCTGCCCGGATGCGAGGCGTTGGTCGAGTCAATTAGAAGCGCCAGCACGTTGCGTTTTCCGAGCGCTTTGATTTTTTCGGTTTCTTGAAGAGATTGCGCTTGCGGTCCCGTTTCCAGCTTGAAGTCTCCGGTATGTACGATAATTCCGCACGGCGTGGTCACGATTACGCCCATTGACGCGGCCATTGAGTGGGCGACTCCGAAGAATTCCACTTTGAAAGCGCCGAGCTGCAAAACATCGCTGGATTTTACGCTATGAAGATTGAGCGGCGGTTTATCGCGATGGTCTTCTTGTCGCTTTTTGATGATGCCGCAAGTCAGATCCGTTGCGAACAGCGGCGGGTTGCCGATGCGCGGCATGAGGTGGGGGATGCCGCCGATGTGGTCGTAGTGAGCATGCGTGATTATAACTCCGCGCACGTTTCGTTCTTTTCCTTTCAGATACGAAAGATTCGGGATGATGTAGTCCACGCCGGGCATGTCTTCGTCCGGAAACTGCAAACCAAGGTCGATAATGATTATGTCGTTTCCGTATTCGAGAAGCGTACAGTTCCGTCCCACTTCTTCGTTGCCGCCGACCACGATCACTTTTAGCCGCTCTCCCGGGATGAGCGAGTCCGCGTCTTTTCCTGTTTTGAGATACGGTTTATGTTTGTACGTATTCATCCGAGCCGGACGCGTAAAAGCTCCGCCACCTTGTCCGGGGCGACCTTTCTTTTTCGAAGGACGCGGCTTTTCTTTTTCCTCTTTTGCAAGTCCCTCTTTCAGAGAATGGTTTTTTACCGCTTTGGCTATAATCGAAGCCATGTCAGGGTCGTGACGCGGCCCCACGTTTTGCATTCTTTTTCGATTATCAAAATGCTGTCCCGGGCGTTTTTTTCCGCCGGGACGATTGCCTCCCGATGGCGCCGGCGAATTGCCGCGCGGACTCAAAGAGGAGGGCGCTCCGTTGTTCAAGAAATCCATAGTTTAATTGTATCGCGCAACGCCAAAACGTGTTAAAAACGCATGACGAATATCACAATATGTGTGTCGCTATTACTTAGATTGTATTGATGACTGAATAAAACAAATTTTTCTTACGTTGTTTCAAGACCGTCGGAATTGGCTCAAATATGGGCAAATCTGCGACGAACATGAAACGAATAAAGGTAGGATATCAGATATTGCCCGTATTGTCAAACCTATTTTGACAATCAACCGAATAATAGGCATGATCTTGCGATTAGGGCGAGTGGCGGAATTGGTAGTTGTATATTTTGGTGGGCGGGTGGCGGAACTGGTAGACGCACTAGCTTCAGGAGCTAGCGACCGCAAGGTCATGAGAGTTCGAGTCTCTCTCCGCCCACCAAAATATACAAAGCACCCCGACGGCTGTCGGGGCTTATTTCCACCTCCAACCCGTCTTGATGTACCAACGCCTAAGGTCGTTGAAGCGGTCCGATGGTTGGCTGACTATAACCGGCGTTGTTACGCCTTTGATTTTTTTTGATAGAAGGTACGGAGACGCAGGGCGCGCAAGGAAGATCGCCGGGGCGGATCTCATTATTAGTTTGGAAACGGATTGTCGCGCGTCAAGAAGCGCGGCAGTAGTTGAAGCCGCGCGCGTGGATTGCAGCGCGGTATCTACGTCACGATCTCCCAAGCCGGAAAGGTTCAGGCCGCGGTCGGTCGCTTGTCCGCTCCACCAAAATGGCAGCAGATCCTGTTCGGGATTGAGCAGAACCGTGGTAAGCACCACGTCCGCCTGCCTTTCGCGCGTGGCTTGCCGCAAAAATTCTTCCGGAGGAAATACGTCGACCGTAACTTTTACTCCTAGAAGCGACCATCTGCGTTTGAGGATATCCGCAACTGACTGAAGTTCGCGTTGTTCTGACGTGATTATTCGAATTTCAAGTTCCGTGGAACTCGTGTTTGTCGTGACCGCCGTTGAGGATGACGCGCGAGAGAAGATGCGGATCGCGCCGTCGGTCGGCAATCTCCATCCGGCAGAGTCGAGCAACGATCTTGCTTCATCGAGCGAAAGAGACGTTGAGCTCGCAGACGCGAACGGGTACGGACCGGTCGCGCCACTCGCGTGGCCGTTCCAAGCTTGGAGGATTTCTTCCCGATCAACTGCGCCAGAGAGCGCTTTTCTTATTTTTTCTTCCTTCAGGGTTTTTGTTTTCAGATTGAAAAACGCCACGGTTTCCTGCGGCAATCCAAGCTCCGCCGCTTGCCATCGCGTTGACTCGTTTTTTTGTTGAAACCCTAAACTTGTGAAAGCTAGCGAATCCACCAAATCCGCTCTGAGCGCGTCTTCCGCGAGTTTCTTGTTGCTGAAGAATTGAAAAACAATTTTTTGGATGAACGGTTTCACGCCGGCATATCGGTTGAACAGTTCGAGCGTGTACGACCTGATAGTTCCTTTGCTGTCGCGCGTGAATGATTTGAATCTATACGGTCCGGAACCGATCGGTTTTATGTTCATGTCCGCAAGTCTGGCGTTGGCGGACGGAATGTCTTCCCAAACGTGTTGAGGAAGAATGCCGACTGTCAAAGCGGTGAGCAGCCCGATGTCCGGCTGTTCCAAAACGAATTGAATCGTTTTCGCATCCACTATGATCGATTTTATTCCGCGGAATCTGGCGGCGAGAGGCGAAGTGCGCGCGGGATCTTGAATGGAGTCGATCGTGAATAGAACATCGTCCGCGGTAACTTCCGTACCGTCATGAAAACGCGCGTCCTGTCTGATATTTACGGTTAAGGTTTTTCCATCCGGAGACCACGAGTATTTTTCAGCCATGTCCGGAATCGGTTCCATTCCGTTCATCCTGAACAATCCTGAAAAAACCAAAGCCACAAGATCGCGATCAACGTCGCTGGCAGGCGCGTCCACAGGATTAATATATTTCGGTTCGCCGACAAGAGCTTCCGTAAGAGTCCCGCCGATCACCGGAACGCGAACGGTGCGGCTGTAGGCAAGGTAGCCGAATCCGCCGATGCTCGTGAAGATAAACGCGATGAATGCGGCGAGCGTTATTTTTCTTTCCGTGGTTGAAAGGATGCGCGAAACGTACCGCAACTGGCGTATGTGGGGTACGCGGCTGCTTTCCGTTACTGTAAGCAACAGGTCGTGGTCGTGATGGGCGTCGGGGACTATTTCTTCAGACGGAGCGGCGGACGGGAGCCAGAAAAATACCCGGCGGGAGAGGCGGCGTATGCGAGCGATCAAGGGTTTCATGGTCGGTTAGGCGAGCGCTACGTTCAGGATTGCGGTTATGAAAAACAATACCGCCAATCCGATCGTTGCGTAGAACAATCCTTTTTCAAGGCCGCGCTTCGTGCGGAACACGTTTCCGTCTCCGCCGAAAGCAGCGCCAAGTCCGCTTCCACGCTGCTGCAGAAGGATTGCCGCGACAAGCAGAACAGAGAGCGCGATTTGTATGATTTGCAGTATTAGAGTGCGCATAATGTCGATATAACTTATAAGAAATACTGTTGAAAGTCAATGCGCGGTCGGGATACCAGCGGCAAATTCCTGTTTGTCATCCTCGCGAAGGCGGGGATCCAGGATATAGGTGAATTATTCCTTTTATTCTGGATTCCCGCCTCCGCGGGAATGACACGGATAATATATCGGGAATGACACTGGTAATAATGCTATACTTTCCACATGGCAGTCGCAGGACTCAAGAAGTGGAAAAATCCGCGAGTGATTATCGGCGCGATTTTAGGCGCGATCGTTTTGTTTTTAGTCGCCTCGTTCGCAATGAACGTGTTTCGATATGTTCGCGCGATCCGTTCGGGAGAAGGGGATCCGTTTGAAAAAGATCGTATCAAAGCTTCAATCTCTTTCTTGCTCCGGCAGACTCCGCTGGATCAGAAAACGTTCGATCGCATGATGTCGGATTCCGAAGCGCCGCATTTTGGAAATCCGAAAGCGAAGATCAGGATGGTGGAGTTTTTGGATTATCAGTGTCCTTTCAGCAAGAAGACCGCTTCCGCCGTCCGCGCGTTTATGGCGCGGCATACTGACGACGTGTTTTTCATTATTCGCGACTATCCGATCACGTCCGTCCACGATATGGCTACCGATGCCGCGATTTCCGCGCAGTGCGTGTTTGCAAAAGACGGAGCGGATAAATATTGGAGCTATCAAGATTTTTTGTTTCAAAATCAGGACAAACTCACTGCCGGAAACATGCGCGAAGCCGCGGTCTCCGTTGGCGCGGATACGGCGTCTCTCGACGCCTGCGTTATAGATCGAGACACGAAGTCGAATATCGAAAAGGATACGGCTGACGCGCTTTCGGTGGGAGTAAACGGAACTCCAACTTTTTTCATGAACGGATATCGCATCCCCGGAGCGGTTACGCTTGAACAACTTGAGATGATGTACGCAGAAATAATTAAGCGGTTATGAAACGAGCGTACTTATTCATCGCGATCATTGTTATAGGATGCGGAATCGCAGCCACGTCCAAGGTTGCGTATGCTGAAGAAGAATTCGATTGCGAAAAAGCTAATATTTACGAGTGCGAAGACCATAAGATCGAGTGCGCATATGAGTGCACGAAAGCATGCATTGTAGCTCCGATAGAAACTTTTCGAGACCTTCCTGATTTATGCCGCATTTGTTTATTGATGCCGGTAAATCTTATTCCGGGATTTGTGGCGGCAATGAGTGGGAAATGCGCGGTTATTGCAGCCGAGAGCGCGCACGAAGCCGTGTGTACAAAGGGTCCTGCAGGGTGCTGCATAAGCAATGAAAAAACATACAATCTTTCATCCAACGAGACTTGTACTATAGAGAAAGAAGAGTGCCCGGGAAGGGAGCCGATCCGCTACGACAATTGTTGCCTTTGCACTTCCGGCAAGGGACCGTCGCTTCGCGTTTCCACGGAAAGGGATACTCGAGCGACTTGCGAGGAAAAATGCAAGAAACACGAGCTGTCGCTTGATACTTCTCTCGGCGCCGGAACGCTTCCGGCGCCATCAGGCGCGGCTCCAAGTTCGCGCGAGCTTGCGAACATAGATGCGAGGTGTTTTACGCAGGCGGAATGCGCTGGTCCGGATTACGGGCGTTCTCCGTCGGCGTTTCGTCCGGGTTTTGGTTGCCAAAGCGGAAAAGGACGATGCGTAGCTCCCGAGCCGGATGTAGCTTTATCAACGCCGCTTGGAAGCGTGACGACCGTAAAAGGACTAAAGGAGTACATTGCCGCGGTTTTTAATTTCATGGTGTCGATCATCGCGGTTGTAACGGCGATCGCGTTCGTATGGGGAGGATTCCGCTACATTTTCGGATCCGCGTTTACGGACGTCGCTCGAGCAAAAGAGATTATGATCGACGCCGGTATCGGCATGATTCTTTCCCTCGGTGCCGTCACTTTGCTCCAAACCATCAATCCCGCGACGCTCAAGTTTAACGCGCTTGAGGTTCACATGATAAACAAACAGATATTATTACAGTCGTCGTTTTGCACGGATCTGGAAAAGACCGTAGGCAAGAATTACAAATTCGCGGATGCGGGAAAACCGCCGGACGAAATAAAGCTGGACAAAGCCACGTTCAACGTTTCAGCGGCGGAGACGGTATGCGACCGCGAGTATTATATCGAAGGATTGGGAAACAACCTTTGTTCAGGAAGAACTTGCGCGCAAGGAGAGGGGTACTCGTGCGTAACGTGCAAGAATTCACAGGGAAAGATTCCGGAGTGCGGAGAAAAGAAAACAGGATACGTGTGCATAAATGCGCAGTGGACTGGGACGATTACGTGGGATTCGTTGCAAACGCCAAATAAAATAAGGCCGATATTGGTTTGTAATTATGCTCAAAATCCAACAGATTATGATGTTACTGAAAAAAATGTTTTCCTTTTATCGGATGGCAGTCTTATATTTGACAAAGTTGAGGCTTCTACGGAGTCCACGGTAAAAGAAGATATTCTCGGAGGATCCGCTCCATATAGAATTTCGATTCCGGCGGACATCGAAGCGCAAGCGGAAGAAAAGTGTAAGGGAGGAGGCGGAGTGAGAGGGATTTTGCTGTCGTTATTGTATATGAATACGAACCCTTTGACCGTCCTTTCAAATCCAGGAGGAGATGCGTTAATTAGTAAGAATGACCGAGGCGCAGGAAGATTCTCCGCTTATTCGAGTTATTGGTCTGGACCACCGGAGCCGCTCGCGTTTTATTGTGCCGTTCATAGTTATGGCAAGCATTTACAAAACGCAGGTCCCTACTGGTCGATCCAGGAGTTAAAGGCCGCTGCAAGCGGTGAGAAGCCCATTTTTTTCGACATCAACATGAATAGTAATAACGCGCCCGATAATCCAATGGATACGATTGGAAACAAATGCAACAAGGATAAGGTTAAGTGGGATTAAAAGGGTTCTCCTCTTGCCCCTTCTCAAAATCCGTGGTAGTGTCGGCGGCAAGTTATTATGTCCGGACAACAGCGCATTTCAATTCGCGGGGCTCGCGTGCACAATTTGAAGAATGTTTCGATTGACCTTCCGAAAAATAAACTGATTGTAATGACGGGACTTTCCGGATCGGGAAAATCGTCTCTCGCTTTTGATACTATACACGCGGAGGGGCAGCGGCGGTACATGGAGTCGCTATCCTCCTACGCGCGCCAATTTCTGGAACTTCAAGACAAGCCGGACGTTGACGAGATCCTCGGGCTTTCGCCGACCGTCGCCATCGACCAAAAATCATCGTCGCACAATCCGCGTTCGACTGTAGGTACGGTCACTGAAGTTTACGATTTTTTGCGGTTGCTTTTCGCCCGCGCCGGACGCGCGCATTGTCCGACTTGCGGCAAACCCGTGGTCGAGCAAACGCAGCGTGAAATCGCGGACAAGATTCTGGAGATGACGAAGCGGCATGGAGTGATCCTGCTCGCCCCGATGGTTCGCGGGCAGAAAGGCGAGCACAAGGTCGTGCTTCAAGCGGCGGAGCGCGCAGGGTACAAAGAAGTGCGGTTCGACGGGACGATTGCGGACATCGACGAATTGCTCCATGTAAAACCCGATAAGACAAAATCTCATACCATCGAGGTTGTCGTAACCACGATCCCGAAAGATACGAGCATGGTCGCGGATGCATTTCTCGAAACGCTGAAGCAAGCGCTCGATCTCGGCAACGGACTCGTGATAGCGCTAGATAACGAATCCGGCGATGAGACGTTGTTTTCCCAATCTCTCTTTTGCGCGGATTGCAACATCTCGCTTCCGCAGCTTGAGCCGCGGCTTTTTTCTTTCAACTCTCCGCACGGCGCTTGTCCCGCCTGCACCGGCCTCGGAACCAAGCTCGTGCTTGAGCCGGATCTCGTGATTCCGAACAAGCGGCTCACGATAGCGCAAGGCGCGATAAAACCGTGGACGCGCATCGCCGGAAATCAAACCGGCCACTTGAAATTGCTTGAAGCGGTTGGGAGCGCGAACGGTTTTTCAATTCACGAAGAAGTGGGAAAACTGTCGCAGACCGCTAGAAAAATCATAATGGAAGGAACCGGAGACGCCGCGTACGAAGTTGACGGAAAGACCGTGAGTTTCGGGGGTATTTTGGCGATGTTGGAGGATAAGTATCGACAGACGGATTCGGAATACGTGCAAAAGGAAATCGAAAACTACATGAGGGTTTTGACGTGTCCGGAATGCGACGGTCGCAGGTTGCGAAAAGAGGCGCTTGGCGTGACCATCGCCGGACGCGGCATCGCGGACGTCGTGACAATGCCGCTCGACGATGCCACGTTATTTTTCGAGGGACTTGGAAAGGGACAGCAAAGAAGCAAGCCATCTAAAATAACGAGAATAAAAACAGAGACGCGGATTGACGCGAACGGTTTTACGGAACGCGAACGTCTCGTGGTAGATCAGATCTCTAACGAAGTGAAACGCCGTCTCGCGAATCTCCAAAACGTGGGCTTGGGATATCTGACGCTCGATCGCAGCGCCATGTCGCTCTCCGGCGGAGAAGCGCAGCGCGTCCGTTTGGCGGCGCAGCTTGGCGCGGAGCTTTCCGGCGTCATCTATATTTTGGACGAACCGTCCATCGGACTTCATCCTCGCGACAACGACAAATTGATCGCCACGATGAAACGGCTTCGCGATTTGGAAAATACCGTGATCGTGGTTGAACACGACAAGGCGGTGATGGAATCGGCTGATTACGTAGTGGACGTGGGTCCAGGAGCGGGGGAGTATGGTGGAGAGATAGTAGCCGCTGGTACTCTCGCGGAAATCAAACGCCACAAAGAATCTCTCACAGGCGCGTATCTTACCGGAAAGAAACAGATTGAGCGGCCGAAAAACCGCCGAAAGGGAAACGGAAAGTTTTTGCACGTGCACGGCGCGAGCGAGTACAACCTAAAAAACGTGGACGTTAAGTTTCCGCTCGGGAAATTCGTTTGCGTCACCGGTGTTTCCGGATCCGGAAAATCCACGCTGGTGCTGGATATCTTGGCGCGCTCTTTGTCCGCGCATTTTTACAACGCGAAAGAATTGCCCGGAGCGCACAAGAAAATCGAAGGATTGGATAATCTGGACAAGGTAGTGTCCGTTGACCAGTCTCCTATCGGACGCACGCCTCGGTCAAATCCAGCTACGTACACAGGCGTCTTTACGGTCATCCGCGACTTGTTTACGGAAATTCCGGAGGCGAAGATGCGCGGGTACGACGCCGGAAAATTTTCTTTCAACGTGAAAGGCGGCGGACGCTGCGAACCGTGCGGCGGCGACGGGTATGTCCAAATCGAAATGCAATTTCTTCCGAACGTGTACGTTGAGTGTTCGGAATGTCACGGCAAACGTTACAACAGGGAAGCGCTCGAAATCCACTGGCGCGACAAGACGATCGCGGACATTCTGGACATGACCGTGGAGGAAGCGCGCCGTTTTTTCGTGGACCAGCCGCTAATTTACGAGAAGTTATCCGTTCTGCACGAAGTCGGTCTCGGGTATATGCGTCTTGGCCAACCGGCGACCACTCTTTCCGGCGGAGAGGCGCAGCGCGTGAAACTTTCCACGGAACTTTCCCGTCGCGCGACCGGAAAAACGCTTTATATTTTGGACGAACCGACTACAGGTCTTCATTTCGACGACATCAAGCGTCTACTCGTTGTGCTTCAGGCGCTAGTGGACAAAGGGAATACCGTCCTCGTGATAGAACACAATCTCGACGTGATAAAAAGCGCGGACTGGGTCATTGATATGGGACCGGACGGAGGAATCAAGGGAGGAGAAATAGTCGCCGAAGGAACGCCGGAACAGATTGCAAAATCGAAATGCAGTACGGCGAAGTATTTGAAGGAAGTGATATAGAGAATTCATGCATTATCAAACTTTGTCATTCCGAGGGAAGTCGGAGCGACGAGGAATCTTCGACTTGGAACAGCTGCCGAGAGCAATACCAAAGTTGAAGATCCTTCACTTCGCTCAGGATGACAATTTTGTGATTTCTATTTTTCGATATGGTGATATACTTACTTAAACGTAAGGTTTATCCATTTTAATATTTATAAATATGACTTTCTCAACTCGCTCCCTCCGTTCCTTTGCGGCGACCTCCATCTCAGTCGCCGCCGCCGTTTTATTCTCAGCCCAGCCGGTTTCGGCGTATTGGGTCAGCATGCCATCGGGCACGACCAGCGTTTTTTACGGCATGGACATGTCAACGGACGAAACTTCCGGAATTGTAGCGGGCGGCGGTGGGGCTTTGAAATGGAGCTCTGACGGCGCAAGAACTTGGAATAACAGCACGGCCGCCGGCAGTACGACGCTGCGGGCTGTTTCTTTCGCGCCTAACTCTCGTACCGCCTGGGTTGTTGGCGCCGCAGGCAAGGTTTTGAAAACAACCGACGGCGGTTCGTCGTTTACGGATCAAACTTCCAACGCGAGCGCGGCGTCCGGAGGCGTCGCTTTGTACGGAGTTTTTGCGGTCGATGAAAGCAGGGTATACGCGGTTGGAACCAGTGGGAAAATAATAAGGTCTGATAACGGAGGAACTTCGTGGATCAGCCAGAACGCGCAGACTTCCAATACGTTATACGGAGTACATTTCGCGAATACCAGCAACGGATGGGTTGTCGGTTCCGGCGGAACCATCAGGTCTACTGGCAACGGAGGAGAAGATTGGTCTATCGCCCAATCCGGAACTACGGAGACCTTGAGATCCGTTGCTATTCTTGGAAGTACATACGGTTTTGCCGTAGGCGACAACAGAACCATTTTGATTTTTTCCGAGTCGCAATGGGCGATCTATCCTTGGAATACCGACGTGCCTTCCGGAACGTCTCTGCAAAGCGTGGATATTCTTGACACCCAACATTTTTTGACAGCCGGAGCCAATGGCTGGGTTGCGGAGTCCACCGGTGGAGGCACTATCTGGGGCGCTCAGCAAACAAATTCTAACAACCAAATATTCGCGATCAAATACGGCGCAAGCGCGAATGCCAAATACCTTGCAGGCAATAACGGCACAATAATGAAAAATGACTCGGGCAAGCCCACGGCTCCTACCGGTTTAGGATTCAGTACCGGGGGGACTGTGACAAATAATCCAAACCAGACATTTACATGGATCGCGTCAACTGATGCGGAAACCTCGGTCGTGAATTATTATTATTCTTTGTACAACCAGGGATGGCTAGCGGACACCGGATATATCAATTCCACCACCCCGTCTTATTCGTTGAATGTCGAAAACAGAGATAAATTTGTGGTTAGCGCCATAGACATGGCAAACAATCAAAGCGATCCCACGGAATTTACTTTCATTTATGACGCTACGCCGCCAACGGTCGGCGCTCCAAGTCCCGCGACCGCAACGGCAGGTCAGAGCGTTACGGTCGGCGCAACGTACAGCGATACGCAAACCGCGGTTGTGGTTTGCGGCTTGTATGTGAACGACATCGCTCAGCAGGGTAATATGAATTTAGCCGGAGGATCGGCAAGCATGAGTTATACTTTTCAGTCCGCCGGCACGCATAACGTGAAAGTCACGTGCAGAGACGAAGCTTCGAATATCGGAACGAGCGCAGTAACGGCGGTTAACGTCGCCGCTGCCACTACTCCGACTCCGGACACCACCCCGTCCGCGTCCACGTCTGTCATAAGCGCGTCTCCGTCCAGCGTTACCGCAGATAACTCGTCGACCGCGACGATTACGGTTACCGTGAAGAACGCCTCATCGACCGCGCTATCCGGAAAAAGCGTCTCGCTTTCTTCTTCGCGCCAGACATACGACGCTGTTACGGCGATATCGCCTACAACCAACGCTTCCGGTCAAGCTACGTTCAGCGTGCGATCCACTTCTGCCGGAACATCGTCTTTGACCGCGACCGTCGATGGAATTTCCATAGGCCCAACCACGGTAACGTTTACCGCGCAGACGACGCCTCCTCCACCAGTGCCATCGGATACCGTTGTCTCGGCTTCAAAATCCCTAGTAGTGGCAGCGCCGAAACAAGTAAAAGCCAACGGATCGCAAAACGGCAAGGTCGTTGTCGTCGTTAAGAACGCTTCAGGGCAGGTATTGGCGGGTAAAACCGTTACGATCGCCTCGTCTTTCGGCAGCGTCTCAATAAATCAGACGCAAGCAACGGCAAACGCTAACGGCTTGGCAATGTTCAACGTAGGTTCCGTAGCGCCCGGCTATGCGACTTTTACGGCAACGGCGGACGGTAAGGTTCTGGATACAAAGCCGTCAATCACGTTCATTACGCCGCCTGTAACCGCGTGCGTGTATCCTGTCGTGACCGTAGGGTCGCTCGTGAAACTTCCGGACGACAGTAATCCCGCCACGCAAGAAGACACCGCCGTGTATTTCTACGGCAGAGATTGTAAGCGGCACGCATTTCCGAATTCCAAGGTTTACTTCACGTGGTTTCAGAATTTTGACAACATCGTTACTGTACAGCCAGGAACGCTCGCGAGTATGCCGCTAGGATCGAACGTTCTTTATCGTCCCGCTATCCGTATGGTGAAATTCACGACTGTAAACAAAGTCTACGCCGTTGGAATGAACGGTGAACTGCGATGGGTTACGTCCGAAGCCGCGGCAACGTCGCTTTACGGATCAATGTGGAACAAGTCGATTGACGATATATCGGACGCGTTCTATACGAACTACAATTTCGGATCAGACATAAATGACGCCAACGAATTCCAGGCGTCAGCGGAGGCGGATAACGCGACGTCAATCAACGACAATATCTGATTAGACTTGTCATCCCCGCGGAGGCGGGGAACCAGACCGTGAAAATCCTATTCCATATATTTCGAGGAAATGGATTCCCGTCTACACGGGAATGACAGAAAAGAGAGGAAGTGGGCGGTATAAGAAATTAATTATCTAAAAACTCTCGATCGAGAGTTTTTAGATAATTTGTTCGTATGAAGTTTAGGCGATCTGTTTCGTTTTCGGTTTGATCTCCTTGAGCCGTTTCTTCGAGTGTTTGAGATGGGTGAGTACTTTGCGACGTACCTTGAATTGCTTCACGAGCTCGATTTTTTCCAAAGCCGGAAGATTTATCGGAAAGATTTTCTCCACGCCGATCTTGTCCGACATCTTGCGAACGGTCATCGTCTTATGGCTCCCGGCTCCGCGGACGTTCAAAACCATTCCTTCAAATATCTGAATACGCTCGCGTTCCTCGCCTTTAGGCGTTATATCGCGGATTTTCTGGTGCAATCTGACGCTCATTCCGCTTCGGATGTCCTGCGGCGAAATAACGACAATGTTTGTGTCTGTCATAGTGCGCGGAGAATATCCCAAATTAGACCTGTTCGTCAAGCCTTATGGGCACGTTCCAGCTCTTTAATGATAATGGTCGCGGTTTCTTCCGGGCTTGAGGTTTCCATAGTGTCAACAACGAGATCGTAGTGTGATTGGTCGCGATAGTCTGCGCCGTAATATTTTTTGTATCGGACGTCGTCCGAAGTCATTCGCGCAGCAAGAGCGGATCGGACTTGTTCGACTGTTTCAGTAGGCGCCTCGTCCGAACGTTCGGTCGCAGAGGACTGTTTTGCTGCAAAAATTCTTCGCGCGGCTTCATCCGTGTCGCATCCGAGAAATACCTTGTACGAGTGTGGAATGAAGTGCCACGACAGTCGTCCTTCGATCACGAAGTTATCCTCGGTTTCCCCAAGTTTTTTTTGATACTCGTCCACTTCCGCATCCGTGAACGCTTCTTTTTCTCCGAGCGCATTCAGCTCATCGATCGTCATCCCACGGTCAATCGCCATTTTTCCTCTCATGTTTCCTATGGAGTGAAACTTCATCCCGAGACGTTCGGCGATGATTTTTGCAACGCTTGTTTTACCTGAACCGGGGACACCGGATATTGAAATGATCATATGAAATAGAGAGTAGTGAGTAGCGAGTAGCGGTAGGGGCGGGCTTGTCCCGCCCTCCCCGTTTGTAGAGGCGCGTGGCGTGCGCCCTGTTCGGTAGGGGCGGATCCTTGCGATCGCCCTAGCTGGAGATTTTAAATTCTTTTTTGATTTGGATAAATGTCGGATCAGGTGGAATGGAGAAGGATTTGCGTTCTCCGGTGGACGGATCCGTGAAGGCGAGCGAGATTGCCTGAAGCATCAGGCGCGTGCCTTTTATTTTTCTGTCGGGGCTGCGAAGTTTATAGAGAGTATCGCCGACGATCGGATTTCCAAGAGCGAAAAGATGCGCGCGGATTTGGTGCGTTCGTCCGGAAAGTATTTGAAGCTCCACCTCTGTAGCGTTGTGATAGCGCGTCAAAACGCGGTAGTGCGTCCAAGCCGCGCGTCCGCCTTCTTCGTGTTCGGGCCGCGCCGCCATGCGCGCTTTGGTTTTGGATCGCGCGATTCGGAACTTGATGTCTCCTTCGTCCTTCGACATTTCTCCGTGGACCAGCGCTAAATAAACCTTGTCCACCGAGTGCTCTGCGAATTGTTTTTTCAAATCGTCGAACGCCGTTTGCGTTTTCGGGATTACCATTAGACCGCTCACGTCCTTGTCGAGACGGTGAACGATTCCCGGGCGCTCCGGATTTTCACCAAGGCGGGAAATCGCCGGATCGTGCGCAACAAGAGCGTCGATTAGAGTTCCGGTTGGGTGGTGCGTATCGGGATGAACTAGTATGCCTGCCGGTTTGTCTATCACCAACCAGTCGTCCGTCTCGGCGATGATTTTAAGACCCGTAGGGGCGGGCTTGTCCCGCCCTGATCCCGTCGAATTACGGACGCCGTGCGCAGCAATACGGGGAGGGCGGGACAAGCC
>CAZQNT010000016.1:2238-20682 GCA_964595075.1 uncultured Gammaproteobacteria bacterium | reverse complement strand
GGCTTGTCCCGCCATGGACGCGGAAATCACGGGGGAGGGCGGGACAAGCCCGCCCCTACGGTTACGATTTGTGCAAAGAAACTTTGTCCGCGCTACATGGCTGCGCGAATAGAGGGCGTGACCGTTGGACCGTCGCCGTGGTGGATGAAGCGCAGACTGCTTTCGGCGGGCATTCGTCCGATAAATAACGTTGTGGATATCTCGAATTACGTTCTGCTCGAATTGGCGCAGCCAATCCATATGTTCGATGCCTCGACTCTTGAGGGCGGCATCGATGTACGTCTCGCGCGCAAGAACGAAAAGATAAAAGCTCTGGACGGCCACGATTATGCTTTGGACGATTCGATTCTCGTTATCGCGGATAGTAAAAAACCGATTACCATCGCCGGCGTAATGGGAGGTGATAATACCGGCGTGACGGAAAAAACCTCGGATATCGTAATAGAGGTCGCGAATTTTGATCCGCTTACGATTCGTCGCGGCGCGCGCAAGTTGAATATCCAGACTGATGCGCAACAAAGATACGAAAAGGGTTTGTCCACCGAAGCTTTGCCGTTTGCAATGGCTCGCGCTATCGAATTGATTTTGGAACTCGCAGGCGGGAAACAACACGGCGGAATCGCCGACGCGCGCGACGAAAAGTACAAAGCGAAGAAATTTTCAATTACAACGGATGATGTCAATTCGCTTATCGGAGTTTCGCAGTCGCAGAAAGAAATGACGGAAACTTTGCGACGCCTCGGTTTTCATGTCGGTATCAGCGGAAAAAAGATCACGGCGACCGTGCCGTGGTGGCGCGACCACGATATTGAGGACGGCCGAGATTTGGTAGAAGAGATTGCGCGAATAAAAGGATATGCAAACATTCCTGCTATCGTTCCCGTCGGTCTCGCGGTTCAATCCGAAGTTACGGAATTGGTTTGGGAGAAGCGTCTGCGAGAGCTTTCGAGCGGCGCAGGACTTACGGAGGTCTACACGTACTCCTTCGTATCGAAAGAGCTTTTGATCAAAGCCGGATACGACGCGACGAAAATGCTTCACGTGCAAAATCCACTGTCCGCGGATTTTGAAGTGATGCGTACAACGCTTCTACCGTCTCTTTTGGAAGTCGCATCTTCAAATCGCGAACGAACTTCAGAACAAAGGTTGTTTGAAATTGCAAAGGTTTATTATCCACGCAAAAACGATCTTCCGGATGAACAGCTTGAACTCGGAGCGTTGTTTTTTGGCATGAAGGACCCGTGGCGTCATGCCAAGGGATATGTGGAGCATGCTTTGAGCGACATTGGGATAACCGATTTATCGTGGCGAAGGGTTGCCAACGATTCTTTTTGGCATCCGGGAAGATCCGTTCAGGCGTTTCATAAACAGAAGCTCGTTGCGACGATCGGCGAAATATCCCCGAAAATAGCGGCCGCCCTCAAGCTCGAAGGTCCTGTTGCGATGGTGGATATGCCGCTCCAAGAATCAATAGCGTCCGCCACTAAGGCAAGTGTCTACGTTCCGATATCGCAGTTTCCGGAAGCGAAACGGGATTTGGCCATTGTCGTTGACGCTCGCGTTGAATACGATGACATCGCGCGTGAAATCGGTCGCGTTGATTCGCTCATTACAGGCGTTGATTGGTTTGATACGTATTCCGGCAAAGGACTTCCGGATGGAAAAAAATCAGTAGCAATGCATCTCGTATTTTCATCGCCGGATCGAACGCTGGAACGTAAAGACGTTGACGCTTTGATGGAGAACGTGACGCTGAAATTGAAAGAAAAATTTGAGGCGGAAGTGAGGGGATAAAAAGTGTGGTATCATGTCTCCATGATATCAACCAACGACTTGCTAACGCTCGTGCTCGCCATCGCGGTCGTCGCAGTGGCTATATTTCTGTGTTGGACGCTGGTTGAGCTGGCGCGCCTTCTTCATCAGGCGAATGATGTTCTCACGGAAGCGCGAGAAAAAATAACTCGCTTGGAACGCGCCGCGCTCGCCATAAAAGAAAAACTCACGCATTCCGTAAACTATCTCGGCATAATCGCAGAAGGCGGGCGTTCTCTCCTCTCCATGTTTCAAAATCGAAAGGAAACGAAGAAGCGACGGAAAAGTCAAGAAGAAGAGTAGTCGGGGTTTTGGCTTTTTTCGATCCGCCCGTTAAGATGCAGGCGTGTCTTTAGAGCCGTCGCCATTCGTACATCTCCACGTACACTCAATGTACTCCCTTCTTGATGCCATGGGAGACGTTTCGGATATCGCTTCGCGCGCTAAAGAACTTGGTTATGACGCTATCGCGTTGACCGACCACGCCGCGCTTTATGGCGCCGTGGAGTTCGCGGAGACTTGCGCGAAGCAGGGGATAAAGCCGATTTTCGGAGTCGAGGCGTACATCGCTCCGAACGGGCGCGCAGACAAACGACCTCGCATCGACGATCAGATTTCGCATTTGACGTTGCTCGCGGAAACGCGCGAAGGATATCAAAATCTTTTGCGCCTCGTATCGCTTTCCTATCTCGAGGGCTTTTATTACAAGCCGCGCATGGATAAGGCGTCGCTTAGGGAATACGGAAAAGGACTGATAGCGTTATCCGGTTGTCTGCGCGGAGAAATCCCGAAAGCGCTTCAAATGCATGACGAAGAAAAAGCGATTGCGTTGGTCGCGGAGTTTCAGGAGATTTTCGGGAAGGATGGTTTTTTTCTTGAACTCGTTCATCACCTCGAATCGCCGACGCAAAACGAAGTAAATGAAGGCCTCATCGCGCTTTCAAAAAAAACCGGCGCGCCTCTCGTCGTCACGAAAGACGTTCACTATCTTCTGCAAGACGATACCGAAGCTCAGGATGTTCTTCAATGCATTCACGACGGAAAACTTTTGTCCGACAACAACCGCTATTCCATTTCCGGCACCGACCACTCGCTCGCGTCGCCGGAGACAATGGTCGCGGCTTTCGCACACGTTCCGGAAGCAGTTGCCAATACTCGCGCAATAGCCGATCGGTGCAACGTGAAATTGGAGCTTGGGAAGAATTATCTCCCGACTTTCGAAGTGCCGGAAGGAAAAACCGTGGATTCTTATCTTCGCGAGCTTTGTGAAATTGGAATAAATAAACGTTATCCGAATGGCGTGCCGAGCGAAGCCGCCGAACGTCTTGCGTTTGAACTTCAAACCATCGAGCGCATGGGTTTTGCTTCTTACTTTTTGATCGTTCAGGATTACGTGAATTTTGCGAAAGAACGCGGAGTTATCGTAGGCCCCGGACGCGGATCCGCCGCAGGATCAATCGTCGCGTACTCACTATCGATCACCAACCTCGATCCGTTGAGCTACGGTTTGCTTTTCGAGCGGTTCCTTAATCCGGATCGTATCTCATTGCCGGATATCGATATGGATTTCGATGACGTGAAACGCAAAGACGTGATCGAATACGTTACGGAAAAGTACGGCCGTGACCGCGTAGCCGGAATCATCACGTTCGGAACAATGGCAGCGCGCGCTGCGGTTCGCGATGTAGGTCGCGTTTTAGGATGGACTTTTCAGGAGGTCGACCGCGTAGCGAAAGCCATACCGCCGCCTGTGCAAGGAAGGCATATCCCGCTCGCTACGTCGATCAAGGAAAATCCGGAATTGAAAGCCATATACGAAGGCGATCCGCGCGCCAAGCGGCTCATCGATCTTGCGATCCGGCTTGAAGGCACGGCTCGCCACGCGTCTCAGCACGCATGCGGGGTCGTAATCGCTCCGCGGCCTCTAGTAGAATTCGCGCCGTTGCAAAAAGCGCAGGGCGGCGACGTAGAGCAAGTCATTCAATACTCGCTTCATTCGGCGGAGGTTATCGGCTTGCTCAAAATGGACTTTCTCGGACTTTCCAACCTTACGATCATCCGCGAGGCAATTGAGATTATTGAGGCGGTGCATGGAACGACTGTGGATATCGACACCATTCCGCTAGGTGATTCGGAGACGTTCGAGCTGCTCGGACGCGGCGACACGACCGGAGTGTTCCAACTCGAATCCGAGGGAATGAAAAAGTATATCCGCGAGCTGAAGCCGTCGGCGATCGAGGACATAATAGCCATGGTCGCGCTCTACCGTCCCGGTCCCATGCAATTCATCGAGTCTTTCATCGCTCGAAAACATGGTAAGGAAAAAATCTCATATGCGCATCCGCTTTTGGAGAACGCGCTTAAAAACACTTACGGAATTCCTGTGTATCAGGAACAGGTCATGCAAGTGTCAAAAGACTTGAGCGGGTTTACCGGCGGCGAGGCGGACACTCTCCGAAAAGCCATGGGCAAGAAGATCGCGAAGCTTATGGCGGAGATGAGGCAGAAGTTTATCGACGGCGCAGTGAAAAATGAGGTTGAACGAAAAACCGCCGAGGGAATCTTTACACAGTTCGAGGAATTCGCGGCTTACGGATTCAACAAATCGCATGCCGCCTGCTACGCGCTCATCGCTTATCAAACCGCATATCTAAAAGCTCATTGGCCGGAATGTTTCATGGCTGCGCTACTCAACTCCGACTCTCAAAATCTCGACCGCATCACGATCGAAGTCGAGGAGTGTCGGCGCATGAGTCTGGAAGTTTTAGCACCCGACATCAACGAATCTTTCGCGGGATTTTCCGTGGTAAAGGGCACAAATAAACTTCGGTTTGGACTTCGCGCGATAAAGGGGTTGGGGGAGGATATCGTCGAGCTCATGGTCGCGCAGCGTAAATCCTCCGGTCAGTATAAGGATTTGCGTGATTTTATAACTCGGGTTCCGGCGAAAGCTGTTAATCGTAAGTCTCTTGAATGTCTCATCAGATCCGGCGCGCTGGATCGTTTCGGAGACAGGAACTCCCTTTATTTCAACATAGACGGGCTCATCGATTATCACAAGCGGATAGCGCACGAGATTTCGTCCGGACAATCCAATCTTTTCGGCGCCGCTCCCGAATCCGTTTCCGTCGGAATCCAGCTCAAGCCAGCTCCGCAAGCTACGATGCGCGAAATACTTTCATGGGAAAAAGAGCTTTTGGGGCTGTACGTGACGGCGCATCCGTTTCGAGAATACGCGGAACGCCTCGCCGGTCATTTGATCAAAATTTTCGATTTGCCCTCGCAGACGCAGAAAAAGAATTTGCGAATCGGCGGTATCGTCACGGTTGCAAAAAAAATTCTTACGAAAAATAACGAGCCAATGGTTTTTGCGAAGCTGGAGGATGGAAGCGGCGATATAGAGGCGGTTGTTTTTCCGCGAGTCTATCAAGAGCGTCCGGAATTATGGGAAGAGGATAAAATCCTTCAAGTGAGCGGCCGTTTATCCAAAAAAGACGACACCCTACACATGTTGGTCGAAAACGCGTTCGAGTTGACGCCGGACAACCTCGAATCCGTCCGCGCCGAAGGCACCCAGCCGCCCGAATCCTCCGACGTTCAACATCCGACGTTCAACGTCGGAGGTCTAACGGGTGCGGTTACGCTTCATGTTAAGGCGAAATTGCCGGATACGGTCCTTATTAATCTTCGAAAGATTCTTGATTCGCACGCCGGCGACGTTTCCGTCTACTTTTCCATAGATGACGTGGGCGGTTCTCGTCTAATAAAATCGTCATCACGCGTAAGGTTCGATTCTGATCTCGTCCGCGAGCTTGAGGCAATTTTGGGTAGGGGAACGGTTCGGGTAGAGGGGGCTTGACAATCTTTTCGCTCTCTGCCACGGTGGCGTTAGAACTTGGAGGTGAAAATGAACATTCAAGAGCGACTGTACGAAGCGTTCGTTTCTCGTGAACTCGGCGTGCTCTCCGGCGACACCCTACTCGGAATGCTGGCGTGCATACTACGCGGCGCCCCGCACCGCTTCGTCGGCGTGCGACTGCGTGGGTGTAATGATTTGCGCGCTTTGACGGACGAGCAGGCCGAAAAGGCGCTTGAGATCCTGCCCACTCTCGACATCCGCCGCGACCCGGACGCGGCGCCACGACTACTTGCGGCGGAGACCTAAGCGTCTCGTACTCAACCGCTCACCTCCCTCACGGCCCACTCGGGCTTTTTTTGATACAGATTTATTGTCATCCTCGCGAAGGCGGGGATCCAAACAGTGAAGAATACGCACATTGATCTGGATTCCCCCGATAACCATCGGGGGAATGACAAAAGACGGCCGTCTTTTTTTAAACGTCTTGAAGTGATACAATTCCTCCATGCAAGACGAAGAAAAGTCCGTGAAGGAACGTTTTCCACGGCAGGCAAAATCCGGTAAATCAGCGGCGCTTTTGGAAAATTACGAAAAAGATTTTTTAGAAAAAAAGGCGGTGCTGGCAGAGTCGCAAGAAGCGTCGGAGGATGAAAAAAAGCTCGCAGAACTTCGCGCGCAGAATGCGGAGAAGCGCATGGAGTTGTTTTTTCGCGAACACGATTCAACGGGTTCGTGGAAAGGAGAGCGTTTTCACCGCGACATGGCGAAAGGTTTAAGAGATCGACGCCTTGAGAGAAATGGATCCGGAGAGATCGAGATTACTGAGGATGATAAAAAGTCTCATGTCTTGATGGTGAATATGGGCGAGTTGGATAGGCTTAATAATATCGGAGGTCATGAAATGGGGGATCAGGGGCTGCGTTTAACATTGGAGTTTGTTGAAAATGTGATTCGCGAGGAAATCGGTTCACTACCACGGTTCAAAAATGACTATCAACGCCTTTCTTCCACGTACGATATTTATCGATATTCCGGAAATGATTTCACGATTACGTTGAACGGCGTAGACGCCGATACGGCTGAAAATATCCGGGGACGTGTCACGAAAGAATCAGTCGATCTTTCCTCTCTCCGACCGGATTTGGAGCCTGTTCCGCTTACGGCTAGCCGCGTTGAGCGTGCTGACGCTATAGCGCTCGTGAATCGCCTTGGAGAAAAGCCGGAGGACGCCGGTTTGACGGAAGAGGGCTTGTTGATCGACGCAGTGCGAGAAAAATTACAAACCTTGAATGATGTGGCGAAGCTTGAACGGAGGACGCTTCAGATGATTGAGAAAATTCGTGATGCCGGTAAGGATCCTGACGCTGAGACCCGCGTGAAAGAGTTTTACGAGACGTTTTTGAAAAAATCCATTGGCTCGGTATTTCGCGTGGATCCGTCAACCGAATCGGCCGAGTACGTCGCATTTCGAAACATGTTGGCGGACAAACACGCGTTCGATGTTCCGCCACCGGAAGAGTGGACGCACTTTCTTGCGGAGCGCGCGCTCGACGGAGCTTTTGAACAATTGAAAGCGCGACGAGCCGTTGGTAGAAAGATCGAGATCAATCTTGCGCGCAAGGTTGCCGATGAAGTTCTTAGTCGCAAGGAGGGGTTCGGACGTGATGTCGCGTCTGAACAGTCACCGCCATCATTAGGTGGATTTGTTGAACCGAACGACACCGGCGGTAAGAACAAATTAAATGAAAAAAAAGAACATGCCAGAAAACAGGCCGAGAAAGATGCCGGCGATCCAATGGTGGCAGAAGAGTCCGAAGCCGCGCTGCTTGATTATCAGCTAGAGCTCGCGAAACGAAACGAACAAACCGGACTATACGGTCGCGGAGTGTATTTTGAAACAATGGAAGCGGGATTGGAATCCGGAAAGCCGGTTACTACGGTTGCGATAGACATGGCGTTTCTAAAATATTTTGACAAGGAAGGAGGTCCGGAGGCCGGAAACACGGCGATTTTGAAGGCGGCCGAGATTTTAGATGGAATTGCTACGGAATTTAATAGTTTGAAGGATGGGGTCGAGGTCGTGGCTTATCGCACCGGTGGCGATGAATTCGCGCTGACCATTGTCGGCGGCGACGATAAAACAGTTGGTGAGATAGTGAAATCGGTCCGTAATGCAACGGAATCGGCAGGCAGAGTTCCACCTTCGCCAGGAGCGAACGCGACATACAGTCCGGAATCTCTCCAGTTTAATTTTGGAATTCGAAGCGCGAAAAGCATAGAATCGTTTCGCGAGGAGCTTTCCAATGCCGGTTTTGAGCTTCCGGCGAAAATGAACGCTCGTATGGCTGCGGATTATTTACAACGATTGGCGGATAAGGAGATCGATATCCATAAAGGAGTTAACAGGCTCGTATTGCTAGTGGAGCGTAGTTTGGAAGAGGATCAAACCGGAGAATCTGCAAATTTCATTCAACTCGCCAATTATTCTCAAAAGGCCGTTTTTGGAGCATCCGGAATGAAGAAAGTAGAGGAAATGGTAGCTCGTTTGAAGAAGCCCGATATAGACGTTAAAGCCGAGATGGGTAATATCAAGGGTGAGTTGCTGGATTTTGTTTTGGGAGAGATAGAGAAGAAAAATACGAATCAAGCGCGCTTGGGAGCGGAGTTGGACCGACGAGTCGAAGACGCGGTCAAGTATAGGTATTTAGAGAATAGGATTGAAGAGCTGAAAGACGAGGTTGCCGACTTGCGTATGAAACTTGATAAGGAAAGGTCTTCACGTTCATCAGTCGAATCCGCATTGCGAGCCGCGCAAGATGAGCTTAGAGCCGTAATCAACCTTCGTGAGCGAATTAATCCACAGGCATCCGGCTCAGGAGACACGTTTCAAATGCAGGCGGCCGAATAATGTGGTATTATATTCGTGCTACGGACATAGTGGGAATCACATTATGAAATATGACTTCTCTCACTGCGGAACTCGCTCCGCTCAGACAGTCCTCGTTTCGATAAGTCATATTTCATAATGTGATTCTTGCTTGGGTGATTTTGTTTGTCTTCCTCTTATCAACTTATGAACGTACGACATCCTCGACGAACTGATTTTTCAAAACACGCGTTTCCGCAACCGCCGATCGCGCCGCGCGTTTATCGAAACATCGCTTTTAGTTTTCTTGGATTGACATTAGCTGTAGTCGCTGCGGTAATTTGGATGTCCACTGTCAGCGCGGAAATAAGAATTCAATCAAAACGCGATCCGGTTACGCTGAAAACATCGGTTGAAATCGCAAAGAGTCCCGAACAAGGGCAGTTGCAAGGGCGCGTTGTTGAAGGGGTTTTTGATAAGATTCAAGAGTTCACGGTAAAGGAACAGACCGTTTCTTCGGTCGTTGCTACCACTACCGGGCGCGTTCGGATCACTAACAAATATTCGAAAGCCCAAACTCTTATTAAGACAACCCGTCTTTTGACGCCGGACGGAAAATTGTTTCGCATAAGCGCGAATGTGGATGTTCCTTCCGGCGGCTCGGTTGAGGTGAACGCCTATTCAGACAAGACCGGCGCTTCGTACGAAATTCCGAGAGGCGCCAAATTTGTGATTCCGGGGTTGTGGATAGATCTTCAGAAATTGATAACAGCAGAGGCGATTTCTGCGTTTTCCGGAACTTCGATAGGGATGAAGGTTGTTACTGCTGTTGATATTGACAATGCGCAGAAGACACTGGAAGAAGCTGTATTGGCAGAGGCAAAAAAGACCCTTGCGGCTGAGGCGAATGTTCCTGTAGTCAAACTTGGAGGCGCCTGTCCGGACGACGCTGCGTGTTGGGAAGCTACTTACGTTATAGAAACGCTTGAGAAGAAAAGCAATGTGACTGTCGGGCAGAGCACCGAATCGTTTCTGGCGCAATCCAAAATGAAAGTCACGGCGGTTTACTATCCGCGAAAAGATATGGATCTGCTCGTGAGCGGAAAATTGAAGGAACAGCTTCCTGAAGGCCGCGAGTTGGTAGACGTGGATATTAGAAATGTGAAGTTCACTCTCGAACAGACGGATACGAAAATAGAAAAAGCGCGTCTCGGCATTTCGACGGAAGCGTATTCGCGGTTAACGGCGCAGAATCCGGCGTTGGCCAAAGATCAGGTCGCCGGTCTGTCTCTCGAAGAAGCAAAATCAAAACTTCGATCCGTAGAGGGCGCGGAATTCGTGGAAATCACCCTCCGCCCGTCATGGGCAAGAAACATCCCAAGGCAGAAGGATAAGATTAAGATAACGATAGAGTAATCTCGCTGCATATTTCGCGCGGACAATGAAACAAAAATCTCATCTTGCTGCGGAACTCGCTACGCTCAAACAGTCCTCGCTGCGATGAGATTTTTGTTTCATTGTCCGCTTAATTAGAAAAAGCCATTTGGTCTTTTTTGTATTCTCTGGCAGAATACCGAATACAAATAACCAATGGGGGAGGGCGGGACAAGCCCGCCCCTACAAGCTCACTCTACATATGGAATTTCCGCTCGAAACACGTCGCCATAGCGCGGCTCACGTAATGGCCGCCGCAATTCAGAAGCTTTATCCGAATGCGAAGTTCGGCGTCGGACCGACGGTTGAGCATGGATTTTATTACGACATAGATATCGGACAAACTGTTTCGCCGGAAGACCTTGCGAAGATAGAGGAGGAGATGAAACGGATTGTGAAAGAGGATCCGGAGTTTATTCGCGAAGAAATGTCGCTTGGTGAAGCCATAGCGCTCTTCGGAAAGATCGGGCAATCATACAAAGTCGAGTTGTTGAATGATTTGAAAACAAAGGGTACGACGAAGATGAATCCGGAAGAAACGACCGACCTCGATCCCGCAAATCCAGCGGTCGCTTCGATATATCGCACGGGAGATTTTGTTGACCTTTGCCGCGGCCCTCACGTAGGACGCGCGTCCGAGATCGGCGCGTGGAAACTCACGAAAGTCGCGGGCGCATATTGGCGCGGAAAAGCGGAAAATCCGCAGATGCAGAGGATTTACGGGTGGTGTTTCTCTACGCAAGCGGAGTTGGAGGATCATCAGCGCATGATGGATGAGGCGGAAAAACGCGACCATCGCATCATCGGACCGGCGCTTGGGTTATTCAATTTTCATCAATACGCTCCCGGGATTCCGTTTTTTATGCCAAAGGGCATGGTGGTGCGGAACGAGCTGATGAAATTCGTGCGCGACATTTCATACGGCGAAGGTTACAGCGAAGTCCAAACTCCGCAGATTTTTGATTCCGAGCTGTGGAAAACTTCCGGCCACTGGGAACACTATCGAGGCGATATGTTCACCATGACCGTGGACAACAAGGAGATGGCGGTAAAGCCCATGAATTGCCCGGCGCACATGTTACTTTTCAAGATGGGACTTCATTCGTATCGCGAGCTTCCGATACGCATGGCGGAGACCACGATCTTGCATCGCAACGAACTATCCGGCGCGCTGGGAGGACTTACTCGCGTTCGCGCGTTTTCGCAGGACGACACGCATATTTTTGCGCGGCCTTCGCAGGTTCAACAGGAGGTTGTATCCCTTTTGGAAAGAGTGAGAAAAGTTTACGACGCTTTCAACCTTCCGATAGCCGAGGCGGTTCTTTCCACGCGGCCGGAAAAGTTTATGGGTGAGAAAGAAACGTGGGACAAGGCCGAGGATGGACTGCGCCAAGCGCTTACCGAGTCCGGCATCCCGTTCGGCGTTAACGAAGGAGACGGCGCGTTTTACGGTCCGAAGATCGACATTCGCGTCAAAGACGTGATCGGCCGCAAATGGCAGCTCGCCACGGTTCAGTTGGATTTCCAGATGCCGCAGAGGTTTGAATTGGAGTATGTTGAAGAAGACGGTTCGCGTCAGACGCCTGTTGTTATCCACCGCGCAATTTTGGGATCAATCGAGCGGTTTTTGTCCATTCTCATCGAGCACTACGCCGGAGCGTTTCCGCTATGGCTCGCGCCGGAGCAGGTTAGAGTACTTCCTGTCGCTGATCGCCATCAGGAATTCGCTGATCGCCTTGCCGCGGAGTTTCGTGAAAGCGGTTTTCGCGCGGACGTCGATATGTCGGTGGAATCAGTAGGAAAAAAGATTCGCAACGCGGAACATGAAAAAGTTCCGGTCATGTTGGTAGTCGGCGACAAAGAAGTCGGCGGAGAAGAATTGACAGTACGCCGCCTCGGACAAAAAGATCAAAAAACAATTTCAAAACCGGAACTCATCAGGGAGCTCCGGTCTGAAATAGAACGTAAAGGGTAGGGGAGCTAGGTCCTCCATCTTCGCTGCTGCGCGGCCGCTGTCATACTTCTTCTTTTTGTTCCCTTTAGTACATCGCTCGGTCCAACTGGTTCGGCAAGAATACTTGAAAGTAAAGCGTTGTTATCCAATTTTAACTTCTTCGCGTAGCCCATCACTTTATTGTAATAATTTTTTTCAGCCGCTTTGTCCTGTTTCTCACGCGCTTCCACGAAGCGCGCAACGAGGAAAACGAAATTTGTCGCCGCATTGCCATCACCTTCGAACATGGAAGTTTCTGCGCTAAGCGAGCTGGCTACAGTGGGGTCCGCATCGAGCCGTTTGTTTACCAGATCCCAAAGTTTATCCGCATTTTTCACCATGCCCTTTGCTCGGTCTATCGTCATCATGGATTCCCGTTGTTCCGTTTCCGACTTTTTGTATGACTCCATTAATGACGTCGGTGGCGGCGGTACTTCGATCTTGGCTTCTTTCGGTTCTTCAATGATTTCGACGTCCCTATCTTCAGGGCTAAGCTCTATCACCTTTTCTTTTTTCGGAGCCCTGCGCCTTCTCTCGTGCGGAACGCGTTCGTCTTTTGCCACAAGACCGTGCTCGATTTTGCTGATCGCCTCGCGGTAACGGTCGTATTCAGTAGTTTGTCCGGCTATGTGTGATAGGCCGTTCAATAAGCGGAATCTCAAGCCGCTCATGAAACCCTTGAATCCCGGAACCGTTCCGCCCATTAGCGCCTCCGGATGCGCCCCGTATTTTTCCGTGATTTGATCAACTATCCGCTTGGCTTCCTTGGAAGCCGGAGCGATTTTTTCCTCTTTTTCAATTTCCGTGGAACGGACGGCCGCGCCGTATCGAAGTTCGTATTTTGCGTTGCGCGTTTCCATTTTGCTCGCGCGTATTCCTGCCTCGACATCGCCCAGAGTTTTGAGGTTTGCATCCAAAATGTCCTGAACATCCTCGTCTTCAGGAAGCGAGCGCGCCTCGGCTTGCAGATTTTCTATGCGATTGCGTATCGCGCCAAGTTCGTGTCCGTAGTGATCCATCCGCTCATCAGTGATTTTTCCGGAGTTCAGCTCCTCTTTGAATTCTTCTAGAATAGAACCGGCAAGATCGCGTTCAAGTATCGATCTTTTTTGAAACTTTTCCGCCGGCGGTCGCATTTGTTCGCGAATCTGGTCTGCGTGTTCCTTCGCCTCGCGTTGTTGTTCTATTACGCGCTTCGAGATTTCTACTTTTGCCAGTGACGGCGAAGGAGGTATCCCTCGTTCAGGAAGTTTATGCGGCGCAACTCGTTCTTCACGCTCGGATTTTGGCGCGGCTTTTATAAAACCACTCTCAGGATTTTTCATATTGCGGAAATAATACCATATATCAAATATGACGCGCAACAAAAGAAAGATTTGTCATCCTCGCGGAGGCGGGAATCCAGACAGTGAAGAATACACCTATTGATCTGGATTACCGCCTTCGCGGGAATGACAGTGTTGAAATCAAAAACGCTCCGGTTGTTCGGAGCGTTTTTGGTTGGTTATGCTTTTACGATTTTTGCGAACACGTTAGGGTATATCCTGGCGATTTCGGATAATGACTTTCGATCCAGCGCGATTCCTCGCTTTTTTAGGTCTCCCATCAGTTTCGAGAAAGTCGTCCCGTTCTTGCGCGCTTCAGCGTTGATTCGGATTTGCTGCAAGCCGCGGTTGTTTCGCTTTTTCAGCTTGCGGTCGCGGTAGGCGTTAGCTCCCGACTTTGTTGCAGCTACTTTCGCGAGAGTGATTTTTGACTTGCGGCCCCACATCATTCCTTTTGTGCGGGCAAGTATGTTCTTTCGGCGCTTGATGCGGTGCGTTCCGCGTTTTACTCGTGGCATAGTTGGTGTATGTAGATATCACATTAGGAATTCGGCATCGCTTTTCTTATGGTTTTTGAATACACCTGCGCCACTTCCTGATCGCGTCGCTTTTTGCGCGTGATCTTTCCGGGATTGCGCGTGTTGAAGTGATCTTGTCCGCCGTGGCGTTTCAAAAGTTTTCCGGTTTTTGTTACGCGGATTCGCTTTGAGATGGTTTTGTTGGTCTTGAGTTTGGGCATATTTTATGATTTTCGTCCTATGATGGCAGAGACGTTTCCGCCCTGGCGTTTCACTTCTTGCTCGGTATATAGCGTGTAGTGTTGCTCGATTCTGTGAATAAAATCTTCAATTCGTTTTACCGCGATTTCACCGTGCGCTTTTTCTCTGCCGCGCAGGATGATTTCGATTTTTAGTTTCTGCCCTTCTTTAAGAAAATCCAGCGACTGTTCAAGTTTAACATCTTCATCGTGAGCTCCCATTTTTACCGATAGGCGGATTCCCTTTACTTCTACTTTTTTAGCGTGCGCTTTTTGACTTCGAGATTCTTTGTCTTTTTGGTATTTGAATGCGCCATAGTCGAGCAACCGGCAAACAGGGGGATCTTCTTTTGGAGAAACCTCGACCAGATCGTACTCGCGTTCGCGAGCCAGATCTAGCGCCTTGGCGATTGGAAGTACGCCCATGAAGACGCCCTCATCGTCAATCACCCGGACTTCCGGGCTTTGTATTTGCAAATTGACGCGATACTGAGCGCCCATCGGCTTTTGCGGAACTCGCCGCTTATAGTGGATACGCATTTATTTGCAGGTGTCAGGTTTCAGGTATTAGGTTTCAGGTGTTGGGGGTCAGGCGTAGAACCTGATACCTAATACCTGAAACCTTATACCTAATCGCTATTCCTATGGTGGAGATGGGGGGAGTCGCACCCCCGTCCGGATCGTTCTCACAAAACGTTCGTGCACAGGCTTGGTCCGCTCAATGGTTTCAACTCACGGCGTTCGAGCGGACGAGAACCGTAAGTCGACACATCCTGCCTGTCGATCGACTGCGGAATATGAGCGCGTCGACCCTTGCCCCGTGATCTCGCCTAAACGAGATTTTACGGGGTCAGCCCGAAATATGACGACCCTATCCGCGCCGTCGGGCAGCGTAGCGGTGGATCGTGGCTGTAACCCTTAGGCTAGAGCCATTGCGAATGAAGGCGCGCTAACCGCCGAAGCGATGGCGTTCTTCACTCGGGTCAAGACGTTGGCAATTGTCTTTGTTTGAAACGGTTTTACGAGACGTTTCGGCTCGGCCTGCACGTTGTGAAAGAAGCGGCCGTCAAAGCTCGGCATCCCCTCGTCTTACTTCACGTTCAATGTCTCGTTTTTTGAGCTTTTCGCGTTTATCGTACGATTTACGACCGCGGCACAACCCGAAAGAGAGCTTGATGTGACGGCCGCGAGAATACAACGACAATGGGACCAGTGTCAAGCCTTTTTGTTGTATTTTTCCAATTAAGGAGTTGAGTTCCTGGCGTCGCAAAAGTATCTTGCGATCTCGCGTAGGGTTATAAAAATCCAGCTTTCCCGCTTTGGAATACACTGAAACGTGGACGCCGATGAGCCAAAGTTCACTTCCGCGGAACCCGATATACGATCCTGCCAGCCGCGCGCCTCCTTCTCGAATTGATTTGACCTCATGCCCGAGCAGCTCAAGCCCGCCGTCGAATGATTCGAGAACATCATAGTCGTGTCTGGCTTTTCGGTTTTCCGCAAACACGGGACCATGCGCCTGCTTTTTGGAAGACATTGCCATAGAGTATCTTATTTTTGTCATTGCGAGGAGGCTTTTGCGACGCGGCAATCTAGCTCGTCTGTCATTGCGAGCCCCAGCAGGGGCGTGGCAATCAAATCAAGGATAATTTCAATACTCTTATTAGATTGCAACGTCGCCCGCTGGATCCTCACAACGACTCTCACAGCTTTCTCTAATTTTTGATTACGTGTATAATATACGCAAACTCATTTATTATTTTTTTATGCCATCGTCAAAAACAAAGATTTCAACTAAGACGAGCGCGCAGACGAAGGTTCTCATAGGTACCGTCGCCGCGATTATGTTCGGACTCGCCGCCATAGGATACGGCTACGGGTTTTCTTCTTTCAACATAAAGAAAAGCGCGATGATAAAAAGCGTGATCAAGTCGAGCCCGCCCCCTTCAAAAATAGAGGGTTGCGCATCCACGGATCAGCTTGCGGCGAATTATACAATGGGTTGTTGCGACGCTAACGCGCCGATTATCGGCGGGTATTGCAAAAAATCAGGATGCGCGGAAAAAGACCAGCCCGCGGATAATTTTGCTGGAAAGTGTTGCATCGGTTTGGAAAACGTCGGAGGAATTTGTAAACAGACATGCGCCGATTTCTGGGAGAAGGCCGTGTCATCGGAAAATCCAAGCGGAAAGTGTTGCGCCGATTTGGTTGTTGACAGCGAAGGAAAGTGCGTGGCTCCTTAAATTACCATTCTTGGTTAAAGTCCATGCCCAATCACGAACGTACGGTCATTATCAAAACCTCCACGGTGCTTAAGGTTGTCATTGTCCTGTTGGCCATGTGGTTTCTGTGGCTGGTGAGAGACGTGATAGCGTTGCTTGTGGTCGCGCTATTTTTGGCGGCGCTTATGCATCCTGCGGCCAGATGGGGAGCGGAACGTCGAATACCAAAAGGCGTGACAGTTCTATTCATCTATTTCTTTTTGTTTTCGATGCTGGCCGCATCCATTGCGCTGATACTGCCGACCGTTGTTCATCAAATCGGGAACCTGTCGAAAACTCTAGGGTCGTCCATCGTTTCCATCTCTTCAAGCGTAGATAGTCTGCGCGAATTTTCGCAGCGATACGGACTTGCAGGAAATCTATCCGTAGGGTTCGCCTCACTCGAGCAGCAAACTTCAAACGCGGTGATGGGACTGTTCGACACGCTTACAGGTTTATTCGGTGGTATCGCGGGTTTGATCGTGGTTCTTGTCATGGCGTTTTACATGGTCGTGCAGGAGAAAGAAGCTGCGCGAATGTTCCACAGCCTCATTCCGGAAAAGTATCGCGAAATGGCAGTGCGACTCGTTTCTCAAGTGGAGGTAAAGATCGGCAGGTGGCTTATCGGTCAGTTGACTCTAAGTATAATAATCGGAGTAATGTATTACATAGGTCTTTTGCTGCTCGGCGTGCAGAGCGCGCTCTCGCTTTCTATCTTCGCAGGATTCTTGGAGTTTATTCCGTATCTCGGTCCTATCTTGGGCGGTATCCCGATCGTACTCGTCGCGTTTAGCGAATCTCCGGTGCTGGCCGTGTTTGCGCTTGGCCTAGTAATCGTCATGCAACAGCTGGAAAACCACATTATCGTTCCGCGGCTTATGCAAAAAGCAGTAGGACTTAATCCCATCATAAGTATAACCGCGGTATTGATCGGAGCAAAACTGTTCGGTATCGTAGGAGTGATTCTTGCCATTCCTCTTGCCACATCGCTTGTAGTGATACTTACGGAGATTTATAGGTACTATCAAGAAAAGGATTGAAACGGAGAATCATCTATTTTTCACAGGACAGGTATTTGGAGAATCCAGAATAGTCATTGTCATTCTCGCGGAGGCGGGAATCCAGAATAAAAGGAAATATATATTTTATATCCTGGATCCCCGTCTGCACGGGGATGACACGGGAGTTTGGTGGGTGACACGTGTTTTTATCCAAAGCATGGTTTTATTAATTCGTTTCCTTCCGTATATTGTCGCCACGCTCGAAGGCGTTGTTTTTGTTCAGCAAATAAGGCACCCGCTCGATTATCCGTGGATCGTGATTTTTGGAGTCGTAGCTCTTCCGGTTGCGGCGTTTACAATGACGTTCAGGCGAGTGCGTTTCATGGACATGTTGGAAAAAATGACGCCGTCATTCGTGCTTCTGGCTTCATTGGCGTTCGGTCTTTTGTTGGCGGAGACGAATGTCGCTTACGGAGTGATTGTAATTCTCGCAATAGTAACGACGCTGGTTTCTCTGGAATTATTGTTCGCGCTTGCATATAATCCGTCTCGTTATCCGGTGAACGCTTTATCGCGCGTGAATATCGGATATGTTCCTCTCGCGATTTGGTATACCGCCGCAACTTCAAGCGGACTGTTGATTTTTTTGCACGTGAATCAACTTTGGCATCTTGCTTTGATGGTGGTTTTGGGAACGATTTTATTTCGTACAACAGGACACCCCGGAGCAACCACTCAGCAGAATGCGATTTGGACCGCGCTTGGCGCGCTCATCGGATTGCACGTTGGTTTGTTGGGATTGTATTTACCGGTAGCCATGCCTGTTCAGGGATTTATAGCCACAATCGTACTTTGCTCCGCGCTTCGCGTAAGGCGATATATGTATGATCCGAAGCCATCCGCACGCCACGCATGGGTTGAAACGTCATCCGCGCTCGTCGCGATTAGCGCGGTTCTTTCTACGGCAAAATGGCTGTAGGGGCGCATGGTAATGCGCCCAGTACGGGGAGGGCGTATCACCATACGCCACTACGAATGACGACTATTCTGTAAATAAACATTCGTGTACCATTAAAGAAATGAAATTTCTTACAACGCCGGTCAATAGGGTACTTGAGACGATCCTGCTCGCGGTC
>CAZQNT010000016.1:0-2214 GCA_964595075.1 uncultured Gammaproteobacteria bacterium | reverse complement strand
GCCGCTTCAACGTCCACCGAATCGGTCGAACCGCCGCTCGTGCGTCTTGAGCCGGAAATTCCAAAGCCGCTAATTCCTCCGACTTTCGTGTCTCGTCGCGCAAGCCCCGTATTCACGTTGTATCGCAAACCGCGCGGAACGGCGCCGGAAGATCGTACGCTCTCGGAAGAGCGCGAGCTTGGGCAGGCGGTTGCGCTGACTTCCGACGGTTGGCTGGTGACTTCGGCTGCGGTCGTCTCGTCGCTTAGACTTGGGGATATCGTTGCGTGGGTTGATGGAAAGAGCGTTCCAATCGAGCGAGCGGTTTCGGACTCGATTAACGGTATGGCGTATCTGAAAATACAGGCGAACGATTTGACGTCTCCGGCGTTCGGGCAAGTTTCCGATCTTTTTGTCGGCTCCGAAACCTGGATTGAGAGGCGCGCATTCGCTCTCGAGCCCGGTTTGATTCTTTCTCTACGCGACAATCTCCCTTCCATCAATGCCGTTTCGAGTGAGATCGCTGCTCGCCGCATACGAGTCAGCGGGACTACTCGCGACAAGGATCTCGGAGCGCCGGTTTGGAACGCGAAAGGCGCGCTCATCGGCATAGTGGAAAGCGCGACAGGGGAGCCGCTCACGGTAGTTCCGGTTTCTACGATTTCGGATTCGTTCACGCCGCTTTTGCAGCAGGGTACTATCTCACATGTTCTTCTAGGCGTTACAAGCGTTGATTTGAGTTCATGGAAGATTGACGGCGATCGCGGAACTTTGCCGTCTCGCGGAGCCATGATTAAAGAAGTCGTAAAGAAATCTCCGGCTGCAATCGCGGGATTGAAAATCGGCGATGTGATTTTGCGCGTTGATCGTGATATTATAGACGGGTCGGTCGACCTCGGAGAATTGTTGTCCGAATATCGTCCGCAAAACGTAGTCAATCTTCGAATCCTCCGAAAGAGCGAGGAGATAGACGTACCGGTGACGTTGGGAAGTCATGTCACGAGCGTTCCTCTGAAATAAATATCTATGCCTTCTTCCAACCCCGCCCGTGTTTTTTTACGGTCATGGCGACTTGTTGCCGCGAGTACTGCCGCCGGCTTGGTTTTGGCCGTGGCATTCTCGTTGGTGCAGCCGCTGAAATATTCTTCGACCGTTCGGCTTCTTATCACGCAAACAAACGTCACGGGGCTTGATCCGTATACGGCCGTGAAATCAACTGAACGGATAGCGCAAAACTTATCCGAAGTTTTATACACGTCCAGCTTTTTTAACGCCGTAACTTCGGACGGCCAGGTCGACGCTAGTTATTTTTCGACTGATGAGATTACAAAACGCTCGGAGTGGAAGGAAACGGTTTTGACTTCCGTAACTCCCGGAACCGGAGTCATGACGGTAACCGCGTATCATCCGAAGCGGGCGCAAGCAACGGTTTTGGCAGTACGCGTTGCGCAGGAAATAGCGAATCAAGCTCCAAACTATTTCGGCTATTCCGTACGAGTTCAGATCATCGACGACCCGCTCCCATCCAGATTTTTCGCAAAACCGGATTTCATAACAAACGGCATTTTTGGCGCCATGGTAGGATTTTTAGCGGCCTCGGCCTGGGCGCTGGGGAAGTCGAGAGAAGGGTAAAATACGAAGAAAAAGAAGAGACCTCCCCTAACCCCTCCTTCGTAAGGAGGGGGATATTTCATTCTCGTCCTCCCCCTTAGAGTAAGGGGGAGTTGGAGGGGGTTACTCCCCGCATTTTCTCGAATTTTTCCCATATTCCCTGCCAAGACCACTTTGCTTGACAATTTTGTCGGTTTGTGTTATGTTTCTTCGTTCTGTACATGGGTCTCTGAAGCCGTTCAGTTCGCATTTTGGGGATATTCCTCCTTTTCCAAGATTCGGCTGGACGGCTCCAGAGTCCCAAGGCAGGGCTAGTACCTTTGCCAAAACAATAAGTTTTCGAATGCCCACTCGCGGGCGCTAACAGTATTGAGCGGCCGCGAGCCGCAGCAGAAAGGGAGAAATCATGAACATCGCCATCATTCCGGCGTTCGTTGTCGCGTGTTTGTTCGTCGGCGCTTCGGCGCAGGCGCAGCAGACAACCGGGTACGCGGGGAAAGGGCCACGGCCACCGTGCCAGATCGAGGAGTACACCAAGGTCAAGAAAGACCTGGAAATCGCACGGAAGAGCCTCGCGGCCTTGCCGGACTTCTGCAAGCCCGACGAGACCGGCAAGGTGAAGGT
>CAZQNT010000015.1:20141-21750 GCA_964595075.1 uncultured Gammaproteobacteria bacterium | reverse complement strand
AAACCGAGCCCGCCATTGACTGCGACGTGACCGACAATCTCGAACTGAAATCTTTTCCTAACGCATTGCTGACTCCGCACATCGCCAGCGCTACGATTGAAGCGCGTGAAGCCATGAGCATGGTCGCGGCAAATAACATCATCGCGGTTTTGTCGGGACAGAAACCCTTAAATCCTGCTAATTAACAAGCTTATATATTATGAAAAAAATCACCGCATTATTGGTTCTTGTGACATCGCTGGTCGCAAATACACTCCCCGCGCTCGCGGAAAATCCGAACGAGATGCGACAGGAATGGATAAACGCAAAAAAGATTCGTTTAGAAGCGGATGCGGCATACAGACAGGCGCAGTTGGATTACAAAAAAAACAATACGCCGGAAAACGATCGACGCGTGATCGATGCCGCAAAAGCCGTATTGAACGATGCGCTCGACGAAGCGGAAGCGTGGTTAAAATGGAAACGGCTGGAAGCGAATGAGAATTCTGATGTTCCGGAAAATATTAAAAATAACATTGACGACGATGTCGACACAAATCTGGCAAAAATAGAAGGTTTTCGCACGGACGTGGAAGGAATTGAAAACCGTTTGCAGGTGATCGGGGTGTTCCTAAAAATCATTGCTGGCTATACGGGTCTGCTGACGGATGTTGCCCGTAATTCCGGCGCTATGTGGGTTTATATCGGCGAACAGCTCGCTAATAAAGTTTCGGAATATGAGGCGAAATTACGCGCTGCCGCGTCCGGAATTGCTGACAATTCCGAAGCGCTCGCGAAGCTCGATGCGGTCAAAGATGAGGTTTCAGCGGCAACGAAAAAAATCGAGCTGGCGAAAATAGCGTATGAAAAAGTGCGCCTGCCGGGCACGCCTCTAATAAAATTCGCTGAAGCGAACGCTTATCTGCGGCAAGCAAAAACCAATCTCATCAACGCGCAAGTTCAGTTAAACAATGTGTTTAATCTCTTGATCAACAAATAATATGAAACGAACCATTCTTCTTGGAGGAGCAGCTATATCTTTGATCGCGTTGCTTGGCGCCGGTTGCGTAAAAAATACCGCGCCTAATGCATCGGATGAAGAAAGGGGATTAAATAACCCCACTCCGAGCGCCGAAGAGACGACGAAAAATGAAGAAAAAAACGAAACGACTTCCACGGATACGGAAAAAGAAGAAAGTGAAGAAACAACCGAAAAAAATGACACCGGGTTAACTCAAAAAGATATGGACGAATTGAAATCCGATCTCCAATCCATGCAAGCTGACGATCTCTCCGAGCTTTCGAATTAACGATGGGTGACGTTGACCTATCACATTATTTCCTTTAGAATCGCTCTGCGCTAACAAAAAAAAGCGCAGTTCCGGGCCGTTAGCTTAGCTGGTAGAGCGCCGCGTTTGCAACGCGGAGGTCATCGGTTCGAATCCGATAGGGTCCACCATCACAAAACCCCCGTTTGGGGGTTTTGTGTTTTAGCATCAACTCAAATACGAGCGCCCCGATAGCTTTCGGTGGAGGTCGCCGGTTCGAATCCGGCACGGTCCACCACGTAAAAATCCCATCTCCAAATGGGATTTTTACGTGCCACGTGCCCCGATAGCAATCGGGGTTT
>CAZQNT010000015.1:11329-20131 GCA_964595075.1 uncultured Gammaproteobacteria bacterium | reverse complement strand
CATTCGATGGGATTTACGTGACGCCGCCAGTTCGGACATCAAATATTTTGGTCCACCATAATCAAAACTCTCGAACAACGAGAGTTTTTGTTTTGCATGTAAAACTTTTCCACACCCAACTATTGCCTATAGGACAAATTTGTGGCAGCTGTATATATAGGGGGAAAACATATGAAAAGAAAAACAAAGGAAATAGCGGCAACCATAACCCAAGCCGTTCTTGAGATTCTGATGATCGCTGGAGTTATTACTTTGGCGGGAATCCTCTCGAACGGACGCGCTTCAAGCAAATTATTTCCTAAACTTGGCAAATACAGCGTCTACAGAATTCGCCAGGCGCTTGATCGTCTTAAATTCCAAGACATGATTGAATTTGATAACGACGATGAGGACGCTCCCATAATACTAACGACAAAGGGGCTTCGTAGAGCCATGAAATACGAATTTCTGCGTATTTTTTCAAGGCCTATCAAATGGGATCACTTTTGGCGGCTGATAATGTTCGATATACCGGAACGAACCGGCAAACGACGAGCATTTCAACGCGCTCTCGTAGGCGCTGGATTCTATAGAATCCAAGACAGCGTATATGTGAGTCCAATAGATCTAAAAGACAAAATCATAGAATACACAAAGCTCCATTGTGTATCATCCCGCGTTATAATCACAACCACTTCTTCTCTAGGATCCTGCGAAGACTCGGCACGGAAACATTTCCTAACGTCTACATAGAAAATGAATTTACACAAAAATGGCCTATAGGCACTTTTTGTGTAAACATATTTGTGATATACGCCAATTATGTTTATCAACAAATATGTTTAAAAACTATTTGTGTACACAGATACTTATATACTTATATACTTATATACTAATACTTAAAATATTTTACTTAAAGTTGAAGATAGAAGGCGGAATCTTAAGATAGTAAAAACGCTAAAATAAATTTCACTTCATGCCAACTCCTCCCCCAACTCACGCAAAATGCGTTCACCGCGGATCGATTATGGACGTCTGGCAATGGGAACAAGAAATGTTTGATGGATCGACCGCGATTTTTGAGTGCGTGACAAGACCGGATACGGTCTCGGTAATCCCCTTTCTAGATAAGGATACGGTTCTGCTCACTAAGCAATTCCAGCCGCATCGCGAACCATTTTTCGATTTTCCGGGCGGTCGCGTCGATCGTGGCGAAACGCATATTGGCGCTGCTAAACGCGAACTGGAAGAAGAAACGGGATATCGCGCGGAACGTTGGATGGAGTGGCATTGTCTTCATAACAAAGGATTGAATCGTTTTGACGAATCCCTATTCATCGCGACGGGACTTGTTGATGGCGCAGGTCCGCATTTCGACCCGGGAGAAAAAATAGAGCTCCTGCCGACTCCGTGGCTGCAACTGAAAGAAATGTGCCTCAAACGCCGGCTCCGTCAGCCGAATATCATGCTTGCAATTCTTGCTATGCAGCATGATCCGGAGACGAGCCGGCGATTAGACGGGATATTCGGGGCTTGAACACGCGCAGAAATATCGCTACACTCACATTCATGCGAAGAGCGACTGGCATTCTAATCGGTATTCTTCTCGGCGCATTGGCTTCCGGCCTCGGCGTAGGATATTTTTTCCACAAATCCAACACGGACAGAGCGGCGCTCATAGATAAGCTTTCAGAAACGGCGCGGAACGCTCAACAAGCACGCGATCAGAACCAGCATGTCATAGAAGAAGCTAATAAAAAGCTGTTAGCTGCCAGCGTTGAGGTGGCGAAAGCGCAAAATGCTATAAAATCCCTGGAAGAGGAGCGTTCTCTGCTAACAGAAGCTATCCCAATTTCCGCGCCTTCAAAACGCACGGCGGCATGGCAGACGGCCGTATCCATGCCGTTTCGGTTATCGCTTAAAATACCTTCGGGGAACACGGTCATATCTAACGACAATCAAGCATTGGTCGTGACAAAACAAAGCGTGACGGAAGACTCCGATGCGCGTTGGCTCTCACTGACACCGTATAATCCGGTCTTGGAGCAGGAGCTCTTGGCATCGCTTGCCACGTCAACCGCCGTCTCATATATCGCGGACGGACGATTATTGACGGGATATCGCGGATCGCTCATTTCTAGAAAAGAATCCATCCTATTGCTCCGAATATACCGAAACGGACAAGTCAGCAATCTGCTATGGGCAAAAAACACGGAAGAAAAAAACGATACTCCGCTCGATGTCGTATCTACAATTAAATTCGCAGATTAAATTCCTCATACCCCTCTAACTCACCCACATTGCCAATAAGTGAGGAAAGAAATTAATTGATTGCATAAAAAACCCAAAGACGATATCATTGGATTTCTAATTCTTATTCAGAATAATTATGGAAATGAAATGCTCTTCGTGCGAAGCCATGATGCAGGATGGCGAAACGCACTGCGGCAAGTGCAAAGAAACCATGACCTGCTCAAGCGAGGCGTGCGTATGCAAATGCGGTAACAACGTAAGCGCCGCGGATGTAAAATGCGATGATTGCGTAGGAGGCGCCGCAGACGTTGGTGGTGTCACGGAATAAACGCTGACGAATAAAAAACGTTCCGATAAATATCGGAGCGTTTTTTTAATCTGTCATTCCGACCGAAGCGGTAGCGTAGCGGAGGAATCCCTCTATACAATGGATTCCTCCACTCGTCATCGACCTCCTCGGTCGGAATGACAAAATGAGAAAGCTGAATATAAAAAATTAATTTGCGTAAAAAAAGTACTTGACACTCAAAATATGTGTTATACTTCTCTCATGCTCGAAGAGCGTGTGATAAATACGCTATCGACATCGACCCCGAAAGCTTTCGGGGCGAACTAAAAAGAAAGGGGGATGATTTTCATGGCAAAAAAGAAAGCATCGAAGAAAAAGGCCGCTCCTAAAAAGAAAAAGGCCGCCAAGAAAAAGAAGCGTTAATAGCGCGACTTGATCCTTGGATCCAAGGAGGAAGCAACCCGACAACTCGGGTTGTTTTTTTTACTACTCATTCATTATGAAATAACCCCTCCTAACCTCCCCTTACATTAGTATAGTTAAGGGGAGGGATTTAGAATCCCTTGTCTAAAACATGCGTTTTTGTTCGATTTTTTGCTGTTTTTGTATCGGTCGAATCACGCCGTATTCTCCGTCGTAGCCGGGCGTCACATCAACTTCTCCTTTGCGAACCGTGATAATTGCGGATGCTATTTCAGGCGTGCTTGCGTTTGCGATTTCGTTTTCCGGAAGATCCAAAAGTATTCCGAATTCCGTTCGTCCGTCAGCGATCAATCGATCGATTTCTTTTTGAACTTTTTTGCTCTTTGATGAAACTCCGATTGTCGCACCGATTATTTCCGCAAGCGGAACGATGGATCGAAACGGAACGGCGTTTGTAGGACGCGATGGACTTTGCGGACGATCCGCTAAATCAGAAACGCGATGAAGAACTCCGATCGTTAAAAGTTTTCCACAGGTAGGACAAATTCCTTTTTTCTTTTTCGTCTCTTCCGGCTCGCACCAAAACTTACAATCACGATGACCGTCGGCGTGATATTTTCCTTCTTCAGGAAAAAATTCAATCGTCTCGATAAATTTTTTCGTATCGCGCTCTACCAATATGCGACGCAATTCCGAATACGATGGTTTTTCCATGTCAAAAACGTTTGCCTCGCGTCCAAGATTGTTAAGCGAGTGCGCGTCGGAATTTGAAACTAGAAATACTCTATCAAGCGCAGACAATCTCCAGTTCATTGACGGGTCGGATGAGAGACCTGTTTCGATCGCGTGGATGTGCCCGCTCATATCGCCGAAACATTCTTCGATGGAATCAAAGCCGGATTGAGAGCCGAAAATCGCAAACCATGGCGTCCACGCGTGCGCCGGAATGAGTAAGATATCCGGAGAGGCATCCAACGCCATCTTCAAAAGCTCTTCAGAATCGATTCCGATTATAGGCCGGCCGTCGCTTTTTAGATTGCATCCGCGCTCCGAAAGAGAATTAATCAGACGATCCAAAGCCGCGATCGTCGGAAATAACAGAACATGGTGCACTCTTCTGGTCTTTCCATGCCGTTTGTAGATGCATGAGATCTCCGTGGAGAGCACGAATGCGGTGGTAGAAGAATTGTCTTTCAGATACAGCGCGCCGTCGCACTGTTCAAGCAATTCTCCGATGGACTGCCTCCATGCCGGATGGAGCGCGTCGGAAGTCCCTATCAGGCCTATACCCTTGCGTTCGCACGCTTTAGCGATACTTGGAAGCGTCAAATGCTCGGAACACGAACGCGACCATTTCGAATGCAGATGAAAGTCGGTGATCAGACGCATAATTACTGAAAAACGGTATCACATAATACCGTTTTTTGTATCTCTCCGCTTTGGCGGAAATATTGATTTACTGCTGATAATCGTCCCCTATTATTATAAGAATATCTCCTTTCACTCCGCTTTCCCACGACGGCAAATCTATGATTTCGGCATTTACGACGCCGAGAATCGCTTGAATGACTGAATCCATGCTCTTATCCGAAACCCTGCTTATGCTTGTCTTTGCGTAATCCTTTTTAGAGGCATCGCGCGGCCTGAGAACCGTTTCTATCCCTGCGGCTTTCAATTTTTCAGCCAATTTTCCAGCCAAGCCGGGCGTTAGAGTTCCGTTTCTTATTTCGATGGTTACTGGTTCGGATTTGGTTGTTTCGGTTGCCGTGGATGTCGCTTGCGCGTTTTCCGTAGCTGGCTCAGGTTTGGGTTGCGGCTGTTCTCCGCTCGCTATAGCTGAAAGCAATTGAATGGGTAATACCGCCAAAATCCTGTCTTGGGATTCGCTATAGAGGACGGCTTTGTCCGACCAAACGAGCAATCTGTCTCCGGCTTGCGCGTACTCATAAAAATACTGGTTGTTTTTTTTCAGAGCTTCGGGATCCTGCACGGTCGCGACTGTGGGCTTCTCGTCGGTTTTAACGATAATGTGTCGGGCGACTTTAGCCACGAGAGCTTCGGTGGAGGCGTCGGACTTCAAGCGCTTTTGCCTCAAGGCCGCGTTTCCTAAGAAAGCGAGAGCGATAAGAAGAATAGCTGCAATCCCCAGCGCTAGCGGCGACGAGACCCTGCTCGCGCGTTTATTGGCTTTTGCGACCGATCCTTTTTCATTTTTTCGAATCATATAGAAGATAGTATAACATAAAAAAACTCCTGCGCTGTGCACAGAAGTTTTTTTTGTTTTTGTTTTTGCCCCGAAAGCGTTCGGGGGAGTCTTTTTTGGTCAACGTCGTCGAATGAGTTGGGTGGGAAGAAAAGGTGCGCGGCGATTTGACTGATATCATCATATCGCACTTCAAGCGCTAATGTATAATCTTCGCTGGGTTGAGCGGTAAAATTGAAAATCTCTTATTGTGGATAAACTGCGGATCAGGTACCAGGTACGTACCTGGTACCTATTATATTGATCCAGTCCTGTCCTCCCTCTTAAGATAAGAGGGAGTTAGAGGGAGTTATGAACCGTGAAGAAATCTTATTCCAATTGGTTTTGATTATTCACTGTTCGTAACTCCTCCTAACCTCCTCTTACCCCGTAAAGGGGCGTTGCCCCAACGGGGCTTTACGCCCTAAGAGGAGGGACGTGGGACGAATACAAAAGTTAGGACTATTTCTTCTGATATTCGCGGATCGCTTTCGCTACCTTTCCGTCATCCTTCAATTTTTCTACGAACAGCACGTTTGAACGCTCGATTTCCATTCTATCCTCCGGCGCGTGAAGTTCGCTGCCTAGTTTAAGCAATGACGTTTCCGACGGGTTGGTTACATCGTCTTTTGGTCCGACCTTGCTTTGAAGATAATATATTCCGGTCATTACGATTTGACTGTCATTTTCTTCAGCGATTGATCCGAAGTACGCCTGTCCGTTAACCATAAAAACTGCGTACATCCCTTCACGGGCAGATCCTGTCGGTTGAGTGTATAAACGATTCTTTATGGCAGGAGATACTGCATCCGATATAAGAAACGCGAGAGTGATGGTGATTAAAAGAAAAATGTGCTTTTTCAGAAGTTCTTTCATAGGTGTGTAGATCATTCGTTTGATTCTCCCCCTTTCCGCCTGAGGCGGATCTGCCTCAGGCATGAAGAGTAAGGGGGAGTTAGAGGGGGTTACTCCCCGTTTTATTCGTTAGAAGAAGTAACTGATCCTTGAGTTTCAACGGGGGGCGGCTCTACCGGAGAAATCAACGTCGCGGCCAGCACTATATCACGCTTGGACGAGTATAGTATGGCTTTATCTTGCCACAAAAATAGAGTATCCCCATCTTGTACGTCCTTGTAAAAAGCCGGGTTGCTCTGGCGCAGAGCTTCGATATTATCAAGCGTAGTAATAGTGGGCGCAGGATCTTTATTAACCAAAATATGCTTTGCGACACGGTCGAGCGGCGTCAGCGAGCCGTTGGCATTGAAAAATGCCTGCGATATTTTTAGGACAGTCGCGCTAACCACTATGGCGACTAACACAAGAATCGTAAATGTCGACGATTTACTGAACATTGAAAAATTATAGCATGATAACGAAATAACCCCTCCTAACCTCCCCTTACATTATTTGAGTTAAGGGGAGGGATTGACCGGAGCGGGTTCTTCTACCGGCGCGGGAGCAGGTTCAACAGCAGGAGCCGGTGCCTGTTCCTCCACCGGAGCCGGCGTTGGATCTCCGGCTGGCGCTGGCTCCTCTGCAGGAGCCGGCGCAGGTTCCTCAACCGGGGCTGGCGCAGGCGCCTGTTCTTCTGCCGGGGCGAGTTCTTCTGCCGGTGCCGGCGCCGCTTCCGGCTCCGGTTCAGATGCCGGAGGAGCCACTACCGGCGCTGAAAGTTCCGGATTTTCTTCGACAATCAGATCGATCGTGCTCGTAGTTCCGTCGCTGACCGTGAGTTCCAAATCCGTTCCCGCTACGGCGTGCCAGTTGAAAATCTTGTCGCTTGATTGCGGGGCGGACAATTGGATGGTGAATCCTTTGTCCTTTATCTCTGTCACGCGATACATGGAATCAACGAAGTCCATCGGCGATACCGTCACGATCGGCTGTTCAAGATACGGAGTCTTAAACTTCACGCGAACTTCCGTGGATCCAGATAGGATTTTCGCTTGACCGGCAGAGTCGCGTCCGACGTAGAGTTGACCCTTCACGATCACGTCGCCTTCGAATGTGGTTGATGCGGCGACAGGCGCGGCGGCCGGCTGTAACGAAAGCGTGTTAACGGTGTTCTGTAAGAACGACAACGTCGAGGAAACTCCGACGATGAGATTCTGTTGTTCCTTGATCGCGTTTACGGTCGCGGCGATAAGGGCGAAAGAATCCAAGCTACGCGGAGTTACGCCGTCGCGTTCGTACGCCGCGAATTTCGGATCCACGGCCGCTACCTCTTCCGCGATCAAACCGAGCTTAACGGTATCGTCTACGTTGTTGTACACGAATGTTATGGGATTAAGCTGCATTATTTCCGTGAGACCGATCGTGGATGTGGCGATGTCATGCTTAAAGCGCGACGAGGAAAGCGTACAAGTGCCGGAGCTATCAAAGCGAAGGGTTCCGCTTGTTGAAATACATACCGCATCATCACCAGCTACTGCGGATGACATGTTGCGGATGTTAACGTCGCCGCCGATATATGCCGTGCCGGAAGCGTAGATGTTACGCCATGCAAGCGTGCTGGTTCCGATGTCGACCGTTTTATTCGCCAATGCTATCAAGCTCCCACTAATAACAACATTCGTTCCTGTTCCGTTGGTGAATGTAAATCCCTGCAACGAGGTTGTTCCAGTTGCAGTTAGGTCAGAAGTTGTAAGTCCTCCGTATAGCGTTAGAGTTGCCGTTGCGACTGAGCCACGATTGGTGACAGAGAGAAGGGTGTCGGATTCGGTTGATGCTGGGCAGTTCGTGCCGTTGGCGAGACAGACGGATTGGCCGCCGACCGTAAGCGAATTAAGCAACATCGAGGAACCTGATGCCGACGTGAATGCCAGGAAGGTTGTTGTAGCGTTTGTTGAAGTTGTATTTCCGAAGTTCGCGTCAAAGCGGAGCGACGTAGAGCCAAGTGTCATTCCGTGATCCGTTCCCGGATTGACGGATGTGGTAGTAACTCTTAAGCGTTCTACACCGGCGACCGTTACTCCCAGCACGCTGTCGAGCGGCAAGTATAAACCCGTATCCGTATCGTTCCCGAAACTAAACCCCGGAGCTCCGGCGCTTCCTATCGGTGCTTGGAATTGCACAGATGCGCCTACGCTTGCACTGCTGATCGAGAGACGCGCTGATCCGGCAGTTGAGAATTCAATCAGATTGTCAAACGGTGCATACATTCCGGTATCAGTATCTCCTGAAAAGGAATACGTCGGCGCTCCGGTAGAACCGATCGGACCGAGGAAAGACGTGTCCGAATAAACGCTTCCTTCCACTCCGGCGTCGCCGGACACGAATAAGTCATTGCCGGAAAGTTGGAACGCGGTACTTGAGATAGTTCCAGTGGTATTTCCGATCACCACGTCCATGTTCTGATTTTGACCTAGAATCAGACGGTTGGATGAGGCGGATGTTCCGGTTAGAGAGAAGAAGACGGGAGCCGTTGTCGTTGATGTTCCTCCGATTATAATATCAGTCGTTGCGGTAGCGTTATATACTAGATCGTTGGCGGATGAGTGGGTCCAGTTGAGATCGGTTGTTGCTCCCGAGGGACAGTTGGTACCGTTGGCGAGACATACTGATTGGCCGCCGACCGTAAGCGAATTAAGCAACATCGAGGAACCGGAGGCGGATG
>CAZQNT010000015.1:4069-11229 GCA_964595075.1 uncultured Gammaproteobacteria bacterium | reverse complement strand
GATTGGCCGCCGACCGTAAGCGAATTAAGCAACATCGAGGAACCGGAGGCGGATGTGAAAGCGAGATTTGTCGATGTCGCGTTTGTCGATGTCACGTTGACGAACGTATTTCCGCCGGTAAAATCATTATTAGCTGCAGTCCCGGCAAAATCGGTATGACCGGCTGAAGCAAAATCCAAGTTGGAAAGATTCGCATGATTCGAGACAAGAGTTGCGCTGAATGTAGTGTCGAATACTGAAGAGAGAGAAGTGGATGAAGCTGCGGACTTCTTAAAAATAAGCCTTGCAACGAGCTTGCCGCTTGCGGTTAAACGATCCGGGATGGTTGACGGAGTCGTTTCGTTCTCCGCGTCTCCAGATGCCGTATACTGGTCTCTTCCATACAACATGACCAAATCACCATCAGTCTCAACATAAAACCATAGAACTGCGAATCTATTAGCTGTCATGGTTGCCAAAACGCCGGTGCCGTTATCGTATTGCGTATTTGGCCATTGCGTTTGCGCGGCCTCTTTCGTGAAACCGCCGGAACCGTCTCTATAATATCTGTCAAATGATCCTGCGACTGACGTATCGATTGCAGAAATGGAATACCTGTTCAATCGATCCCAAAGCACGCCGGAAGATAGCGTGATCTTTCTGGTTCCTGTTTCGCCAATTATCAACCCGCCATCTCTTTCGTCTCTTGTAAGAGGCATGGTTTCGAACTCACGCCTGATCATGTTAGCCGCGTGGTCTCCGACTCCCTGAACATCGGAGTTTGCGTGAATCGTACCTGATTCGTTAACGACGGATCCGAGAGGAAAATCTGTTTTGTAATCCCAATTACTTGAAGTTCGAGACGTAACCCTTGGAGAACCGGCGTTATATTCAACTCCGATATATCGTATAGAATTAGTCGGAACAGATATTGAAGACGATGCCGTCCAGTCAAAATACTGAACTTGCGCCGTAGCGCTGTTAGACGTTCGAATGAGTCCTGTCCCGGCAGAAACGCTTATACTTCCTCCACCTATGTCCGCGAGCGTGCCGCCTGATACCCATCCTGCGGAATGGAAGATGTCTTGAAGGTGTTGAACCGTTGAATAGGTCGAGTTACCGATTCGCGCCAGTGCTAGATCCGCGCCAGATCCTGTAAGCGATCCAGTCACATATAAATTGGAAGACGTTGCGTTCGTGAACCGAGCGTCTGTCGTAAACAAATTCGTCGACGTGGCGTTTGTTATCGTCCCGTTCGTAGCGAATAAGTTTGTCGTGGTCGCATTCGTCGATGTCGTATTCGCGAAGTATCCGTTCCAGCGGAGCGATGATGAGCCGAGAGATAAAAGAGCGTCAACGATGGGGTTGAAGTTGGTTGTGGCTCCTCCAGTGACTGCGAGATTGGTCGCAGTCGCGTTGGTCGCAGTAAGCGAGGTGCCTATGCCCGTAGTGAACCCGAGAAGGGATGCGAACAAATTGGTGCTCGTAGCGTTTGTTCCGGTTGCATTCACGAAAAGCAGATTGGTGGAAGACGTTTGGCCGATAACGGAAAGATCATTTTGGAATGTGAAATCGGCCGTCGAAGTCCCACCGGCAAACTGAATAGCGTTCGTAGTAGTATTTCCTTGGTTTGTTACGGTTTGCAAAGTCGAACTTGCACCAAGCGTTTTCCATGAGCCGACGACTCCGTCGTAATACTTCAGCACGCCTGTTCCGGTGTCATAGAACATTCGACCGCCTGTAGCGTTGGAAGGGGCAAGCGCTTGCGAATCTATGCCTCCGGCGCGAAATGCGTAAGGAACCGTGTTTACTGTTACGCGCGGCGACATTTCGCCGTCACTATTCACTTCCGTGCTTAAGAATAGCGGCGCGTTGAAATCAATTGCGGCAGGAAATGCTGTCGACGATCCAAGAAGGACGGCGAATGCACCCGAATCAACGGTAACGGTTTGCGTTTCCGTCCAGAGAGCTGTTCCGGCGGTAGTAGAAGCGTAAAGTCTGAAAATGAACGTAAAACTTCCGGTTTGCGCCGTTCCGGCCGCATTCTTCAAACGCCCTTGATAACCGATCGTATTCGGGAAGGACGCGTGAACCGCTTGCGGAGTTAATATCGCGAAAAAGGAAAGTACGCTAAAAACGTTCGTTTGGGCAACGATAAAAAGTGCGGCAATCACTTGCCAAAATTTTCCGCTTTCTTTTCTCCAGATCATATGATCTGAAATTTACTTATCTCGCTTATTCCTCCTCTGTCGAAGAGGGATGAGCCCACGAAATAAATTCTTCATGCACTCGTCGATCTTCAACAGTCAAGCGTGATATTTTTCTACTCTAGGAGTATAGCGATCTTATCTTCGTCTTACAATTTTTTTCTTTGGCCGTCTCTTTCCAAAAATCCGGTAATTCACTATCAGCAGCGTTACTACCACAGCCATCAGTATCAACCATAGCAACAACGTGCTCGGCGGTTTGACGGCGGCAATCTTTGGTTGAGCAATAATTTCGAATTCGGTTGTCCCTGAAACGCTATTCTCTGCGCGGTCAAACGCTTTAACTAGCACCGTATGCTTGCCGACCGACTGATTTTCCAGTTTATATTCTGTCGCGGTCGTGGACGTCACTAGTTTGTTGTCGATATATACCTCATATCGCGCTATTCCGGACGCATCATCAACCGTTCCGTACCGCAGCATGTTAGGAATATTGGCGGGAACGAGCGTTTGATCCACGCTTGGCGCGATTGGGCGAGGAGGCGTGCGGTCAATTTGAACTCTCAAATCCGCAGTTTCATGAGTATTATCCTTCAAATCCACGCCCAAATGAACATACCAAACTCCGTCGGTCGGTGCGAAAAATGTCGTGCCCGTTGTATTATAAACAGGAGTTTCGGCGCGACCTTCGGGAGATTCGTTGAAGCCGGTGTAAGTCTTCTTCACGATTTTCCCTAAAACAACCCAATCCGCTGCGACTTGACTGGCGGTATACCATGATTCCGGATCCGGGTGAGTCGTGCTTCGGAGTGAAATCACGAGCTCGTCAGGCGCGACTTCCGCCGGAACCGGCTGCGGTTGCGACGGAACGACAGTTTCTCCGATAGTGATATTGAGACGGCCTACGCTCCCAAGCTGATCCTCCCCCGCAGAAAGCAATCTGGACGTTGTAGTCAGCTGAATATAAGCTTTTCCTGGCTTTTTCGCCCGAAAAGTGAGTACAGCCAATGGCGCGACGCCGTTCGCGTGCGAGCTCAAAGTAAATGCGCCGAATGAAAAAATCCCGTTCGGTTGATCCACGTATGTGCCCGGCGATACGTTTTGAAACACTCCGGTCGGTTTCGCGCTCTTATATTCAAGAAGATCCTGCGTAAAAGAGCCATTCATCCGTATGGTATCTACGTCTTTGGCATTGCTCGCATTAATAACTACATTAAAATCCTGCCCCACGTTCACGGTTTTTGGACCGGTGGGATATGCGCTTGCGCGCCCTCCGCAAGCGCCTGAAGAGGCGCGAATACTGACGTTAGAAAGGTAAGAAGAACGAGAATGTACATATCAATAGTAGTTTAGCCAATGGCTAGCGAGCAGAGAAAGGTCGGCGTCGTCAATTACATTATCTTCGTTAAAATCAGCGTAAAATGTGTACTTATGCCAAGCGCGCGTAAAAAGAGAAAGGTCCACGTCATCCACTCTCCTGCTCAGATTCACGTCTCCTATCAACATCCGATGAATTTGCCCTGTAACGACCGCTGATTTATTTCCTGCAGCGGTTTCGGCTTGTACGAACAAATCATTATAACCCAAAAACAACGGCATGTCTTTTTTCCAGCGCAAAGTATCGATAAACTCCACGCCATCCGTCGAACCGTTAACCCAAATCGCCGCGGCTGTAACGTCACGCTTTCCACCGATGACTTGGTGGTTTTTCCATGTCGGCGTTTTTACCTCGAGAGTCGGTGGAGGCACCGTAACTTCTGACGGTGTTGAAGTGGTAGGCGCGTACGGAGCTCCGCCTCCGCCGCCGCCACCTCCACCAGCTCCACCGTCAGTCGTCGGAGTTGGCGTTGGAGCTGGCGCGGGCGGATCCGGAAACGGAACGCCTCCGGGCGGGATATCAAAATTAGCGCTGCTTTGATTTCCTACGATCCATTCGACTGACGCGTCCATTTTATAATTCGTAGACGCTTGATTGACGTTGGCTCCGGGAGCAAAAGTGGAATCGAAATTTGAATAGTTTGTGCTGCTTGTATCGGTCGCGAATACCAAACGCACGCCTCCAAAAAGAAGCGACACGAAAATCAACACAACCACGAGCATTCGACGCATGGTGAAATAATACCATGGAGTAAAAAATCGTATTGGGACTTTCGCACTCCAGCCCCCCTGTCATTCCGACCGAAGCAGCGGCGAAGCGGAGGAATCTCTCTATAAAAGGGATTCCTCCGCTCGTCGCCCGGCTCCTCGGCCGGAATGACAAAATAGGAAAGACTTGCTAATAAGAAAAATCCGCCCCGAAAGCGTTCGGGGCGGACGATGTAGAACGCAAGCGACCGCTCACCGGTCGTGGAACTCGTCTTGCGCGGTTCGACTGTACACGGCTCTGCGACTAAGCCGCATGCCTTCGAGAACGACCGTGCCTGGAAGAAGTATGACGCCCGGCACGAAGATCGCGCCGCCGCCGACCATGCAGCGGTCGCCGGCGACCAGGCCGAAACGCGCCATGTGCGTTGAAACGTCAGGGCCGTATTCCACCACTCCGCCTCGAAGCGGTCTGTCGCACAAACGCGCCCCCTGACCGATGTACGTTCTGCTGCCGATGATCGAGTGGGCGACGCGAGTTCCGAATTCGATCTCCGCTCCTCCGAGGACGATCGAATTTTTCAATCTGCAACTTTGGCCGATAGTCACTCCGTCTCCGACGTAACTCGGACCGGTTATGACAGCCCCCTTTCGCAGAGTCACGCCCTTGCCGAAGATGACTGGTCCCTTGACGTGCACGTCCTGATCGCTGCACAGTTCTGAGCCTCCACGAACCTGTGCCTCACGTTCAATAGCCATGAAGTTAGGCGGGGTCCAGTCCTCCCGCTTCTCGTCCCTGATGCACCGAAGCTCCGGCGGCCAACATGGCGGGAGCGGCGGCGACTTGCAGCGATCGCCGACACACGCATACATGAACGAGACCATCTTCAGCAGCGCTTCCCACGGGTATGCCTCTTCATCGAAGAAGAGGCGTTCGACTTCGTTCAAGTTGGAAAAGAGCTCTTTGTTTTTCGGTATCATCGCATCTCCTTCGGCCGTGACTTTACGGTGTGGAGATGAGGGTGTCAACGAAACAAAACCATGACATGGGCAATAAAAAAATCTATATCGCGATGCTGACCAATCTTCCTTTGACGTAGATTACCTTTTTCGCTTCTTTCCCGTCCAACGCGGCTTTTATCTTCGGAGACGAGAGAGCGGCCGCCGTCGCGTCTTTTTCGCTGACGCCTGACGGGACGGTCATGCGATCTCTCACCTTTCCATTAACTTGAACAACGAGCTCGAAAGTATCCGCGACAAGTTTCGTAGCATCATAACTCGGCCACTCGGCGAGATGGATCGAGGTTTTATGCCCAAGTTTCTGCCAAAGCTCCTCGGCGATATGCGGCGCGAACGGCGCGAGAAGCTTCAGGAATGTTTCCGCAAATTGTAGGGGCTGGCTTGTCCCGCCCTCCCCGTTTTCCGCGCCCGGGCGGGACAAGCCCGCCCCTACGTCGGACATAGCATTCGCCAAAATCATCATCGCCGAAACCGCGGTGTTGAAATTAAGCGACTCAATATCATCCCCGACTTTTTTTATGGTTTTATTGAGTAGTGTTTCGATATTTCCCTGTAGGGGCTGGCTTGTCCCGCCCTCCCCGTTTTCCGCGCCAGGGCGGGACAAGCCCGCCCCTACATCGAACAATCGCCACACCTTTTCCAAAAACCTTTTCACTCCCTCAATCCCTCTCGTATCCCATGGCGCGTCAGCGTCGAACGGGCCGATGAACATTTCGTACAGACGAAAAACGTCGGCGCCGTATACCGCGACAACGTCATCGGGATTCACCACGTTGCCCTTTGACTTGGACATCTTCACGCCGCCTTCTCCCAAAATAAGCGCGTGAGAACGGCGGACTTTGTACGGCTCTGATCCGCATTCTTCCGGAATGAGTCCCAGATCCCACAAAAACTTATACCAAAATCGCGAATACAAAAGATGCAGAGTCGTGTGTTCCATCCCGCCGTCGTACAGATCAACAGGCATCCAGTATTTGAGACTTTTTGCAGACGCGAATTCTTTCCTATTATGCGGATCGCAATATCGCAAAAAATACCACGATGATCCCGCCCAATTCGGCATGGTGTCCGTCTCTCTTTTTGCGGGTCGCCTGCAAACCGGACATTTCACCTTCACCCAAGTTGAAATTTTCGCGAGCGGAGACTCTCCAGTGTCAGTCGGCTCGTAACGTCGAACGTCCGGCAATTTCACAGGCAATGATTTTTCCGGAACAGGAACCGGCCCGCATTCGTCGCAAAAAATAATCGGAATCGGCTCCCCCCAATATCGCTGACGAGAAAAAATCCAGTCGCGCAATTTGAAATTAATCGCGCGCTTTCCTTTTTTCTCTTTCTCAAGCCACGCGATCATTTTTTCTTTAGCTTCGGCGGACGAAAAACCGTTCAAAAACTCGGAGTTGATCGCCATCCCTTCTCCAGTAAAGGCGCATGGGGATGCAGTCCCTTCGAGATGCGGCCAAAAACAGGCGAGTTCCGCGCCGCGGACGTACGACTTCACATGGCCAGCCTGGACCCACACGACCTCGTGCTTCGCCGATTCATCTTCCGAGACGGGAACACGCGTCTCGTCAACCAGCTCCAGCCACACACCGGTGGCAATGGCCGTCCGGTTTTCGTTTTTGTGGGCCGCGAAGTATCGCGCGATCACTTCATCGCCGAGCGTCCGAACGACGCGGACATTCGTATATCCCGTTTCCTCCCGCACCTCGCGAATCGCCGCATCCGTCGGATCTTCTCCCTCATCTACGCCGCCGATGATAAATGTTTTCCAGTCGTGTTTTTTCCAGTTAAGGCACAAAAAAGCCTTGTCGCTCGGACGCTGGACGATCACCTGGACGTGCCCCGCGACCGCGCCCACCGTCGGGTCGGCAA
>CAZQNT010000015.1:0-4059 GCA_964595075.1 uncultured Gammaproteobacteria bacterium | reverse complement strand
CTGGACGATCACCTGGACGTTGCGGCGCATCACGGTCTTTTTGTCGTCGCGCGGCGGGTTGGTTTCATCGGTGAAAATCGACGCAACGACCTGCTTCACCTCCAACCCATGTTTCTCCGCGAATTCAAAATCCCTTTCGTCATGCGCCGGAACAGCCATAATTGCGCCAGTGCCGTAGCCGGACAAAACGTAATCAGCGATCCAGACAGGAATCTGCTCGCCGGTTGCTGGATTTACCGCGAGAATTCCATCCAGAACCACGCCGGTTTTTTCTTTATTTTCTTGCCGCTCGACATCGCTCTTTTTTCGCGCGCCTTCGCGATATTCCTGGACGTTCCGCGCGTTCTTGATTATGCCATCCTGAAGCCAGCGATCGAGAAGCGGATATTCGGGAGAAAGAACGAGATACGTTGCGCCGAAAAGAGTGTCCGGACGAGTTGTGAAGACCGTGACGTCTGCTTCTAAGTGCGCGTTACCATGCGCCCCTACAATGACGAAATCCACTGACGTTCCCTCTGATCTCCCAATCCAATTTATCTGTTGTGTTCTGATGCGATCTAGATAATCAACGGTGTTCAAATCTTCGATTAGACGATCCGCATAAGCTGTAATGCGAATCATCCACTGCGCCTTCTCGCGCTTCTCGACTTTTCCGCCGCATCTCTCGCAAACGCCACCCTGCGCTTCTTCATTCGCGAGACCGATCTTGCACGCCGGACACCAATTAATTGTCGCCGACGCCTTGTAAGCCATGCGCTTTTCGTCGAGATACGCGGCGATTGCTTTCGGACCTTGCAAACGAGCCTTAGGCGGTATCTTCAACTCCGACAGCGGACGCGCGCGCTTCGCGGTCTCGTCATAATAGGAATTGAAAAACTGGAGAAACATCCACTGCGTCCATTTGTAGTACGCCGGATCGGTCGTGTTTATCTCCCGCGACCAATCAAATCCGAATCCCAGAGACTTTAGCTGGCGCGTAAAATTCGCGATGTTCTTTTTTGTAGCAACCGCCGGTTTTACTTTATGCTTGATTGCAAAATTCTCCGTCGGTAATCCGAATGCGTCCCAACCGATCGGATAAAGCACGTTCTTTCCTTCCATCCTCTTCTTCCGCGTAACAATATCAATCGCCGTATACGACCGCGGATGCCCCACATGCAACCCCTCTCCGGATGGATATGGAAATTCAATTAACCCGTAATATTTACCACCAACTCGGCACTCGGCACTCGGCACTTTCCGTTTTGCACTCTGCGTTTTGCGCTCTTTCGCATAAAAAATACCCTCCTTCTCCCACTTCTTCTGCCATTTTGCCTCGATCTTTTTCTGATCGTATCCGGTATTCATAGTGGCTCTACACTATCAACTTTCAAACAGAATGTCATCAACAAATCAATTCTCCATCATTTTACATGAACAAAACGCAACTAACCAGAAACTTTGTCATTGCGAGGAGTAGCAACGACGTGGCAATCTAATCTAAGTAATTATTTTCTTCTATTAGATTGCCACGCCCCTGCTGGGGCTCGCAATGACGGAAAAAAGGGAAAAATAACATGATACACTGTACATCAATACATGATCGCTCCACTTCTCATCGAGATTTTCGTCCTGATCGCTCTAATCGTGTTTTTATTTTGGTGGGTCACGGATAGCGTCGCAATGTTTCGCGCCGCGCCTTTTGTGCCGTCAAAATATGAAGACGTGGAAAAAATATTGAAGCTCGGTGAAATCACGTCTGGAAAAAATATGCTCGAGCTTGGATCGGGAAACGGGGAAACATGCATTCGAGCTGCGGAAATTGGGGCTACGGCGAAAGGCGTGGAGTTGAATCCTTTTCTCGTACTTTTAGCGCGCTGGAAAGCAAACAAACGTGGTGTCACTCCAAAATGCGCTTTCATGCGCGGCGACTTTCTTCGCATTCTGTTCCAGAAAGAAACAGACGTAGTCGTCATGTTTCTTCTGCCGTTCGTAATGCCGAAACTTTGGGAAAAAATGAAACGCGAATTACGACCCGGCACGATCGTCATTTCCAATACGTTCGAATTTCCGGATCAAAAACCTGAATCGCGCGACGGAAAAATTCTTAAATATCGACTGTAACTCCGTCTGTTTTCCTAAACCCTATACGATCCGGCGCCTCATCCCCCGATCCCAACATCGCGCCAAACATAATCGCCTCATCGCCATACCGATCACGAACAAGATCTACGGCGTCGGAAACCGCTTTGTGGCGATCTCCTTTTACCATTCTCTTATTCGCGCGAATTAGAGAAGGATCGAAAGCGAGGCGCATTTGAGATGAGGGTTCGGAAAAATCCGACAAAGTCACTGCGAGAAAACTCACGCGCTCACCATGCCACTTGTCACGCAATAGATCGCACGCCGCGCCAACGAGCGTAAAGGAATCTGACGCGGGTTCGGAGAGATGAAGAAAAACGGAAGCTCCGTAACTCGCGGGCGATGAAAAGCCGATCGGCGTATATTTGTCATTCCACGATTTAATCGTGGAATCTTCCGATTGGGATTCCGGATTTGAAGATCCCCCGGTCAAGCCGGAGGATGACATGGGTTGGTCGTGGGACGACATTTTAAACCCAACATCCACCTCCACCCTCCCCGCAAGCAACCCCTCCCTCCTCATCCTCCTCCCCGCGCGTTCCGTCAGTCGCGTCAGCACCGCCACGACTTTCCCGTCACGATTCACTCGATCCGGAACGCAATAAGAATGCTCTATTGATTTCGGCACTCGACACTCGGCACTCGACACTCGGCACTCTACACCCTGCACTCGGCACTCTACACCCTGCACTTTCTCAACCTCCATCCCATTCAATTTGCACCATAAAAAGAAACCGTACTTTCCGAAAAGTCGCATGAGATTCGCGACCGGATATTTCTTCAATTCCATAAGCGTCATTATTCCTGCGCGTTCCAATCGCCGCCTGATGCGCGGTCCGATGCCGCACACGTCTTCGAGATCCAATTGAGATAAAATCTCATCGAGATTGTCACGGTCAATCACCGTAAGTCCCTCCGGCTTTTCAAAATCAGACGCCGTCTTTGCCAAAAATCGCGTGGGCGCGATGCCGATGGAACAGCGCAGCCACTCGCCGACTTCGGACTTGATACGTTGCCGCACTCGCGTCAAAGCCCAAGCCGCTTCTGCCGCGTCGCGATACCATCCGGTCAAATCCAAAAACGCCTCGTCAATGGAATAATGCTCAACGCAATCCGTCAGCTCATGCAAAATCGAAAACACCCGCGAAGTAACAGCCCGATACTTCGCCGGATCATTCTCCACAAACTCGGCACTCGGAACTCGGCACTTCGCTTCTGTAACCGTCATCCCCACTTTCATTCCCAGCCGCTTCGCCTCGATAGACGCCGCGATCACGCATCCATTCTTATGCAAATACGCGCAAACTCCGATCGGCTTCCCGCGCAAAAAAGGATTCGCCTGCTGTTCCACGGAAGCGAAATAAGAGTTCATGTCGAGGTGGGCGATGAGCTTGTGGGAAATGGGAGGCAACATAAATAAATGTCATTCTGAGCCATATCCTGAAGGCGGAGAATCTTCCTTGTATTATAGAACAAAAGTAGAACAACAAAAAGACTGCGGCCTACTCTTGTTTCTCGTTTTATATCAAAACACGGTGCTGTCGTTGAAACGACTGCACCGTGTTGAAAAGGGTTAAGGATCAAAAAGAAATAAGGAGTTGAGGAGTAAGCGCTACTCCCCACGCGAAGCGGAACCGCAGCTCGGGCTCGCATCGCCGACCCAGCCCCAATCGAGCTCCGGCTCGCCAATCCAGTCGCCGAGACAGGCCACGTCGTCGCGGCCCTCAACGTGCACGGAACTAGGAAGATCCATGAAGTGACCGTTGATCACGGCGGGATTCTGGGCGTAGATCGCGACGCCTTCGAGGGCATCGCAACCGATCTCGCTCTTCTGGAAGTCACTGCGACACTGACTTGGACTCTTGCCCCGATTCCGGCGTCCATCCTGGCACCACATCCAGTACACGCCGGTAGAACCCTGCTTTTCGCGGTCGAACG
>CAZQNT010000014.1:0-22326 GCA_964595075.1 uncultured Gammaproteobacteria bacterium | reverse complement strand
CCTCGCGCAGGCGGGGATCCATTTCCTCGAATATATGGAATCTGATCTTCACTGTCTGGATCCCCCCGATAGCCATCGGGGGTATGACACAAAACGAACACAGGACGAGTATGTTGCGATCTTCCTTCCCTCGCGATAAGGTTTTGCTCGATATGAATTCCGCGGAAAAACTTACGCCGCAAAACCTTGAAGCCGAGCAATCTCTTTTGGGCTCGCTTTTGCTGGATAAAGACGCGATCATCAAAGCGGGCGACCGCGTGCAGGTCGATGATTTTTACGCGGACAAGCACCGGGTTATTTTTGAAGCCATCGTGGAACTTTACCGCCGCCGCGAACCGATCGACCTTCTTTCTCTTTCAAACAGACTGGACGAAAAACAGGAGCTTGAACGAATCGGCGGACGCGCCTACCTGATACAGCTATCGAACGCGGTGCCAACCGCGAGCCACGTCGGGAACTACGCGGACATAGTTCAAAAAAAAGCAACTCTTCGCAGACTTCTAAAAGCCGCTTCCGAAATCGCGGCGCTCGGATACGAACAATCGGAAGACGTAGAATCAACGCTGGACGGAGCGGAGCAGAAGCTGTTTAACGTATCACGAAAATTCCTTAAATCCGGATTCACGCACATCCACGACGTTCTAGACACGGCATTCGAACGCATCGACGAAGTGCATCGCGAGCGAGGAAAGTTGCGCGGCATCTCCACCGGCTATGCGGATTTGGATGGGATGTTGGGAGGTTTGCAAAAAAGCGACCTCGTGATTCTCGCGGCGCGTCCATCATGCGGAAAAACTTCGCTCGCGCTCGACCTTGCAAGGCACGCGGCGGTTAAAGGAAAAATTCCGGTCGGCTTATTTTCAATCGAAATGAGCAAAGACCAGCTTGTGGACAGAATGATCTGCGCCGAAGCCGGCGTTGATCTTTGGAAGATGCGCACAGGAAAGCTTTCGGACGGCGGATCAAACGACGATTTTTCCAGAATCGGACATGCGATCGGCGTATTATCCGAAGCGCCGATTTACATAGACGACTCGGCAAGCGCGAACATAATGGAAATCAGGACAAAAGCGAGGAGACTTCAGATGGAATATGGTTTAGGACTTGTAGTTATCGACTACCTTCAGCTGATGGAATCGCGAACTTCCGGATCGGATAATCGCGTTCAGGAAGTTGCGGAAATTACTCGCGGTCTCAAAGCGATCGCGCGCGAACTCAACGTACCGGTACTGGCGCTTTCGCAGCTGTCGCGTCAGGTTGAAATGCAAAAACCCGCCATTCCGCGACTTGCGCACTTGCGCGAATCAGGATCGATAGAGCAGGACGCGGATATCGTGCTGTTTATTTACAGAAAAGCCGCAGACAGAAATTATCGTATGGAGGATTTGTCGCCGGAAGAAAGAAATCTCGCCGAAATCCACATAGCCAAACACCGCAACGGTCCGACCGGAATGGTGAAACTTTATTTCGATGCCGCCAGAGCCAGTTTCCGCAACCTCGCAAAAACGCACGGGGGCTCGCACGGACTCCCGCCTCCTGGGTCCGCGCCGCAACTGTCAGGATCGCCTCCTGAACAATTCGATCCGCACACGCCTATCATGTCTTCAAATTAATTTGAGAAAATGGTAATTTGTTAGAACGAGGCGATCGCAAGGATCCGCCCCTACAAAACGGGGAGGGCGGGACAAGCCCCACCAAACGGGGAGGGCGGGACAAGCCCGCCCCTACAAAACACGCTACTAACTTACACACCCATATATGTTCAACAAACTGAAACAGTTCAAAGATATTCGGGATCGCGCAAAGTCTATTCAGTCATCGCTTTCTCAAGAACATGCCGAGGGGTCGGCAGGTTGGGGAAAAATCAAAGTAACGGTGGACGGCAATCAGCGCGTCACCTCCGTCGTCATTGATCCGAGCGTCGCGACGCAAGATATCCCTGGACTTGTAAAGGACGCGACCAATGACGCTATGGAAAAAATCCAGAAAATTCTAGCGTCTAAAATGAAAGACCTCGGTGGATTGGATCTTGCGCAGGAAATGCAGCAGATGATGAAGAAATGATCCCGTCCCCTATCCAACGAGTTGCCGCGGAGATTGACGCGCTGCCAGGCGTCGGTCCGCGCGCCGCGCTTCGTTACGCTTATTGGTTGGTGACGCAACCGAAAGAGCGCCTAGAACGCTTCGCGCGAGCTCTTTTGTCTCTACGCGAAGAAATTAAAATCTGCGCGATCTGCGGAAACTGGTCGGATCAGGAAACGTGCTCGATTTGTCGCGACGCTTCGCGCGATCATTCTAAAATCTGCGTCGTTGCAACTTCGCAAGACCTACAAACCATCGACGGTTCCGGCGGATACAAAGGCGTCTACCACGTCCTCGGCGGCCTTCTCGACCCTATAGAAGGGAAAACTCCGGAAACCCTGAATCTCAAGGCCTTATTCGCGCGAATTAGAGAAGGTAGGAATGAAGTCAAGGAGATAATACTTGCGTTCGACCCGGACGTTCGCGGAGACACGACTGCGCTTTATCTCACGCGCCAACTTGCAGGTACGGATGTAACAATAACTCGACTCGCGCGAGGCCTTCCGAATGGCGCGCAATTGGAATACGCGGACAGTGCGACTATTGCTGAGGCAATGGAAAATAGGAGAAAGACTCAGATGTGGACTTCGTGATATAAAAAATAACTTATCGAAGCGAGGACTGTTTGAGCGAAGCGAGTTCCGCAGCGAGATAAGTTATTTTTTATATCACGAAATCCTACTAGAATGTCATTGCGAGGAGTAACGACGACGTGGCAATCAATAATAAGAAAAATCGCCGGTTAGGCGATTTTTGTGATTTTCACTTTGGTGAAGGATTGTCTATGGCCTACGCGTTTTCGGTAGCGTACTTTCGGCTTGTACTTCACGACCGAGATTTTCTTTGCGCGACCCTGTTCGACTACTTCGGCGCTAACCTTTCCTGAAACCATTGGAGCGCCTATTTCAACCCTTGATCCGTCATCTTCGGCCGTGAGCAGCACGTCGAATTGAACGGTCTGTCCGGCTTCGTTCGGCAATTTCTCGATTTGCAAAACGTCTCCTTCTTTTACCAGATATTGTTTTCCGCCTGTGGCGATTACAGCAAACATAGTGACGGGACTATACGCGAAAGCCCTGGCAGTGTCAAACGGCGCCCGTCCTGCGTCCTAGATCCAACCGTACTAGAGACTGGTAGGAGCTTTATGGACTAGTAACGATCCTGTAACCTGTAACCTGACACCTGTAACCTTCCATGCCATCGCAAATACGAAAAGCGATTATCCCGGCGGCCGGATATGGCACGCGTTTTTTGCCGCTCACGAAAACAATTCCAAAAGAGATCGTTCCGGTTTTGGATAAACCGATTATTCATTACATCGTTGAAGAAGCGCTGGGTTCCGGAATAGAAGAAATCGTTGTCGTCACAAACAATACGAAGGATTTGTTGCGATCTTATCTGATCGACGTTCCGGATTTCAAATCGAATCTGCGTTTTATACATCAGACGGGACCGTATGGCAGCGCCACGCCAATAAAAAACGCGAGACAATTCATGGGAGACGAGCCGTTCGTGGTTCTTCTCGGTGACGAACTGTTTTTGTCGGACGTACCGCGACCGGCGCAGCTCATGGCGGCTTTCGAGCAGGCTCAAAATCCCGTTCTTGGAGTAATCCGAACTGACGATGACGGGACAAGACGATACGGAATCGTGGATCCTCATGCGACGGAACCGGAACGTATATTTCGACTATTCGATTTTTTTGAAAAACCCGGTCCGGAAAAAGCACCGTCGCATCTGGCATCAATCGGCTCTTATCTTCTAACACCGGATATTTTCGAGTCGATTGAGAGGATAAAGCCGGCGGCGAATGGCGAACACCAGCTAACAGACGCGTTCAGATTTTTGATGGAAAAACGCCCGTTTTTCGGCTGCCGGCTAAAAGGCGACTATTACGACGTGGGTACAAAACTCGGCTGGTTGGAGGCGAACATCGCGATGGCGATGCGCGATCCTGAAATGCGAAACGCTCTCCGCGACAATCTTCTAATCGAATAGACTATTGAAGTCCAAATAATGCGTCATCCCTGCGAAGGCAGGGATCCATTATATTTGGTGAATTATTCCATTTATTTCTGGATTCCCGCCTCCGCGGGAATGACACCTATCAACTATCATTGACAACTCGCCAAAAACGTGGCATTTATAGGGCACGGTTCGAAAACACAAACAAACAAGGAGATTCACATCATGAGCTTTCAGCTCACTTACGATATCGTGGAGGCGTGCAACGCCATCAAGGTCGCTGCGATCAAGGTCGCGAAAAAGAGAGAGGCGGAAGAGATCGCGCGCGGCGTGAATCTCTTCTGCGGTCCGCTGGCGACCATGATGGAGTGGTTCCGACTGGTGCCGTGGAAAGACATCGGCATGCCCACGGAAAGGAACGAGGAAGACCTCGTCCTGTGGCATGCCGGAAGCTCTTGCGATCCAGACCTCATCTGTTGTCAGGAAGGAAACGTTCGGATCAACTCAAAACACGCGCGGTTCAACAGAGGCACAACCGACTACCTCGTCGCGCGCCGAACCTGGGACGCCTTCGTCCCGATCCGCGACCTGATCAGAAAGAGCGACGCCAGCGAGGAGGACTTCCTACGCGTCGCCCCGGTTCTCTTCCCCTGGACATTCGGCGCGCTCACGCTGTTGCGTCGCTACGACGCGGACAGGGCGCCTCACATCCTCGTAGGGATCCGCTCCAAGGAACTCGCGGGCAGGCACGTCGGCACCGTGAGCTTCCCGGGCGGACTCGTGCGGCCGAAAGAGAGCATCGAGCGCGCGGCGCGCCGGCAGATGCGCGAGGAATGCGGAATCGAGCTCGAGACGATCGAGAACGGGTTCGCAATCGGCCTTCACCCCAACGCGCCTAGCACCACGTTCATGTGCCTAGCCAACACTACCTCGCGCGATGTCACGACATCGTTCGAGTGGAAGGGTGGAAGAGCCGTGTGGGCACCCGAGGAATCCGTCAAGCAAGCGCTCGACGGCGACAACCGCGCCATGGTCGGCGCCTTCCGCAAGGCCGGCCTGGACGTGAACGAAGGCGCCGCAATCGCGCCGGACGCGGCCGCCCCTGCACGTCTCCTTCTCAACCACGTCTACCCCGCTCCGGTCTCACTCTTGTAGACCGACTCGTGCGGAGTAGCGGGCTCCGATCATCGTGATCGGAGCTTTTTTTAAAAAACAGATACAACGAAATAACCCCTCCTAACCTCCCCTTACATTATTTGAGTTAAGGGGAGGGATTTTATGAATTATCCTCCCCCTTAATTATAAGGGGGAGTTAGAGGGGGTTATTCCCCGCATTTTCCTACCTAGGCAAAATTATATACGCGCCATTATGAATACCGAGCGCGGATGCCTTTCCCGCCTGCAATTCCAAAACCTTATCCGCCATATGCGCCGGGATGTGAGTCGCCGGAGACTTTCCTTCGCTTGGAGATTGAAGCGACGCAATATCGACAACAATGCCTCCATCGAGCCAGATGATGTCTATTGGAAACTTCATTTCTTTCATCCAAAACGGATAGAGTCCGCGCGACCCGAAAACGAACAACATTCCATCAAACGGTTCAAGCGTGTCGCGACCGGAAAGACCCTGCCGGCGAGATTCGGTGGTATCGGCAAACTCGAGTCTGTAAGAGGAAAGATCGACTACCGTAGTCCCGCGCTTCGGCGCCATCGACGCCCTTGCGAAGAGCAATACGAATAACAGTGCGACTGCAAGAATTATTCCGGCGATGATCCGCGCGCGATGAAATGCGACAGCATGATCGGTATATTTTTTCATAATCACTCGCCTCTCTGCGGGCCGATTTTTCGAACAAGCCAAGAAAAAAGCCCGGTTAACGCGATAAGCGCTCCGACCAAAAAGATTTTTCCTTTTGTTTGAAGCGAAAGCGCGACGAGCCCTGCGATAAATGACGCTGACCAAAGAAGATAGACTGCCGTCTTATGCGAAGCGCCCGCGTTCAACAATCTGAAATGAAGGTGAGACGCATCGCCCTTCAGCGGAGATTGGCCTTTGCGAATTCTACCGATCACGACAAAAATCGCATCTGCGATCGGGATGGCGAGCACTGCAAGCGCGATTGCGATCTTCGCGCTTGAAACAATAGCGAGAAACCCGAGGGAAAATCCGGCGACCGTACTCCCCGCTTCTCCGAGAAATTGTTTCGCAGGATGAACGTTGCGCGGAAGAAATCCGAGAAACGCGCCGCCAACGGTCGCCGCAAGCGCAGCAACTCCCGGCTGAAAATACGCGGAAGAAAGCGTGAGCGCGCCAACCATTGAAGATCCGATCACCGCAATACCCGCTACAAGTCCGTCCAATCCGTCAAGAAGTTTGGTCGAGTATGTCGCGAATAAGAGCCAAAGCAACGTTATCAAATCCGCCGGAAACGAAACTACTGAGTACTGAGAACTGAGAACTGAGAACTTATATTGCCACCATACCAACGAAAACCCCGACGGTTCGGTTAGACTCGTGACTTGAATTATTCCGGTTCCGGAGGCGATTATTACTAGAGATGCGAGAACTGGAAAAATAAGTTGTCGAAGCGGCGGTTGCGGTCGAATGTCATCCAACGCGCCGCCGACGCAAAGTATTATGAGAGCTATTACGAAACCGATGATTTGAGTGGGTGAGACGTTTGGCAGTAATCCAAGCGAAAAAATCACTGCGATGCAAACGATCATGGTAACGACGATGCCGGCTCCGCCGAGAAGAGGGATTGGAACGCGATGAATTTTTCTTCCGCCTGACGGCTGATCCACGGCTCCGAGACTAGTCGCGAGTTTGGATGAAGCGCGAGATGCAACGTATGTAAAAACCGCCACGAGGATTGCGATCGCGGCTACGTAAAAATATGCTGCTTCATGCGACATGATGTTCTACCCCCAATTTCCCGTCGGCTTTTAAAGTCACGCGATCTCCGCGATTGACGGCTTTTTTAAGCAAAAGGTCTGCCAATGCGTTCTCTACCGTGTCCTGAATTACGCGACGTAGAGGTCTTGCCCCGAATATAGGGTCAAATCCCTGTTCCGCCAAACGCTCGACAGCTTGATCCTCTGCCACGAACGCGATGGATTTAGCTTCAAGCTGTCTCGCGATTGAGTTGATTTGCAACCACGCGATCTGTGAAACGTGGTCTTTCGTAAGAGGCGTGAACACGATAATTCCGTCAAACCTGTTGATGAATTCCGGTCTGAACACGCCTTTCAATTCGCGTTCGATGAGCGCGGTCTTTATGGTCGCAATCGGAATATTTTTTGAAATTTCAGCTTGAATAAACGGCGTTCCTGCGTTCGAAGTCATTATTATCATGGCGTTAGTAAAATCCACTGTTCGCCCAACGCCGTCCGTGAGGCGTCCGTCATCCATGACTTGAAGAAAAAGATTCAAGATATCGGGGTGAGACTTTTCGATTTCATCGAGCAAAATAAGCGAAAAAGGATTGTGGCGGATCGCTTCGGTCAAAAGTCCGCCGCGTTCATCTCCTGCCGCGCCGATCATGCGAGCGATTGACGATACGTCCTGATATTCGGACATGTCGAGACGCACAATGTTTTTTTCATCTCCGAAATACGTTGAGCCGAGCGCTTTTGCGAGCTCGGTTTTTCCAACGCCTGTCGGCCCGAGAAATAAAAAGTTGGCGATCGGCCTCTTGCCTTCGCGCAATTCCGCGCGCGCGCGGCGCAGCGCTTGAGACACGGCCGTTACCGCCTCGTCCTGTCCGATCACGCGATCGTGCAACACGCGTTCGAGCGACAACAATTTTTCCGTTTCAGCGGCGCCGACCTGTTCGACGGGAATCCGCGTTTTTTCTTTTACCACTTGAGCGACGTCATCCGCTGTGACGAACGTGAGTTCGCCTCGAGATTTACGAGCAAGAACGGCCGCCTCGCGGATAATGTTCAGCGCGTTTTGAGGCGAAGCGATGTCGTGAACGTATCGAAGCGCGAGTGACGTGGCTTTTTCCAAAGCCGCGAAAGAAAAATAAACTTTCTGAAGATATTCGATCTGCCCGCTCTTCGCCATTAAAACGCGAAGCGCGTCATCGGACTCGAGCGGCGGTACGTCTACTTTGATAAGTTTTGATCCGAGTGAACGTCGTTCTATAAAACTCGTCCATGAGCTTGGAGTAGTTGTTGCGATAGTTATGAAATACCCCTTATCCAGCTCGCTCGCGAACATTTCCGCAAGATCCATCGGACCGCCTGAACCCATTCCGGCGAGCGCTTCGATGCCGTCGGCGACCAAGATTATGTTTCCAGAAATACCGACTTCTTGCAGCATTGAAAACAAACGCTCGGACGCAAGAGACGGTTCTCCTGCGGCGATTAACTGCGCGAGATTCATTGAGACCAAACGGCGGTCGAACAATTCCGGCGGCACGTCTTCCTCCACCATTCGCCGCGCGAGTTCATCCACTATCGCGCTCTTTCCTACTCCGGCTTCTCCGACAAGCGCGACCGAACGATTGCCGCTTTCGATCGCCTGAAGAAGCTGATCAAATTCCGTTTTTCGTCCAACAAGAGGCGAGAGCCGCCCGGCTTGCGCGGCGCGTGTCAAATCTTCGCTGTAACGGTCGAGCAGAGGAGTTTGCTGCGCGGTCATGGCACGATTCATGCCGCTCGTTGGCCTTAGTGCCGCAAGCGACACGAATCTGCGGTGATCTTCGCGAAGACGTTCCTGCAGCTGAATCCATTCGGCAACGCGTTCTACGTGCTTCGGCGGAAAACCGAGTCGATCAAAAAAATCCTGCAATTTCGGACTGTCTTTGAGAGACTGAATCAAAAGTTCCATGGGCCCGACGAATTGGCGTTTCAACGCTCGCGCGCCGTAATAAGCCAGAGCGAGCGAACGTTTGAGTTCGCGAGAAAGCGAGATCGGAGGATTTCCGCTCGGCACTTCTGAAACAAGAAACGTCGCGAGCGGCTTTTTTATGGCGTCAAAATCCATCCCGAGCCGCGCTCGAAACACGCCGCCGGATGCGCTCGTGAGCGCGGCCGCAAAAAGGATTTCAGGCGTGATTTCGATTCGCCGCATGTCGCGAGAGATTTGAAAAGCGGTCTCCAAAATATCCGTCGCTTCTTTTGAAAAATACGGAGCAACGTCAAACCGATGCTTTGCGCGAGTTGGCGCGCTCTTTTCCTGCGCAGCCAATTCTTCTTTTGATTTATTCCAGTTTGGGAGGGTTTTTTCCTCATGAGAATATTCGATCAATCGAAAGCAAAAAAAACAACCCAACAAAAGATCGAGCCAAAAAAGCGTTAGCGTCCAATCCCCTCCAATCCAAAACGCGGACTGCTTCATTACTTGGATGGATCCGAATGTGATAATCCGCCAAGCCAATGGCAAAAATCCCGATAGAAAAGCCGCGAACAAAATCACGTGCAAAGTCTGCGTTGCTATTCTACGAAATTTTCTGAAATTAATAGTAAAATCGTTGACCGGATCGCTCCAAACCAAAAAACCGTCGGGTGAAGAAACGCCAATCCCTGCTCCTCCGCATAACTCGCAATGCTGCGAAGCGCGAGGATCGCCTCCGCAAGCGGAACAAACGATGGCGACCGGTTTAAGCGTTTCATTCATAAATCATGCTGCGCCGGTCATGATGTTTACGATAGCCAAAAAAACGCTCCCGATTGGAAGAATCGCGTAAAGCGCGATGCCAAGCGCATACACCGCAGCTTCAACAATGAGAGCGACAACTCTAGCGACTAGAACTACGAACCTCATCAAAACGCTGATAAGTCTTCCGGTGATATCGTGTTGTCCGTACATCGGAACGAAAAAATTTCTTATCCAAATAGACAGTCCATAACCTTGCGCGCGATATTGCAACGATACGAAAAAGCTCGTCGCGATACGCTTAAAACCTGCGCCATACCACCAAAAAGGAAAACGAATGACGCTGCCAAAAAGGTCAAGAAATAAATATCGCGCTACCTGCGACGAGTGGGCGTGCATGAGGCAATGATACCATAAAAACACACAACCCCCCTCAACACGCGCGGGAGGGGGGTTGTGTTATTTTGCCAACGCGTAAGCATTGGCCGCCGGATTAACGAACTCGAGCCGTTCAGTCGGTTGAAATCCCAATTCTTTCGCACGATCCGAAAGCGATTGAACCGATGAAAGAACCGCGATCTTATCCTCAAGTCTCACAACCTCCGTACTTCCTGCTTCAATCTTCTTTTCCATGTCTCGCAACAAATATCCTCGTGACGCGGCTTTGTTAACTTGAAATATGTAAATTAGCGTCGTGGCGACGGTAAGCGCGACCAAAAAGATATTCCAACCCATCATCCCGTGAGGAAGACGGCGTCCGATCGGCTGTGGAATGCCGAAACGTTCGTGTGGTTTGGCCATAGAAAGCGCAAGACTGCGTGACATACTTTTTTGTTTTGATTTTTTTTAGGTTTTAGGTTTCAGGTTTCAGGTTTTTCGGCGACTCTTAACTTCGCGCTTCGGCTTCTTGGATTTATTGAGATTTCTTCTTCGGTTGGAATTAGCGGCTTTTTCGTGACGACCCACAGGTCTTCGGCGTCTCGAAATGCCTGTTTCTTCGAGTGAATGAAATGAGATAACTACGACTCGCGCGCCCGGTGAAAGAATCGCTCGCACGCCCTTGATAGCATCTCGCAGCGCGTTTAACTCGTCGTTTACCGCAATGCGCAACGCTTGAAATGTTCGGGTCGCCGGATGAATGCGTCCGTGTTCGTAAGAACGCGGGACTGCGGAGCGGATCACGCTGGCTAGATCGAGCGTTCCTATCAGACGCGCTTTCGTTCTCGCGTTCACGATCTCGTCTGCGATCTTTCTGGAATATCGCTCCTCGCCGTACGTTCGAATAATCTCCTCGATTTCATCCCTGCTCCATCCGTTTACGATTTCGGCGGCTGTAAGCCCGTCCTCGTTTGCCGTCGGACCAAGCCGCATATCGAGCGGACCGTTCACCGTGAACGAGAAACCCTTTGAAGGATCGGCGAGCTCGTCGGACGAAAGACCAAGATCGAACAAGATTCCGTCGCATGGCGCGAATCCGTTTTCTTTTGCAACGGATTCCAGATTCCGAAAATTCGCTTCAACTCCGATCCATCGTTTTCCGTATGAACCGAGAGTCACTCGGCTTCTTTCAAGCGCGAGCGGATTAGCGTCGATCGAGAGAACGCGGCCATTTGGAGACGACGCTTTGAGCAGCGCCTCGGTGTGAGCGCCTCCGCCAAGCGTCGCATCTATGTACCTGCCGTTTTCTCGCGGCCGCAAGTGATTGACGGCTTCGTCCGTCATCACCGCCACGTGAATGCCGTTCATCATATGAGCGTACCGAGACGTTCGGCAATGTTCGTGCTTTCGCGCTCCGTATTGCTCGCGTATTCGCGCCAGGTCTCTTCGCTCCAGATTTCAATCCGGTCGTAGAGCCCTGTTACGGCAACGTCTTTCACGACTCCCGCATACACGCGAAGGTATTCCGGAATCACGATGCGGCCCGACTTGTCGATGTCCGCTTCCATAGCTCCTGCAAGCATGAGTCGAGCGAACGCTCGAGTATCGGCTTGGCTGATAGGAAGCGCTGCAAGCTTGGCTGCGAGCTTGGTCCATTCTTCTTTCGGATAAAGAAATAAAGAATGATCTAAGCCCCGAGTCACCACCGCTCCGCCATCTAATTGAGCGCGAAATTTAACCGGAATGGCTAATCGGCCCTTATCGTCAAGCGTGTGATGAAACTCGCCGATGAACATACTTCGATGCTAAACCCAGCGCGCGCGTTTGCTGTGCTGCTACCATCATTGGAGGGCGACTTGCGCGTCAAACCTCTCCAACGGGCTACACAGCAAACGTACGCACTGGGCATTCTTATTTCCCCACCTTCCCCCACTGATACCCATTTTATGCCACCAACCCACCCCAGTCAACCATTTCCCCCCATAAAAAAAACCGCTACACAAAGCGGATAACCCGTTCGTTTTCCGTTCCAATGTGGATAACGTACCAGGTACGTACCTGGTACCAAAGACAGAATCAGCGACTTTGACAACATACACTGCGCCCTTTATTCTTATTTCACCAAGTCCGGGATCAGCACCGAGTTGATCAAAACAAAAACCCTCCTTGTTGGGAGGGTTTTTGTATATTAATTTTACAACGTACCAGGTACGTACCTGGCACCTACTACAGATGACTATCGAACTCCTCTTTTGTGCAGACGCTCGTCGCAATTACCAGATTAACCAGCTCTTTGATGTAAACCTTGCTTACTCTATTATTTTTGAAACAAATCGGAAATGGACGTTTCCATGTTTCGTGTTTCACGATCCATTGATGCTTACCTGCGTTGCCAGTTTTGAATCCAGATAACGTTCCTAACCACTTGAGTAGCGCAAGAACCTTTCTCCTTTTTACATCAGCATACTCGCCCATAATTATTAGGTGGTAGTTGGTACGAGCTCAAAAACAGGGTTGGATTTTTTAATAACCTTATTATTTAAGTCCTTAAATTCACTTTCAGGAGGCGTAAGTCTATAGTCTCCTCCAAGAACTTCTGCATACTTCAAAGGTACCTTAAATGCGGCATATAACGCATCATTAACGCACTCGATAAATTCCTTCGCAGAACTTCCTTGAGCGATAAAAGTCTCCTCACCGACAATGACTTTACCAACGATAAGTTCTCCATCGCGCTCCCAAAAAACTCGAACGCCACTGGATGGCAAATTAGTTTTGTGATTAATTAAAACTTCGTAAATAATTTCGTTATCACCAAAAATCGCCTCTTTGATTCTGTGCAACCGATAACGAAACGGAGACATTAGAGACATATACAGTATGTGTACCAATACATTTATCTCATTATGGCACATGCGTCAATTCGCAAAAAGGTCACAAATTACGACGCTCTTACACCTACTCCACCGTCACGCTCTTTGCCAGATTCCTCGGCTTGTCCGGATCAATACCCTTGCCTATCGAAATGTTATAGGCGAAAAGCTGAAGTGGGATCACCGCTAACAACGGCGTCAGCATTTCCAGAGTCTTTGGGATGTAAACGACGTCCGTGGCTAATTCTCTGATTTCGTCGTTGCCCTCCGTCGTGACTGCGATGACCGGCCCACCTCGCGCGCGTAACTCCTCGATGTTTGAAACGGTTTTTTCATACACAGAATCTTTCGGGCAGAGAACGACCGACGGAAATGACGGGGCGATGAGCGCGATGGGACCGTGCTTCATTTCTCCTGCGGCATACCCTTCGGCGTGGATGTAGCTGATCTCTTTTAATTTCAACGCGCCTTCGGACGCGATCGGCGAGAGATATTTGCGGCCAAGAAAAAACATCCCTTGCGCGTCCGTGTATCGCTTCGCTATCTCCCCTATCTCGTCGCGACGTTCGAGAATCCACGCGACTTGATCCGGCAAAGCGAGCAATTCTTTAGCGATGCGCTGTCCGGTTACGAGCGACATTCCGCGTTGTCTACCGAGGAACAGCGTGAGAAGAGCAAAAATCGCGCATTGAGATACGAACGCTTTTGTCGAAGCTACGCCGATTTCCGGTCCTGCGTGATTGTAAACGCCGGCGTCCGTCTCTCGCGCGATCGTTGATCCTACGGCGTTGACGATGCCGAGCGTTAACGCTCCTTTCATTTTTGCCTCTCGAACCGCCGCCAAAGTGTCGGCCGTCTCTCCGGATTGCGACACGGCGATAACTGCAGTCTTCGGAGTCAAAATTGGTTTTCGATATCGAAACTCGCTCGCCAATTCAACCTCAACCGGTAGTCCCGCATATTCCTCCAACATATATTCGCCGACTCGTCCCGCGTAATACGCGCTGCCGCACGCGACCACGATCAGCCGTTCAATGTCGCGTAAACGATCAGCGACGTCGCGCAAACCGCCAAGCACCGCGGTTCCTTCTTCCGGATTCAACCTGCCGCGTATGCTGTTCCTCACAACCTCCGGCTGTTCCAACATCTCTTTCAACATGAAATGCGCGTGTCCGCCTTTTTGCGCGTCTTCCGCGGACCACTCTATCTCGGTCGGTTGTTTTTCGATCGGATGATTGTCGAGCGACCGAATCTCATAACCGTTACCATTGCACACCGCCATCTCTCCGTCATCGAGATAAACCACGGTTTTTGTGTATCGAATGATGGCGCTGGCATCAGACGCGACAAAAGTTTCGCCGTCGCCGATTCCGAGTACGATCGGGCTTCCGAGACGCGCGACAACGAGTAAGTTTGGCGAGTCGGATGAAACAGCGACGATTCCATATGTTCCGCGAACTTTTTTCAAAACTTCACGCAATGACGCGGACAGATCTCCGGAGTCTGAAAACTTTTCTTCGAGCAAATGGGCGAGAACTTCGGTGTCCGTGTCGGAAGAAATAACGTGACCCCGCCCGCGCAATTCTGATCGCAGCTCCGCGTAGTTTTCGATAATACCGTTATGGACAACCGCGATCCGTCCTTTGCAATCGCAATGAGGATGCGCGTTCTTTTCCGCCGGCGGCCCGTGCGTCGCCCACCGCGTATGCGCGATCCCTGCGGTACCGACAATCTCGCGCTCGCCGATCCTCTCTTCCAAGGCAGAGATGCGGCCGGCGGCGCGAATTATCGTAAGAGCGCCATTTTCGATAACCGCAACGCCCGAAGAGTCATACCCGCGATATTCCAAACGATGAAGACCGTCCAACAAGACTGGAAGAGCGCGACGATTACCTATGTAGCCGATTATTCCGCACATATGAAAAGGTTTCAGGTATCAGGTTATAGGTGTTAGGTTAGCAATCATCCCCCTCCCCCTCAACTCCCTATGATACTTGATCGCGAACCGATGCGCTTCGTCTCGTAGCGCTACTAATAGATTTTTATGTTTCTCGCACACCGCGCAGATTTCGAGATTGTTCGGATCGCAGATCAGCTCGTCTTTTTTTCTTGTTGGGCCTTTGGCTAAACCGACGACCGGAATGCCGAGTTCCAGCTCGCGGATAACTTGCGTTGCGGCGTTCACTTGCGGCCAGCCGCCGTCAATCAGGATGAGATCCGGATGCCGCCAGTTCCTCCCCCTTACGAAGGGGGAGTTAGAGGGGGTCTGTCTGCGGAAACGTCTCATCAAAGTCTCTCTAATCGACGCGACATCGTTGGATCCTACAACGGATTTGATGCGAAACTTTCGATATTCGGCTTTTGCCGGAGCTCCGTTCTCGAACACAACCATGGACGCGACGGACGATGTGCCGGAGATATTCGAAATGTCATAGCCCTCGACGCGGCCGAAAATCTGAAGCGTTGTCTCCCCTTCTCGAATCTTATCAACGTCGTCATCCTCGCGTTTCAGAATTGCGATATCTTGGATGTGTTCCAGAAAAAAGATTTTGTTGCGAAGCGCCGCAGCCTCCTCAAACCGTTTTTCCTTTGCCGCGACTTTCATCTCCTTTTTATACCGCTTGAGAATATCGTCCTTCTTCCCTTCAAAAAACTTAATGAGATCGCGAATGATTTTCGCGTAATTGCGTTTCGAAATCGCCCCAACACAAACCCCCGGACAAAGTTTCAAATGATAATAAAAACACGCCCTCGTCTCCCTTCTCGGCACTCGGAACTCGGCACTCGGCACTCTTTTCATCGGTTCGCAAACACTCCACGGAAACGCTTTGCGAATTAGATCCAGCGCCGCTCGTAACGAACGCGGCGAAGTGTACGGCCCGAAAACAGCTTTGTATTTCTTGGATGCCTCTTCGCCTAGATCCGATCCACGAATCAGAAGCGGCTTTGGAAAATCTTCTTTAGTGATTACGAGATAGAGAAAACTTTTATTATCCTTGTCTTTGATGTTGTACGGCGGAAAATAATACTTGATGAGATTCGCTTCAAGAATCAACGCCTCAATCGCCGTGGGCTTTTTGATGTAGTCAATCTCGCGAATCTCGCTCACCATCTGCGAAATCCGCGCGTCCTGCGGTCTTTGAAAATAAGACGAAACGCGGCGTTTTAGCGACGTTGCCTTGCCGACATAAATAATCTTGCCGGCCGCATTTTTCATAAGATAAACCCCCGGACAATCCGGCAATTCGCCGCCTTTGACTTTTATTCCGCGTGGGAATTTCATAATATGTATCCTAACATATAAAAACGCGCCACTGAGCAGACTCGAATGGCGCGAGGTGTGGGCGGCGTGGCGAGCCGGCGTCAGAACCTGATTGGATACGGCCTAGAAACCAGCTCTCTTTCAAGCGCATCCTTTCCCTTTACGGAAATCCTGTATGTCGTATTCCACAAGGTATTGATCTTCAGAAGTTCGCCGGCTCTCACGCAGTCGAGGACCAATTCGACGATGTCATTATCGTCAGCTTGGATGCTGCGATTCTTGAACTCGGCCAGAATCTCTTCGATCGTTCTCTCACCTGCGTAACAGTAGTGCAGTAGATCCGCTTTCAAAGAGCATGCCATGTCGCACCTCCATATTTATTCGCGACAAAATCAAACCTAACACAGCCATATTTATATGTAAATAATCTGTAAGACTTGTCAATTGAATGCAATATACTCTCTGACGCTTCGGCAGTAGCTTTCTCTAGTTTTTCTGCTATAGTTACGCAAGCGAAGCTCTCGATCCAAATTTTCAATATAATTCTCCATATATTCGTATAATTATCATATTAATGATAGCATACCGAAATCAAATCGTATAATTACTAGTTATGTGAAATAGCCAGAAATTTCTTTTTTACTATTTAGAATTTTTGGCAATTTATTTCAGGTCGAACATAACTTGTGATATAATACAAGCGCAATTCATTAACTAACTTAAAAAACTATGAAAAATCCAGAAATGGGTGGCTACACACCCGAGCAAGAAAAAAACCATACTCGATGGGCAAAAGATAGAGCTTTAGAGCATTTAAAGCAAGGTGCATTAAAACAAGCTATTGATTCAATAGTCAGTGATTTAAGTAAAGATAGAAACAGACCAGACGAACAAAAAATGCTTATTGGAATGATGGGACTATCATTACGCAATGACCCTGAGCTTAATGAACAAAAAGTAAGAGACTTTATCGAAGGGTTTGCGGAATAAATTGTCAAAAAATTGATTAAGGTAAAGAAATTTCTGGTTACATCACATAACAGCGTGTATCTGGCTACGGAAAATTGGCATTAATTAAATCCATATGGAGTGACAATTTTCCTCCGCCCAAATCCCGCACTAATTTTTGTGGAGTTTGGATGGAGAGTGCATATTAAATGTTCGCAACAATTAAAAGCGTTTAATTTTTATCACCGAAAATTAGCGCGGGACTTCAGATACACGCGAACGTTAGGCGAAATTTGAAAACTTTTTATTCAATTATATGGAAACAAAAGATGTCTTCTTAATTATTTTTCCTCTTCTCTCTGGCGTTATTAGTGCTTGGATAACTTATTTATTCACCGCGAGGTCAAGAAAAGATGAAGTAATGTTAAAATTCAAAGAGGAAAAATACGCAAATCTTTTGACGCTACTTCAAGGTTTTGTCGGCAGAACAACGTCTGGAGATTTAAAACGAAAATTTTTTGAGGAACTATATCGGTCCTGGCTATATTCATCAGATAATGTGGTGATAGCAATAAATGAAATGGTTGCCTTGCTAATTAAGGAAAGAGGCAATACGCCAGACCCTAAAAAAGGTAAAAAAATTATCGGTAATATTGTTCTTGAAATAAGAAAAGATTTGCTAGGAAAAACTAATTTGAAGTCAGAAGATTTTACCTATATCGACGTAATTGAATAAAGAGATATAAACGGGTCATGTCCCCGTTTCTATTATGCAAGGCAACAGCCTTTGACGATATTACGTAACAAAAAGAAATTCGTGATACATTCATTCCATGACTAACGATCTGAATCAAGATAACCAAATTGCAATTTTCCGTGGAAAAACAGTTAGAAAAACCATTTTTCAAAAAGAATGGTGGTTTTCGGTAATAGATGTAGTAGCAGCACTAACTGATAGCCCCACTCCAAGACAATATTGGGAAAAAGTAAAACGGAGAGAGTTTTTTGATAATCAGTTGTCCCCAATTTGGGGACAACTGAAATTAGTCGCTTCGAATGGCAAAAAAATAACGCGACTATGCCATGACGACAAGTAATGGATTATTGCGCCTTAGCACATCTGTCCTTCTCTTCTTTCAATAACCGATTATTTTCATCAGCTCTAAACTTTGGAAGTGTGCAATCCGTCTTTTTTAGTGCTGGATAAAATCCTCTACATACCTTCACAGTTTGAGCGTCACCGTAGGTTGCTTTATTCACATTGAAACATTTTTCATATTCCTTTTCGTTTTTCTCGTATTCCAATTTACAGTCCGCATCCCAGTTAGCATCATACCGATCTTCTGCGGACGCGATGCAGATATTGTAGCTTAACTGTTTGTCCAGCTCCTTGTTCTTTTCTGCCTGTATCTTCGCTTCTTGCAGATCTCGCTCCTGCTGTAATTCCGCTTCCTTCATTCGCTCATTGGCCTCAATCCGCTCTCGTTCGATAGCGTTCTTCTCTTTGATCGTCTCCGTATAGTTCCAAAAGAGGCCGCCCAAGAGTAAAACGACTACCAACCCTCCAATAATGAGAGCGTGTTTGTGGTTGTTCATAGACGCTAGTATAACGGCAGACGTCTTTTTCATTCAAGTCCATATCGCCGAGGGTCACAGAATTGACAAAAATGTGATATGTGCTTGACGGTACATCACATTTCGGATATTCTGTTCATTATGGCATTAAAAATCAGTGAGCTCCGTACTCATTTGAAGGAACTGCGGGAACAAGAATTGAAGTTAAAGGCCCAAATCCAACATACGGATGGGCTGATTTCAGCTATGTCCCGTCAACCATCACAGAAAGGTGATACTGACGATGAGTCGGTGCCGTTTGAGGCCGAAATCAGTTCCTTTTTTAAGGAAAATGAAAACACGCCTACGAAACGGGCGACGATCATTAAGGCAATCATGGCTAAATATCCGATGCTTACGAAAGACAATGCCCGTAACAAGTTTGTTCATCTGTCCCGCTCCGGTGTAGTTATCAAAACAGAGAAAAAATACCTTTTGGCTAAACCGGATAATCCTTCTCCATAAAACCATCGCTCGTCATAACCCGAGGCGGTGCAAGACTTGGTGATCCTCTTTTGAGGGATGATCCCTAGAAACTTGTACCGCTCCGAGTTGCGAGGAGCGATGGCGGAGAGGATACGGAGGGGAGACTGTGCCCCGATGGCGAAATTGGCAGACGCATCCGATTTGAGATCGGACATCCCGACAGGATTTGCGAGTTCAAATCTCGCTCGGGGCACTATCTCCCACCTGTATGCACTCTCATCCTATGTCGGTAGTGTATCCTAGTAGGAGCCTTTTTCCTATCATGCACTGTGCATAATGTCAATAGATATGCCCCGCAAAAAGATACAAAAAAACCGTGATACTACTGATAAAGACCGCTTTTTTGGCCTCTTAAACAGGGCTGCTAAACCTTTGCCAAAAGAGCTTGAAAAAGATGGTAAGGAGCGTTCCGGTGATTATAGCGAAAAACGTGTTCATCCACATACTTCTGTGGGAAATGGTGTGGGAAATGGGGACATGACCCTTTTACATTTGTAAAAGGGTCATGTACCCATTTTCTCTTTCTGCCCTTCCTTAAACAAATAATGATAAAAAATCCTCTTTCCGATTTCCGTGAGCGCGCCGTACGTGATCACGATGAGTAAAATACTAAGTATCAAATAGAGCGGCAATGACACGAGTCCGACGCTTGCGCCGATGGGGGTGTACACGATAACGAAAGCCAGCGCCACGGCAAATACGCACATACCTGCCAAAATCTTGCTTGGAGGATTAGACAGTGAGGTGCGTCGCGAGCGTAACAATAAAATAATCACGACTTCCGTGATTAGCGATTCGACAAACCAACCGCTGCGAAAAAGAGATACGTTTGCGCGGGCTATGAAATAGAGCAGGCCGAACGTCATAAAATCCGCGACGCTGGAGATGAGACCGAAAAAATACGTGAAACGCGAAATGCGTTTGATATCCCATTTACGAGGCGTAGCCAAATCTTCGTCCGTCGCGCGGTCGCTGGAAATGCCTAGCATTGGCAAGTCGCTAAGAAAATTAAGCAGAAGAATCTGCGCGGGCAACATCGGTACGAACGGCAGCAGCAGGGCGGTTCCGGCGAGTGAAAGCATATTTCCGAAATTGGAGCTGATCGTGGCGTTGATGTATGTTTGCGTATTGTTGAACGTACGGCGTCCTTCGCGAATGCCGTCGGCCAAAACCGCCAGACTGTTTTTTAACAAAATGACGCTTGCCGCTTCTTTCGCCACGTCAACCGCATTGTCAAACGAGATGCCAACGTCGGCGGCGCGAAGCGATGGCGCGTCATTAACACCGTCGCCGATATACGCGACGGTGTGTCCGCCGGCTTTCAGCGCGCGAATGATCTCCAGTTTTTGTTCCGGCGTGATGCTGGCAAAGACATTCGTTTTCTCAACGAGAAGTTTCAGTTTTTCCGCGCTTACATTTTCAAGTTCTTTGCCCGTGACCAGTCCCGTGCTCTCAAAACATAGCTGTTCCGCGACGTGGCGCGTTACGCGTTCGGTGTCTCCGGTCAAAATCACGGTTCGCACGTTGAGTTTTCTTAGCGCGACGAGCGAGGCGCGAGCAGTCTGCTTCGGCGCGTCGCTCACCAAAACAAAACCGAGGAGTTCCAAATCGCGCTCATCTTCGGGCGTGTAACGATCCTTCACCTCAATCTCTCTGCGCGCCACGGCGATCAGCCGATGACCCTGATCCTGCCAATCGTCGGCCATGGCCAACAGCTCGTCGCGATGAGACGCGGATACGTCGCAAACGTCCAACATTTCCTTAACCGCGCCTTTTACGATCAATGTTCGCGGCGAATTGTTTTTGCCGACCACGCAACTCATCCGCCGCCGATCAAAATCAAACGAAATCGTTTCGTAGCGCTCGCAACCATTCAAATCATCGGGCAAATGCTCGCGCATCTCGGCTTCAAGAATCGCCTGATCCACCGGATTATTCGCGCGGCCGTGAGAGTTTAACGTAACGCAATGCGACGCGTAAGCGATGACCGCGTCGTATTGTTTTCCAGAGGGGTCTATTCCGCCGCGCACGCGCAACTTGCCGACCGTGAGAGTTCCGGTTTTGTCGGTGCACAGCACATCCGCGTTGCCCAAATCTTCAATCGCGATAAGCCGCTTCACCAGAACGTGCTTACGGCTCATCATCAAAGCGCCGCGCGAAAGATTCAGCGTGACGATCATTGGAAAAAGTTCGGGAGAAATTCCAACCGCCAAAGCCAAACCGAATAGCACTGCCTCTATCCAATCGCCGCGCAAAACCCCCATAGCGAGAGCGACGAAGAGGACGAGAGCGAGCGTGATCTTCAATAAAAAACTTCCGAAACTTCGCACGCCTTTTTGGTAATCCGTCTCCTCCGTCCGTTCGGATAATAAAGCGGCGGTTCGCCCCATCTCCGTTTGCATCCCGACTGCAACGACCGCACCAAGTCCGCTACCCTGCACCACGCTCGTGCCCATGAATGACATATTGACCTGCTCTTGCGGCAAAAGTTTTTTTCCGCCGAGCGGTTCCGTGGATTTTTCCACGGGCATGGATTCTCCGGTCAACATTGATTCGTCCAATGCGAGATCGTCGAGCTTGATCAGACGTAAATCCGCGGACACGACCATGCCGACTTCCAAGATCACAACGTCGCCAAGAACCAAATTGCGCGAATCAACTTGCGTCGGCTTGCCTGATCTAATGACTGTCGCGTAACGAGTTAGCTTGCTTCTAAGTAATCGCAAAGCCCGCTCACTGCGATATTCCTGCACGAAAGCAAGAATCCCACTCATGAAAACCATCAGCAGAATAAGGACAACTTGAATCGTTTCGCCTAAAAAATAAGAAACCGCGCTGGCTCCGACCAAAACCAAAACCAACGGACTTTTGAATTGACGCAAAAAAATCAAAACTCCGTTGACCGTGTTTTCGTGTTTGAAATCGTTAAACCCGTTCTCTTCCAATCGTTTTTTCGCTTCTATCGCGCTTAACCCTTGAACATCCGTTTTCAACAAATCCAAAATTTGATCCGAAGCTTTGGACCATGGAATCAATCCTTCCAAGGATGGCATGAATACTATTTTAACACGTATCCGCCTTTATCATCCTCCGTTTAGTCGTCTTACGCAAAA
>CAZQNT010000013.1:9509-22336 GCA_964595075.1 uncultured Gammaproteobacteria bacterium | reverse complement strand
GGCGGGTTTGGAGGATCCGGAGGGGCGCAGTCTTTTCAAGTAAAAACCATTTCTCCGCAAGGCGCGGTTCCGATCCGCAACGTACAAGTTAAATTGCTTTTTACGCGCACAGTCGACGATAAATCCGTTTCTGCCATCGTGGTGACGAAGGACGGTGGATCGACTGTCGGAGGAACGTTTGCGGTAAACGGCGCAGTGGTTTTGTTCACGCCTTCCGATCCGTGCCCCACGCCGAACGACAAACTGTTTTGTTTTGACGGCGATGGTGATTTCACGGTAACGATCGGTTCGGGTCTTCGTTCCAATACCGGACAATCCATCGTGTGCGGTGGATTTGCTCCGGCGTGCACGGCGAAATTTCATACCGGAAATTTGATCGATACCACGCCTCCAACGGTTTCCGTTATCGAGCCGCTGGATGGACAAGCTGTTCCGGCTGACAGTTTGGTGACGCTTCGCGCGTATTCGACCGACGACAGCGGAATCTCATACGTTTCCTTTACTGATAATGGAAACTACGTTGACCAATCCGGACCTAATGCATCCAGCTCTCCGCTTGTCTACAATGCGGAGGTTCAATGGGACACGGCGGGCATTCCGCTCCAATCGGTTCGCGAGTTGCGCGCATCCGCTTTTGACATAGACGCGCATGAAACGAACAGCTCCCCGATCAGCGTAGTTGTTCGTTCACCGTCATGTTTCAACGGCGTGAAGGACGGCGATGAGACTGACATAGATTGCGGAGGAATTCCGAACACCGCGGGTTTTTGCGGCGCGTGTTCCGGGGGAAGCTGCACGTCCAACAGTCAATGCTCTTCAAGCGTGTGTCAGAATAACGTGTGCGTTGAACAGCCGACAATCACGGCGGTCAGTCCTCAAAACGGAAAGCCGGGAACTTTTGTAACGCTTAACGGCGCGAATTTTGGCAATTCCGGCCAAGTGACTTTCTTCGGCGGACCTGGAGCCGGAGACGACAAACTCGCGTCTCCGCCGCAAGCGTGCATCCAAAACGGATTTACAATGTGGAGTTCTTCGCAGGTCGTCATTTCCGTTCCGGACGGCGCGGCTAGCGGACCAATCGGTTTGACCAACGGCGCGAGTAGTCTTTCTGACCGGACCGATGACAATCGCGGTCCGAATATTCCCGACTTCGTTGTTGACGATTCTTCGTATCCCGGGATTTGCGGACTTTCTCCGACTTCCGGTTTTGTAGGCGATCAGTTCAAGGTTAAAGGAGGCGGATTTGGAACAGCCCCCGCTCAAGTGGTTTTCGGCCCATCTACATTATCCTCGTTTTCTTCCTGGATGGATGAGGAGATCGTGGCAAACGTACCGGTCGTTGGAAACGGGAAACAGTCCATTAAAGTGAAAGTCGGTACGATTTTAAGCAATCCGGTCACATTCTTGGTGCAGAACAAGGCGGTTGCCGGACCTCCCAGCATCGCAAGCGTGGATCCTGCCGAAGGTCCTAGAGCGGAGTACGTTACATTAACCGGAAAAAATTTCGGATCAAGCATCGGAACGGTTCGTTTCAAACAGGTTTCCAGCGGATATGAAGCGCTTGGTGACACCTCGTTTCCTTCGGCGTGTTCGGCCGGATATTGGAAGCAGACAAGCGTGACAGTGAAAGTGCCGCAAGATTTTCTTAATAAGCAACAGGTTCAGCCAGGGGCTTATACGGTTCGCCTTATACGTTCCGATAATGCGGAATCAAATGCCGTAAGTTTTTCCGTAACATCCGCGAACGCCAAGCCGGGGATCTGCGCAGTGATCCCTAGCGTCGGCCCAATAGGAACGGACGTCTCTCTTATAGGAGAGCGTTTCGGTTCCAGCGTCGGCACTGTAACTTTTTATGACGCCAAGGCCGCTATATCATCTGCTTGGACGAACGGCGAAGTCAAAACAACGGTTCCCGCCGGAGCGGTAACAGGACCCGTTTCGCTTTCCGCGCAAGGCACGCCGTCGAACGGAGTTAATTTTCAAGTTAGAAATTGCAATGAAGAAGCGGGAGTTTGCAGCTCGAGCGAACAGTGCTGCGGAAACGGCACGTGCGTTCCAAAGGAACAATCTTGCGGCGTCGTTACGCAGTCCGCCATGTACGCATGGCAATCTTCAACCGGACTTATTCCGGTCGCGCCGCGCGTTGTGGAAGAGTGCGCGCCGAAAAATATACCGGCCCCGGTTCCGTCTCCTTCGCCGTGGATTTCGCGCACGGGAGGGGAGAATGCTTGCGTGAACGCGGCTATAATCGCGCGCTTTACCGCGCATCTTGATCCGACTACGGTCACGAAAACGAATTTTCTTCTTAAAAAGTGTACGAATGAAGCGTGTTCCACTACGACGGACGTCGAGCAGGCGGGCGGATCGCCATTGCTTCAAGTAGCGTCTCCGGATCAGGATTTGGTTCGTATTTCTCCGAAAGTGGACTTGGATATCGACACAACGTATCTCGTGCAGATTTTAACCGGCGTGAAAGGCGCGGGCGTTGGCGGAGACAATATGGACGAAAGCGACTCATGCGGCAAAGGAGTCGGATATTGCTTCAAGTTTAAGACGCGAGCGTCAAAGGATCCGTGCGCAATAGGATCGGTCAGCGTTTCCCCTCATCCGTATGAATTAAACGATGCCGGCGGAGAAGTTCCGTATCTTGCGTCTCCGATTTCGAAAGACGACGCTTGCGTGGTTTTACAATGCGAGAAATACGATTGGGAATGGGAGCATGGCGACGGAAACGGCGACGGACGCGCGATTTTCGATACGCCTCTCAACGTGGAACAGGGGAAAGTCAGCTGCAAACAAACCGGAGTTGCCATTACTGAAACAGGAAACGTTCCGGTAAACATGAACGCGATCGCCAAACCGGATAACGTGAAAGGAGTCGCGCAGCTCTACGTAAAATTCATTCCGCCGAAAGTCGAGGATTACGCGCCGCGCTGTCAGCTCGCGTGCATCAACTCTCTTGTTTGGGCGAGGTTTTCACAGGAGCTGGATCCTAAGTCCATTGCCGGAAACGTGGAAGTGCGTCCGTGCGCCAATGAGAATTGCGCTTTGACGGAGCTCGGCGCGCCGCTTGAGATTCCGTCGAATTCCATTACCGTGGTGCCGGTTCCGAAAACCATGGAAACGGTAAAACGGTTTTTGAGCATCAAACCGATCAAATCGGATCAGACGCTGTTGCTGCAACCTGGAAAATATTATCGAGTACTGCTAAAGGGCGGAACGGACAATGGTATTAAGGGAATGAACGGCGTGCTAATGACAGGGCTCAACGATCCCGAGGGATTCGTCTGGACTTTCCGAACCAAGCTAGGACCCGACTCTTATTGCAAGGCGGATTCCGTGGACGTGGCGCCGCTTGAAAAATATGAAACCGCAATCGACGCGCGGCAATTGTTTGTCGCGACTCCGTTCGGAAAAGCCGATGAGTGCAGCGCCGTTGGACAAGCGCTCGTACAGACGCAGAACGCCTCATGGGCGACTTCGGATAAAAAGGTGGCGGATTTCGTGGGACTTGGAGCGGTTGATACAGGGGCTCAATTGCCTCCGCAGTGCAGCGCGATTTGTCTTGCGATGGGAAGCCAAGCGCAATATGGAAAAGTCGCGGTGTGCGGAAATGGGATGATCGAAACAACGGACGCGGTTTACTGCAAAGGCGGACTCACTCCGTACAATGACGCGTGTTCCGTTCTTCCTTCCGGCGCAACTTCCGGCGAGCAGTGCGATCCGGGGATCCCCAGCAACGTCGGACAGTGCGATCCGAATATATGCCTCTGGAAACCGGTGTCGCAAGTCACGACCGGAACTTGCGGCAACGGAACGCTCGAACAAGGCGAGGCGTGCGATTTCGGCATGCAGTGCCTCGGCGCTCCAGCAGAATCCAATACTCCAGACGGTTCGTTTTGCACTAAGCCGGCTGACAAGGCGGCTTGCGAGAAGAACGGCGGAACATGCGCGCCTCGGCAATATCGCGGTTGCTCGTCTTTCTGCCGTAATACCGGATCCGTTTCAGCGAAGAGCACGTGCGGCAACGGCGACATTGCTGACGGCGAGGATTGCGACGACGGAAATTTAGCCAGCAATGACGGTTGTTCCAACCAATGCTTGCACACGGGATCGTCGCCCAGCGTGTCTTCCGTATGCGGAAACGCGCTTCTTGAGCCGGGCGAAACCTGTGAAAAGCAAAGCGTTTCGGATCCGACTTTTCCGGCAGGATGCAACGGTAAGACCTGTCTTCATATAGGAAATTCCAATACTTGCGGAAACGGCATTATTGATGCTGGCGAAGACTGCGAAGATGGAAATAAAATGGGAGGGGACGGATGCAGCGCGTCCTGTCTCTTGGAAGGATCGTCGGTTAAATATCCGACTCCAAGTTTTTGCAGCGACGGCATCGTTGGAATCGGAGAACAGTGCGACGCGGGACTTTCTTCCAGCGACAAGTCTCTGCAAAACGCGCCGAAAAACTCCGCGCCGGTGCCTCCGGTCGGAACGGCGAAAGGAGACGGGCTAGTGGATAATGTGCAGCTCGCATATATCGTCGGCGATGCGGATCCGGATGAGAACGGCGTGATGTCATCGAAAATTTCAGCTCTGGTCGAAGGAAAAACCGGAGAGGCGACATATGGTTTGCAGTGCGCGTTTACGGACGAGAACACTTGTAAGCCGAACTCTCAAGGCAAGGCAATGGGGCTCACCGACAAAGGGTGTTGCTCTTTACGCCCCACGATCGCCACCTCGTATCCGAGCGGCACGGGAGTTTGTCGTAACGTTGAGATCAGCACCGCTTTTAACGTTTCTATGAATGTAGAGAGCGTTGCAGCAAATGTACAAATAGCGAAGCAAGACGCCGGCGGAAAATGTCCGGACGGAACCACGGTTGTTACGGAAGATTTTCGTCCGTTGCGCGACGGAATCGTCGGATGGTTTGAGCGGCTTTGGCATCGCGTAGTCGCTTGGTGGACCGGTGATCCGGCTTTTGCCGCGGTGTGGTGCAAGGGATCGGTCACGGGGTCTTGGGTTCCGGCATCGAGCGAGGGAACAGCGTCTTATAAATTCAAACTCGATTCCGCGCTCGAACCGGATACGAAATATCGCGTGAAGTTTTTTGGCGACAATTCTACTACGACGGATCCTTTCTCCGATAACGCGGATCTCGCGAATAGGCATGGGATAAAAACCGCCAAAGGCGTTGTCGCGGCATACGATGCATCCGCTGAAAGCGGACCGCTCACTTTCTCGTTCACGACAGGAAAGCAGATTTGTACCGTGAATTTGATACAGGTTACGGACACTAGCAAGGAACATCCGCTTTTGTTCACCAAACAAACCGACATTCATCCGTTTCAGGCGCAAGCGATCGCATTAAACAACAATGCTGCCGTCCCGATCGTGTCGGTCAAGGAATATGCGTTCGATTGGCTTCCGTGGAGTACGAGTGAAAAATCGGTCGTGAACGTTTTGAATCCGCGTTCGTCATGGCATGGCTAAAAATTACGACTGATACAGTGAGCAATCCGCCGACCACCGAGTCGTCTATCCATGGAAGCGCGCCTGTCACGGTTTCGCTTTGCGAAAATCCGTGGCCGAGCTTGGAAGGACCGGGACCGATCGCGCCGTTCCGCGACAAAAAGCCTACAGGAAACGGTCAGGATTCAAGTCTCAAAGGCACGATTTTTGAGACCGGTCCGTACTTTTTCAACTTCTCAACGACCTATTGTCGCGATGCCGGGTCAGCCGGTACGGACGACGATTTGCCGAAACTCACGATTAATCCTGTTCCTCCAACGACGACGGATTTGAAGGAAGGAATTTTGCGTCAATATCTTTTCACCTACGGCGACGAGAACAAGGCGCTCAAAAAAGACGGTATCGGTATTCGCGTAGCATCCAACCCGCTCCACTACTCTCCGGAGGATTGGTACAAGTGGCGGGGTTTTGGCGGAAAACCAAAGTCAATAATGGTGGACGGATATCGCGCTTTGCAGGACGGGAACACCACGTATGTCGCCGCAGCCAATACCGACGGGCCTGGCACGTCGATTTATTCGAACATCTATCTGATCTCTCGCAACCCGGACGCATCTCCCGTCACTGTCGGGATATACGATCAAATGGTGCAAACCTTGGCGTTCAACATAAACCTGAAGGACGGCGTTGGCAACGCGTGCGAAAAGGGGAACGATCCGAACATCGAGCCGGCCGAGCCGCACTATGACGACGAAGGCAATACCGTTTCTTGCTCGAACGATTTTGATTGCTTGAAACTGGGAACGGATTTTCATTGCGGAAGCTACAAGTTGAAATTATCTCGCGATACGGAGCGCGTGGCGGATTTTCAGGCAATGTCGCGCGTCATTGAGGCGGCAAAAATAAAAGACGGAGCGTATCCGAAGCTTCTTGCAGGCACTTTTTTGTTCAGCTACACCAACTCACGTTGGCCGTCGTGGGACGCGGAGTTCTCGAAGTCCGTAGGCGGAAAGCAGCCGACCGATCCGGTGAACGAATTCGTCACTTGCGGCAAGTGCTCCAAGTCCGGAACGCCGTGCGGAGGAAATCAGGATTGTTCGACGGACGAATCCTGCACAGGCGTGACGATTAAAGGAAACGATTTTATCACCACGACTTCAACCGAACCGCTTACTTGTTGGAATGTTGACGAGCGCAAATTCGTTTGTCCGCGAATCGGAATTTCACCGTCGCGCGTTTATCAATACCATGCGTTGAACGGCGGACAGCGTTACGAGCTTTCGAGCGAGTTTGAAGTGCCGCAGCCGACAAACAAGAATGCGGCATGGTGGTCGCCCTCGCTCATGACGGAGATCAAACGGTGCGCGAATTCGGAAACGCTCGGATTCTTGTGCGACGAAGATAAGGATTGTAGGCCGTGCCCTGATCCGAAGAACACGGTTTCATGTCCGGAAAACAAATACCCAACGGTCGCTGGTTCGTGCAGGTTCGTCGGCGGTCGCTTCATTTACAAAGACGTTTGTACCAACCAACCTATAGGACAGAGCGGCACTTGCGGAGACGGGAAGATCGGTCAGGCGTGCAGCGGTGGATCCAACGATAAGAATCCGTGCGTGAAAGACAGCGATTGTCCGGGAGGATCATGTACGGCGAGCGAAATGTGCGAAATCGGACAGACGAAATTGACGGATTGCGATACGAAAGATCCGAATAACCCGAAAGGACTCAAGCTGCAGGTCTGTAACGAATGTAAGGAGTTTCTTGACGACGTAAATTTGAGCAAGTGCGACGCGTCTGTCTCGTGCGGCAACGGAAGGATCGACAAAGTATGTAGTTTAGGGGTGCGAAACGCTCTTGGATGTATGGTCGACGATGAGTGCAAGGGCGACGGGAAAAATATCGCGGACGGAAAGTGCGTTTCCTCGGGCGAGCTTTGCGATGACGGGATTTTGAACGGTTCGTACGGACACTGCAACATCAAATGCAACGGCTACGCCGCGTACTGCGGAGACCAGCAGATTTCCCCCGGAGAAATGTGCGATAACGGCCCGTCGAATTTGCAAGGAACCGGAAACGGCGATTATTGCGATACGAATGGCTCGTGCACTATCACGAATAGTTGCAGTCTTGATTGTAAGGGAATCGCTCCATATTGCGGCGACGGCGTCGTAACTGCGCCGGAACAATGCGACGGGCAGACGCAGACAACCACGAAGGGGATTTGTAAGGCGGGGAGCGCGCTAGACGAACCGTGTTCGGTGGATGCTGATTGCGGTGAGAATGGGAAATGCGCGAAATCCGACGGTATCGACCCGCTCGCGTCCTGTGAAAACGTAAAGATCAAGAAATGTTCCGGCTCGCTGAAGCAGTGCGTAACGCCGACGTATGAAACGGAAAATCACGACCCTTCCTTGTTTAAGGTTTGCAAGGAGAACGCGGATTGCGTCAAGGAATCGGGTGGAAAAACGTCTTGCCGGTCAGTTCAAGAATTTGTAGGCAGGTGTTCCTCCGATGTCCAATGTTCGCTATCGACGATACCGGGTGTATGTCAGGAATATCCGACGGCCCACATTCGTACATGCAACACGTCCGGACTTAGCCAGTGTTCGTATACCAATTGGTCACCGTGTAAGGTTTTGAATTTCTGCGGAGACGGAATTATAGACAAGCCGTCGGAGGAATGCGACGACGGCTCCGGAAACGGAGATACCAAGGCGTGCACGTCGTCGTGCAAGAAAAATGTTTGCGGAGACGGAAAGCCGCTGATGGGAGTGGAGGATTGCGACGCGGGATCGCAAAACGGAAAGGTGACGTGTTCTGCGGATTACAATCCCACCTGCGCCTCGTGCAGCACGCAATGCAAGTTCCTCACGACCGCGGGAGGATATTGCGGAGACGCGAAAAAGAACGGACCTGAGCAATGCGACGGAACGCAGACGGTTACGATCAAGGAGGATCAGGTTTCGGATTGCGAAAAAAATTACAGTTTTAATCAAAAGTTCCTTTGTCCGTATCTGAACGCGGATTGCGAAAAAACTCCGTGCGTACAAACTACCGAGACCGGAATAACCTGTCAGGCGATCGGGTACGATTTTCCTTCTAATGGAATAAAACCCGCATTGTTCTCTCTCGATGGGAATACCGAAACCGTGCCATCGGCCGACCCTGTATTCGGAGGGTTCAAGAAATACGAAAAAACCGCGTTTCACGAATGTCTTGGTCTAAAAGAAGGCGAAAAGTTCGCGTTCACGTTTCCTGATGAAATGCCGACAACGAATGAGTTTTGGAAATGCGTGCGTGAAAAAGGACCGGCTTTAGGCGTCGGAATTAAAACCGAGGGAAGCCCGGCCTTGATTTCATGCGGTTCTTCATGCTCGTTCTCCGGATGCGGCAAATGCAGCGATGATATTGGTACCGGCACGATTGAAGGACAGCTTTTTGACGCCGTGTACAATCAGGTTGTTCCGCTCGCAAAAGTTTCGTTGATCTATAAGGGAGTTTTGGTCAAACAGACTTCGAGTGACGACAACGGTAATTTTCAGATCACGGGGTTGAATAATCGCAGTGAATGTGCGCAATACAAATTGATCGTTGATAAATACGACGATAATCCATGTACCGGCAACCAACCGAATCGTCCGAGTTGCGGATATCCGAAGGCGCCGGGATGGCAGTATACGTATTCGATTGACGAGGGAATCCGCGGAGGATATTGGCCGCTTACCACTCCTACTTTTGGAGTTGATAATTATCTCGACGCAGTAAGTCAGAAAAAAGACGGAAAGATTTATCTATTCCCACGACCTGGTAAAGGCGAGGCGTATTTCACGGTGCTGTGGGAAAAGCCGTGGACCACGATGGCGAACGGAATCAGCGGAGGATTTAACAATCACCTTGTAATTCCGGAATCTTACGCATACACGGCAACGTCAAAAGTGGAAGATATCAAATCTTGTATATACGCGAACCGACCGGCAAGCACCCAGCAGTGCGCTCGCGATATTACGTGGAGCAGCAAGACTCGCGGAAATCTCGATGTCTCGCAATTGCCTTACGCGTACCTGCTTTGTTTGCATAATGCAGGAGAAAAAGTGGGAGGTTATGCGGGAGAATATGGTACCAAGGTAAATAATTGTCCGGTGGAGGGACGGAGTGCTTGTTTGCTGGCAAATCCGGGGGATTATGAAAAATGTTCACAAGGACTTAGCCAAACGGCGGCATTAGCTTTGAATAAACCTTGGCCATGCGAAGATACTTGGTGGAATATCTGCGATTTCTACAAGGAAGGTCCACTTACGACGTACTTCCGCTATTCCGCTTTCGGAAATGCGCAAGAACCCTTGCGAATGTTCTGGGATTATCAGGTTGGGAAATCCATATCGCCGATTAATAACAATACCACTAACGTTCTCAAGTCGCATTTGATAAATAAAGGTTATACGGCGGTGATTTCTACTGACAAGCAAATTCTCGAGGTTAATGCCAAGGACTTAAAAGAAGGAAGCTGCAAGGGAGATTGCAAGTTCTGGCATATCGCGGACTTGTATTCCGGAGACGGATCAGTGATCGTGCGAAACGCATTAAAGTGGGGTCGTTCTTCTTCGGAAAATACGGAAGGCGTGGCTGTTTATGAACACGGGTTCGACGGTTTTTGGAGGACTAAGTATTGCGCATTTCCTGGTGATGGTAATGAGGAGTCGTTATGGAGGACTTGTAGTACGGACGACGATTGCAAGGCGATTAACGGCTCGACGTGCGTCACCTATAAGCAGAGCAACCCTGCGCAATGGAAGGCGTGGTCTAGGGCGAACTACTGACAAATATGGAACTTCGTACACGAATCTATTCAGTCATACTCGCGATCGTAGTGGTCGCATTGGTGGTTGTCGGTGTATTATTGCTAAGAAAGCGGCAAACGGAGACACGAGTTGTCGGCGGCTCTTCCGCGCAGTCAACTGCGGCCACGGATACGAAGCCGCTTGATTCGTATCAGGTGGAGAGACCGTGGCAGGAAGGCGATCCGGTACCGACGACCGAAGAATTGAACGAAGGATTAATCGAATAATAATACTCTTATGTTTGACGCCCCACCATCCAACCTCCCCGTCGAGCCGACTCCCATGGCTCCAGCACCTGTACCACCCGTGCCACAGGCAGAACCCTCTTTAACTTCCACTTCGCAAGGGGAAGGGAAAGAAGGTACCGGCAAAAAGGAGCCGGAGGATATTTTTGCTGAGCTGGATAAAACCGTGCCAGCAGCTTCATCCGCGCAACCGATTATTGAGGCGCCAAGGAGATCTCCGATTAAGCTGATCATCCTTTCGATTTTGATTTTAGCCGTAGTGACGCTTATCGGCGGAGCTTTCTGGTATTTTTTCATACGTCCGTCGTCGGTAACTCCTGAATCCTCAATCGCGCCGTCGTCCGCGCCAGCCGTGGTTCCTGCGGAATCCGAGCCCATTGTTGAAGTTCCGCCCGCGCTTCCCGAACCGCCTCCGGAAATTCCGGCTCCCGTTCCTATCGCGCCTCCGGCAGCCGCGGTTGCTTCGGAAGGAACGGATACGGACAGCGACGGTTTGACCGACGCCGAGGAAGCCATATTCGGTACGAACAGCGTAAATCCCGACAGCGACGGCGACGGGTTTACGGACGGCAGCGAAGTGAAGAGCGGGTATGATCCGGCTAAACCACAAGCGAAGCTTGCGTCGTCTGATAGTTTTCAGACCGTTAAAATCGGCATAATTAATTCCGCGCTAATTCCGGAAACCTGGACGTCGGCTGAAACGGAAAGCGGCATAACCATCAACACGTATACTCCGGCGCTCTTTCAGATTTCAATTTTGCGTCTTGCCGATAAACCGGACAATATGACAGTCGAGGACTGGGCGTTAGCCGAATCCGCATTGCCTGTAAACGAACTGACACCGTTTACTACAAGCGCTGGTTATAAGGCGTGGCGTTCCTCGGACGGTCTCGCGACCGTTGTCATTGCGGGCGATGAAGCGTTCATAGTCCGATATGGAGTTAACGATGCCACGTCAGTGGATTTTCGCGCGCTTTACGGATTGTTCATTGATTCGCTTAACACGCTATGACGGAACCGGTACAAGCGCAACCGGCCGCAACAGGGTCGGAACAAGAATTGGAAATCCACACAATACCGGATAAGTTTTACGGCGCGGCTTTGAAGACGCGAATTGAGGAGAAGAAGGTGGAGGCGCCCGTTGCTCCGGCTACGGAGACGAAAAAACGAAGCATTATGGCGCCTGTCATTATCGGCGTTGTTTTGCTGCTTGCCGTTTCCGGCGGGTTCGTATATTTCAATAGAGATCTGATTTTTCCCAAACCGGCGCCAGTTGTTGTTGAAGCTCCTCCACAGCCTGTTCCAAAGCCGCCCGATGCGCCGAGTGACGTAGCTGCAACGTCGACAAATCCGCAAAGCGTGATCTTGAACTGGACCGACAAGTCGGACAATGAATCCGGATTCCGCGTCGAGCGCGATCAGGGAACCGGCAGCTTCACTCCGGTTACGAATCTTCCTCCTAATAGCACGTCGTTCCTCGATGCTTCGGTTGAGCCCGGAAAGTCATACTCATACCGCGTTATCGCTTTGAACATCGCCGGTGAATCGGCGCCGAGCGAAGCGACTTTTGCCACGGTACCGAATCTTCCTCCGGAATCGCCGCCGGCGCCCACGCTTCCGCCAGCCGGTTTGGATACGGATTCCGATGGAATTACGGATCTCGAAGAAGTTTTGTATGTCACGGATGCGCGGACTCCGGATACTGATGGCGACGGTTTCTTGGATGGCAACGAAGTGTTCCATCTCTACAATCCCGCCGGGCAGGCGCCCGTCCGCCTTCTCGACTCGTCTCTAGTAAAAATTGTTACCGCGTCGATCGGTTGGGTGATGAGTATTCCGGCGTCTTGGAGTATTGCGATGGATGCTACGGACGGCTCGCGCGCGACGATCGATACAAAACACGGGGAATTGTTTAAGGTCACGATCGAGAACAATCCGGAAAAGAAACCGATACTGCAATGGTACTTGGACACGCACCCCGGCGTAGCTTCCACGCAAGTTTTGAAATATCGTTCCAAGGGGGGATATGAAGGGGTTATCGGCGCGGATCTTCTTAGTACGTTTATTCCATGGGGCGACCGCGTGTTCGTGATGACTTATGATCTAGACGGACAGACGTTTATCAACTATAGGACAACGTATTCGATGATGCTGAACTCGCTCGTGCTTAGCGGATTGCCCAAGATTAGCACTTCCGAAACCGAAGTTCCGTTGCCATTTGAGCCGTCCGCTACAACAAGCGGAGTGATCTCGCAGCCGGTTCCGGTCGAAACCGAAG
>CAZQNT010000013.1:5217-9499 GCA_964595075.1 uncultured Gammaproteobacteria bacterium | reverse complement strand
GCCGCAACTTCGGTTTCGGAGCAGTCGTCCGTCGCGCCATGATAGATGTCGTCTGTTCGGGAATGCTGCCGGAGCGTATCAGTCGCCCGCTTATTAAGCGTACTATTGAAGGGACTTTCGGCGTTACGCGGCGACGGCCGAACGGATCCGTAGGAGTCGGATTTATCAGCGATAAAGAGATTCGTGTATTGAATAAAAAATACCTCGGAAAAGATGCGCCAACCGATGTTTTGTCTTTTTCTTCAGGCCCCAGCGTTCCGGACGGACGACTCGGCAAAAATCGCAAAAAGGAGTGGGGGGATATACTGGTTTCGTCAGCGACTACGAAACGCAATGCGGTCGAACGCGAAGTCTCGTTTAAGGAGGAGGTCGTACGTCTCATCGCCCACGGCATGCTCCACCTTTTCGGATACGATCATTGTTCGAAAAAACAGGAGGAACGAATGTTCGCCTTGCAAGAGCGAGTGGTTTCAAGAGTCGTATGATCATTATGCCAACCGCCCTTCATCAAATCGTAAAAAGTTTTTCCAACGCGATGAAGGGAATTTTTCTTGCATTCCGCACGGAGCGCAGTTTTCGCATACAACTTTTTATCGGTCTCACGGTTCTGGCAGTTTCTTTTTTATTTTCTATCACCAGAGCAGAACAGTCGCTTCTTTTTCTATGCGTAGGCGCCGTTCTTGTGCTAGAATTGCTGAACAGTTCGGTAGAGCGCTTGGTTGATTTGTTCAAGCCGCGGCTCCATGAATATGCCAGAGACGTAAAAGATCTCATGGCAGGGGCCGTCCTTCTCGCGTCGATCTGTTCTGCGGTGATAGGCATTGCGATTTTAGGGCCGCATCTGAAAGAACTTTTTCTCCTTTTATGAAAGACGAAACCCTGGTCGGAATCGATCTTGGAAGCTCACACATACGAATCGCTGTGGGCCAGGTTTCGCTATCACAGGATAAACGGTCGTTATTGAATATCATCGGCCTTATCGAGCATCCTTCCGGCGGTTTTTCAAAAGGGTGTATTACGTCTCTTGAAGACGCGGTAAGCGCAATTTCCGGTTCATTGGAACAGGCAGAGAGGCTGGTTGGAGTGCCTATACAAAATGCTTTTGTAGGAATTGGCGGATCGCACATCACGGCAAGCAAGGCGAAAGGCGTAATCGGCGTTTCGCGTCCTGACGGTGAAATTCGAAAAGAAGACGTGGATCGCGCAATAGAATCCGCTCGCGCCGGCGCCAATCCGGCAAACATGGAGATTTTGCATCTGCTCCCGCAGCGGTTTACGGTTGATGGGCAAAGAGACATCAAAGATCCCATCGGCATGCAGGGGATACGGCTTGAGGCGGACGTGTTGGTGATTCAGGGATTGGCAAGTCATGTTCGGAATATCACGCGTGCCGTTTTTCGGACGCGATTGGATATTGATGAGTTGGTATATGCGCCATTGGCCGCCGCGGAAGCGGTTCTGACGCCGCGTCAGAAAGAGCTTGGGGTGTGTGTACTTTGCATCGGAGCTTCAACAAGCGGTCTGGCTGTATACGAGGACGGGGAGTTGTTACACGCGACTACCATTGGAATCGGTTCAGATCACATCACTTCAGACGTGGCGATCGGTCTGCGCGTAGCGCTCGACGTCGCCGAAGCTATTAAGCGTGAACGTGGCAGTGCGGTTCCGGAAGACGCGGGGCGACGAGACGAGATCGACGTTCGAGAATATGGCGCGGATCAATCGGAGATAGTTTCCATTCAATACGTCAGCGAAATAATCGAAGCGAGGGTCGAGGAGCTTTTGGAAAAAGTCGAAGATGAATTGAAAAAAATAGATCGTTCGGGAATGCTTCCTGCCGGAATAGTTTTTTCAGGAGGCGGTGCAAAATTACCCGGTCTCGTCCACGCGGCAAAACGCATTCTTCAGTTGCCGGCTTTCGTAGGACAGTCGCAAGTCCAGAGCTCGCTTCCTGAATTGGCTCATGATCCCGCGTACAGTACCGCAGTAGGACTAGTACTGTGGGGATTCGAATCAATTAGAAATCAAGAAACAGTCCGCCCGAATTGGAACAGCGGATCACAGAAGAAGGGATTATTTCAATCTATCATCGGACCGATCAAAAAAATAGGAAAAAGTTTCATGCCGTGATGGGAAGTTAGTAGTGAGTAGTTGGTAGTTGGTAGCGGCAGAGAGGGAAGGTTTTTCAAACGACGAGTCGCTTGACGTTCTTGTGTCGCGTTTGTATCGTTCTTTGGTAAGAGAACACTTTTTGGGCTCATAAGAGCCCTGAATGATTACAAATTTTACTCAACGAATATGGCAGAAATAAATCCACCGAATACGGATGTTCAGGCGTTGCATCATTGCCAGGCAAGCGTGAAAATCCATATTGGAAAAACAGTCACTCGCGGGCTCGGAGCCGGAATGGATCCGGAGGTCGGAGCTCGCGCCGCGGAAGAAAGTCAAAATGAAATTCGAGAAGCTCTCAAAGGAGCGGATATGGTTTTTATCACTTGTGGACTTGGCGGAGGCACGGGTTCCGGCGCGGGACCGAAGATTGCGGCAATAGCTAAAGAGATCGGCGCATTAACAGTAGCCGTGGTGACCCGTCCGTTCGTATTTGAAGGAGCGCAAAGAAAGACCATTGCGGACGACGCGTACGATCAAATGGAGGAATGCGTGGATACGATGATAACGATTCCTAACGACCGGATTTCGCAAATAGTAGATCGAAAAACTACGCTTCTGGATGCTTTTGAAATTGTTGACGACGTGCTACGTCAAGGCGTCCAAGGCATCTCGGAACTTATTACAGTTCCAGGACTTATCAACGTGGATTTTGCGGACGTTCGATCCATCATGTCCAATCGCGGTTCTTCTCTAATGGGAATCGGACGCGGTAGCGGCGACAACAGGGCTGCTGAAGCCGCGAAGAGCGCGATAGCGTCACCTCTGCTTGAAGTATCAATCGACGGGGCTAAGGGCGTATTGTTCACAATCACCGGCGGATCGAATTTAAGTATGTACGAATTGCAGGAAGCCGCGAAAGTCATTACTCAATCAGCCGATCCTCAAGCTAAGATTATTTTGGGCGCCATAATAGACGAGGCCCTGAAGGACGAAGTTAAAGTCACTGTGATCGCTACCGGTTTTGAAACGCGTTCGGACCGTCCGAAGATCAAGACGGTTTTGCCGCTCGGAAATTACACTCCGCCGCGTCAACCGGATGCATTGGAGCGCCTTCCTTTTTCTGCGCGCCAAGCTCCTATTCCGCGCCAGGTTGCTCCGGAGCCCAGATATCAGCCGGCGACACAACCGCCGATTGTAGAACCGGCTCCGCAACCCGTTGAAACCATTCCCGCTCCACGCCAACCTCACGTTCAGATTCCTTCTTACGCTCCGACCCAGCAGCCGCGACCGCAGGCTCCTCCACAGCCGCGCGTATCGGAAAAAGAAGCTGGAGAAAGTGATTTGGAAATTCCGGCATTTATAAGAAAGAAGATGATGTGAAGTAGAGCGCTATGCGCATAGCGCTTTTTTATGTTCTGCCCTGTCTGCAATCACGAGAACACCAGGGTCATAGATACTCGCATAGCCGGTGATGGCACCTCCATACGCCGAAGACGGGAGTGCGAGTCCTGCGACCATCGATTTTCAACCAACGAAGAGGTTGAACTTTTGGATTTGATGGTTGTAAAGCGCGACGGCGGGCGGGAGGCGTATATTCGCGACAAAATAGAAAACGGCTTGAAACACGCTCTTGAAAAACGATCGCATACGCAATCCGAGTTTCGTGGACTTGTGCACGCAATAGAGCGCGACATACAGAGAATCTCTTCAAATGAAATTACCAGCCATGCAATAGGGGAGATTGTGATGAATCAACTGAAAAATTTCGATCAGGTCGCATACATCCGTTTCGCGTCCGTTTACCGTTCGTTCGAGGACGTAAAATCTTTCAAGAAAGAATTGGATGAATTGAAGTGATTGATCGCATCATGAAACGACTTATTCTTTCTGTCATTCCGACCGAAGCAGCAGCGTAGCGGAGGAATCCCTCTATATAAATTTTTTTTGTGTCATTCCCGCGTAGGCGGGAATCCAGAATAAAAGGAGTATTTTCACTGTCTGGATTCCCGCCTACGCTGGAATGACAAATAATTACAAAAACATATTCCTCGCCGCGATAAGTCATATTTGATAATGCGATCTCTGTTCACGAAAAAACGAGCGTAGTATCATACCGCCATGAAACGTTCTTATATTTCTTTTTCCGTGTTATTGCTTCTCGGCGCTTTTC
>CAZQNT010000013.1:0-5139 GCA_964595075.1 uncultured Gammaproteobacteria bacterium | reverse complement strand
GCGGTGGTTGAGCGGATTCTTCCGGCGGTTGTTTCCATTATAATTACTAAAGATTTATCAAAAATTCCACAACCGCAGTATATCGATCCGTTTACAGGCGAACAGATTTTTCCTCAAGGCATTTCACCAAAAGAGGGGAAGCAGCGAATCGGCGGAGGATCCGGATTTTTGGTTTCGGCGGACGGGTTCATCGTTACGAATAAGCACGTTGTTGAAGATGAGCAGGCGGAATATTCCGTAATTTTGCGAAACGGTGAAACCAAGTCGGCAAAAGTGCTCGCGCGCGATCCCGTGCTGGATCTCGCGATTCTTGATATAGACGGTGAAAATTATCCTTATGCAACCTTCGGAGATTCTGACGCTTTGAAAGCGGGACAGACGGTCATCGCAATAGGAAATGCGCTGGATCAGTTTAGAAACACGGTTACAAAGGGGATAGTTTCCGGATTGAACAGACACCTTCAGGCGCAAAACAACATGAATACGGAAACAATCGAAGAAGCCATTCAAACGGATGCGGCTATTAATCCGGGTAACTCGGGCGGACCTTTGGTAGACCTTGAGGGAAGGGTGGTTGGCGTAAACACGGCAACCTCGTTTTCCGGACAACTGATAGGATTCGCTTTGCCGGCAAATTTAGCGAAACGTGATTTGGCGCAAGTTCAGAAGTTTGGCCGCGTCACGCGTTCGTTTTTAGGAATTCGCTACCTCGTTATCAACGAAGATCTCGTCAAGAAGAATCAGCTGACCGTCGATCACGGAGTGCTGGTGTCGAGAGGAGATGATAGAACCGATCTTGCTGTTATTCCTGGCTCGCCGGCGGACAAGGCCGGGATAATTGAAAACGATATTATTTTGTCTGTAGACGGCATAGAGATTAATGAAGAGTACAGTTTGAGTTCATTGGTAGGAAGAAAATCACCGGGCGATTCGATAAGTCTTCGCGTATTGCGTCATGGCGAGGAAAAAGATGTCCAAGTGATTTTGGGTGAGTTCGCAACTTCAACAGCCGATCAACCGTAAAAATAAATATGAAACGCACCAAAATTGTTTGCACCATCGGTCCGGCATCGCACGATCCGTCCACGCTCTATCGCATGGGACGAGCTGGAATGGACGTTGCGCGTTTGAATTTTTCGCACGGCACTCACGAGGATCACGCGCGGCTCGTAAAAACTTTGGGACTTGTCGGCAAGCGCCTCGGTCGGCCGTTCGGCATTCTTCAAGATTTGCAAGGACCGAAGATCCGCGTAGGCGATTTGCCGAAAGAAGGCGTGAAACTTCAAACCGGAAAGCGCGCTGTTTTCGCAACAGGATCGGATCTTATTCCTGGGGACATTCCTGTTACTCTTCAATCTCTTCATCAAGACGTGAAGAAAGGGGAAAGTATCTTGCTTGATGACGGATTATTGGAAGTGAAAATAGAAAAAGTGGAAGGCCGTCGGATTTTTACGGAGGTCGTTCAGGGCGGATTGCTCACTTCGCACAAGGGATTCAATCTTCCCGGAACGAAACTTCGCTTGCCTGCTTTGTCGGAAAAGGATCGGGATGACGCGATTTTCGGCACTAAACTCGGCGTTGATTTTATCGCATTATCCTTCGTTCGTTCTCCGGAGGATGTTAAGGATTTGCGCGGTATTTTGGATAAAAGAGGATCGGCTGGCCGCAAGATTCGGATAGTCGTAAAGATTGAAAAACAGGAGGCCGTGGATCGGTTCGGCGAGATTCTTCCGTTGGTCGACGCCGTCATGGTAGCGCGAGGCGATTTGGGGATTGAGACTCCAGCGGCGAACGTCCCGGTCATTCAAAAACAACTTATCGCCGCTTGCCGCGAACGCGCGGTTCCTGTCATAGTCGCAACGCAGATGCTTGATTCTATGATTCGTAATCCTCGTCCTACACGAGCGGAAGTTAGCGACGTGGCGAATGCGGTTATAGACCACGCGGATGCGGTGATGCTTTCCGGAGAAAGCGCAACCGGCGCAAATCCGGTCGGCGCCGTTAAGATAATGTACGAAACAATCGAAGCATGCGAGGCATCGCATTTCGACGATCTTAAAGACGTTAATTTTACGGCTCCGCGCGATGTTCCGGAGGTTATCGGCGCGACAGTTCGAGTAGTCGTCGAAGCGCTAGGCGGCTCGCCTGTCGTAATCGCAACCGCAAGCGGAACAACCGCGCGAGAAGTCAGCTCATTCCGTCCGGAAGTCCCGCTTTACGCGTGCACTTTCGATCCGCACGTTCAGCGCGTACTGCGCTTGGTGTGGGGAGTCGAGCCATATCTTCTATCAAAAAAGAAAACTCCGGAGCTTATGGCAAAAGCCGGTATCGAGCTTTTAAGAAAAGAAAGAAAACTAAAACACGGAACGCGCGTGGTGGTCGTCACTGGTTCACCGTCAGGAAAACCGGGAAGCGCGAATAAGATAGAGATTCTGAAGATCTAGGGTTTTCTAGTTTGATCCTGTCCGATTCTCCCACTTAAGATAAGGGGGAGTTAGAGGGGGTTATGAATCGTGAAAAACCATTCCATTTCCTCGAAATCAAGAAAATTGAATTTTGTTTAACTCAACCCAAGTTTTTTTCGTATCTCATCCACTTTTTTCAAGTCGCTTGTCGTCACCGCTTTCGTATATGTCCCGCGAGCTTTTTGTTTAATGCCTTTGAAGGTTGTCTGAAGCGCTTTTAGTTCTCCTTCGATACTAGCAAGTGTTTGAAGCAATTGTGCTTTCGTCATATACTATTAGTATAAATCAATTCGTTTAAATATCCTAACTATGGCTGGATTCGCCGATCGATTAGCTGGAATAAAAGCAAAGCAGGAGACGAAAGTCGCAGAGAAGTCGGCAGCAGAAGCGGCTGAACGGGCGGCGCGCGAAAAGGAAACAAAAAAGGGAGAATTGCAAGAACAACGTGTAAAAGTTGCCGAAGAATTTGAAGGCGCTCAAAAGATGGCGCAAGAAGGAGAGAATGCCGTTGCAGAAGCGGATGCTTTTGCGAATGAACAGGGAGCTGATCTTGATCCCGAAGTCAAAGCCGAGATTGACGCGCTTAAAGCGGAAGTTGGCGAGGCGACTAAAAAATTTGGGGAGTTGCAAGCGCGAATTCAGGAAATTGACGCAGAGATCGCAGCGTTAGAAGCCGGAGGAGTGGAGACTGTTACTGAGGAAGCTATGGTAGAGACTCCTGCCGAAGCAGCACTTGAGATAGCCACCGAGGCTCCGGTTGAAGCTCCTATTGAGGCGGTTCCTGTTGAAGCTGTGCCGGAAGCAGTACCCACTGAAGCTCCGACAGAAGCGCCAGCCGAAGCCGGTACAGCCAAAGCGATTTCGGAAACCGTCTCTGAAAAACCGGCGGAAGCACCGATTGAATCTGCACAAAAAGTACCAGCAGAAGCGATACCCGACATCGGTTCGATGGATTTCGATGCGGCGACGAAGGTTATGGAAGGAGCTTTTAAGGCCCCTAAAGAGATTATTGACTGGTACGATAAAATGTTATCAGGGACTGGTACGATACCCGATGTCGCTTTTGCGAATAAACAGATCGATAAATTAAAGACCATGCAAGATCGGCTTGATAAGTTAGGTCCCACATATGTTGAAATGCGTAAAAAGGCTGGTAAAAAAACAGAGAATTTGGAAAAAATGTTGACCGAAATTGAGGATGATTTAGGACAGTTAATAAATAAAATACAGGATAGAATAATGCTTGCCTCTCCAGAGGTTGACGACGAAGAGATATTAAAAAATATTCATCTAGAGACCATTGAAGAAGATCTTGATGAAGATAAACATTTTAATTCTTATGACGAGCTAAATAGACGAAACAGAAATCTTGATCATTTGGATAGTGAAACAAATTATCAACTTGTTGATAGTATGGGCAAGGAAGTGGCTGATTTTAAAGATAAATTAGTTTTTTTGGATAAAGTCGGTCTAGCTGCACCGAAAGGGTCCGAGCGAAGAAAGCTGTTAGGTAAAATTAAAGAAAAAGCGATGAGAATATATGATAGGCACGAAGAAAAATGGCAGAGATTAGACAATTTAAAAGCTGCAGAAATGAAATGGAGAAGGTAGCTATATGATATACCGCGATTTTTCAATATCAAATGTCGTTTCACCTATACGCCTCGCGTCGGTGTTTGACGCGTAGGGTAATTAAAATTACCAGTTCGCCTTGTGAATTTTTTTCAAATAGGACGCGATAGTCTCCAATACGAAAACGGTAGATATCCGCGTATATGCCGGTTAAGCGTTCCGCGTGTCGCGGTGCACACGTCACTCTCGAGTCGCGTCAAACCTCCGTCTTAGCGATTTTCAAAATTAAATTCCATTGCTGTTCCGTCACCGGTTGAACCGACAAACGCGATTGCGTCGCGAGGGGCATTACGTTCAAGAGATAGGTGTATTTGATCTCTTCGAGACTGACGGGACGCACGAGCGGCTTGACTGCTTCGATGTCGATCACCGACCAGTTTCCTTCGTGCGCGGTCGGATCGTCGTACGCTTCTTTCGTTACGCGCGCCACGCCCATGATCATTTTTTCTTCGCCGCTGTGATAGATTAAAACAAGATCGCCAGCTTTCATCTCGCGCAGATTATTCCGCGCCTGATAATTCCGCACGCCTTCCCACATGGTTTTTTTATCCAGTTCCAGCCGCTCCCAAGAGTAGATTTCAGGTTCTGTTTTCAGAAGCCAATAGGACATAGTATTGAAGAATATTGAATGTTGAATACAGAATAAATAAGATTCGTCGATCCGATTCAATCGCACGCAAAAATGTCCTATAGGCAATTTTTGCGTGGTTCGAACATGGTAATAATACAATATCATGATAGGATGCAAGTAAACATTTTGACGCTTGCGGCTTAAATAAAATCGTGATATCTTCCTGCCGCGTTCACGCATGGGTGCGTGGTGTAGCCCGGTTAACACGCCCCGATGTCCATCGGGGAGATCGAGGGTTTGATGACCGCTTGCGGACGGCATCCCGATCTCGCTCTCCTGAATATGCGAGCATCGGGACGAATCCCTTCGCACGCAAGACAAAAAAAGAATACGTATCACGCATGGGTGCGTGGTGTAGCCCGGTTAACACGTCTCCCTGTCACGGAGAAGATCGAGGGTTCGAATCCCTTC
>CAZQNT010000012.1:1249-24623 GCA_964595075.1 uncultured Gammaproteobacteria bacterium | reverse complement strand
ACTTCCTCTCCAACGGACACGTTAATCGCGCCAAGCGCGCCAGTTGACTTAAAAGAAAGGTCAATGCGGGACGCCGGTTTTATCTCCCCTGTCACTTCCACGGTCTGGAGCAGATTCTGCCGAACGACCTTGGCGGTTTCATATACGGGAGCAGGATTCCTAATAAAAGTTCGATAACCTAAAAACGCGACTCCCGCCACTATTACTGCGATTACGTATGTTCTCGGCCTGAAAAACTTCTTCACAGCGTGTTGTTTTGTTAATAAAACTGTACCTGAATCGATGGTTTTGTTCAAGATCCCCTTCGCGCGACAAAGCCCGCCTGGTATGATGTTTATCGAACAACAATCTCCATGCGCCAACCTCTGCAATTCAATCGCGCAACCGCATTTTTTGCGACCATTCTAATATTATCGGCGACTGGGGCGGGATGCGCAAAAACAACAGTTGAAGAAAAACTGGTCTCCAAAGAAATCAATTGGACTAAATGGAAAGTTGGCAAAAAAGGACTATCCTTGGTCAATACTGCAAATATTCAAGAAGGAAGCGCCGTCTCTTTTACCGACTCAGAAGTCGGCCGATCGTTCACGTCCGTCTTACCGCCGACATTTACCGATCAGAATGGAAAATACCCCGGACCGAAAGAAGGCGAATCAGTGGAAGTTCAGCTCGGTGTCGGAGGAACCGTAAAAAAAGATCGAGAGTTATTTGGAGAGCTCGAGCGACTCACGGACTTCGAAGATGGAAATATAGGCGACTGGGTTGCGACAGCCGCTTTCGATTCACTTCAAAATCGTTGGGTCGTTCGAGCCACATATCCGGATCCGACAGCCGACGAAGCGTACAGCGTCATCGAGTGCCTAAGTACGACCGATTCGGACAAATCTTTTTGGGACGGCTGCAGGACTATGATTGAGAAAGCAAAACTTTCATTCCCTGAAAAATCTCCTTAAACAAATCGGGTGTCATTGCGAGGAGGCTTGTGCGACGCGGCAATCTATCCCCTCCGTCATTGCGAGGAGGCTTGTGCGACGTGGCAATCTATCCCCTCCGTCATTGCGAGGAGGCTTGTGCGACGTGGCAATCTTTATAAGAGATTCACTCTGAAAGATTGCCACGTCGCCTGCTGGCTCCTCGCAATGACAAAAAAGAAAAACAACTGCTATAATCTCAACATGCAATCTCACAAACATAAAAACGCCTGGGTCGTTTCCGTCAACATGGGTTACGGGCACGAACGCGCGGCTTACGGGCTGAAAGATCTGGCCAATGGCGGAATAATCACGGCAAACGATTATCCGAGCATACCTAAAAGGGACAAAACGCTTTGGACCGAAAGTCGAAAAATTTACGAGGCGCTGTCGCGGCTTAAACCGCTGCCGATTATCGGAGACTATTTATTTGAAGTAATCGACAAGACGCAACGAATCGCGCCGTTTTATCCGCGACGCGACCTTTCGGCGCCTTCCGCTCAAGTAAAGCAGACGTATTTCATGATAGAAAAATTGGGACTTGGAAAACATCTCGTGGAAAAACTTTCCAAAAATCCCATTCCGATGATTTGCACTTTTTTCATTCCAGCTTTCGCAGCGGAGGTCTACGATTATCCTGGCGATATTTACATGGTAGTTTGCGACGCGGACATGAGCCGCGCGTGGGTTGCTAAGGATCCGAAAAAAAGCCGCATCAAATATTTCGCGCCGAACGGACGAGTCGCGGAACGCTTGAAGCTTTACGGGATAAGACCGGAAAACATTTTTCTTACCGGATTTCCTCTTCCGAAAGAGATCATAGGCGGTCCGGAGGGAGCTATCATCAAAAAAGACGTTACTCGCCGAATTTGCAACCTTGATCCGAACGGCATTTTCCGAAACAAGTATCTTCGCACTCTTGAGGCCGAACTTGGCGACGGCAAATGCCCAATTAACGGACACCGCGCGCCGACATTGACGTTCGCTGTCGGTGGAGCCGGCGCGCAACGTACGCTCGGCGTTCAAATGATAAAAAGTCTGAAGCACCGCATTCTTCGCAAAGAAATCATCGTGCGTCTCGAAGCTGGAACAAAAATCGAAGTCGCGGCTTTCTTTCTAGAAAAAACGAAAGAATGCGGATTGCAGCGGGCTCTTGGCAAGTCACTTTTCATAGATTCAGAAACTAATCGAGCCGATTATTTCAATAACTTTACAAAGCGTCTGCGACAAACCGACATCCTTTGGACAAAACCGAGCGAAATGTCGTTCTATTGCGGAGTCGGACTTCCGATAATTATGGCGCCTCCTATCGGATCGCAGGAACAATTCAACAGGATTTGGCTGAAAATGGTAAACGCCGGAGTAACGCAAAATGATCCGAGGTACACTAACGAGTGGCTTTTCGACTGGATCGAAAGCGGCGGTCTGGCAAGAATGGCGTGGAACGGCTACATCGAAGCCCCGACGCACGGCTCATACAGAATAGAAAGCATCGTAACCGGAGAAAAAATCGAGCTGGAGAAACTGCCGATGATCGTATAAACTAAACTAAAAATGTCATCCCGAGGGAAGTCGGAGCGACGAGGGATCTTCGACTTGGAACGGCTAGAGAGGCGTTATAATTTGAAGATCCTTCGCTATCGCTCTCCCGACTCCGACGTGACCCATACGTGGAGGATGACAAAAGTTATCATACAAAAAACCGAGATGATTCATCTCGGTTTTTTTCCTCCTTTTGATTTACTTCTTTACCGGGCAACAATCCGGATGCAAAACGTGGAACAGGAATGACGCGATGAATCCGTAAACGAAACTCAACGTCATTCCCCACAGGATGCTCGCGACGTCAAAGCCCTTAAAGCCCGGGAAGAGCAGCTTTAGACTTAACGAGTGGAATTGATCCACCACAGGATCAGTGATGGTCAATTTCCAGAACATACACAGGATAAACAACAGTATCGCCATGAGCCCAATTGAAGCCGCGTGAGTTAACAACTTCGCATTTTTCATATCATTGATGAAAAAAGAATTAAAGGTTGAGGAGAGTATAGCATACGGGGAGCGAAGTAGAGAACAAAATGGACAAATCCGAATTGAAAAAATTCATCGAATGACGTAAAGTAGAATAATGGAAGCGGTAATATTTACAGTATGAGAGATAAAACATCATCGATTATACTATTTGAACAAAAGGAGGTTCGACGAGTATGGGATGAGAAGGCCGATCAATGGTTTTTTAGTATCATAGATATTATCGATATCCTGACTGGAACGCCTCGCCCACGTAAATACTGGAATGATCTAAAAAAGAAACTAAAAAATGAGGGTTCTGAGTTGTCCGATAAAATCGGACAACTCAAATTTATTGCTAAGGACGGCAAAAGATACAAAACGGATTGCGCAAATACCGAAACTATTCTGCGTATTATTCAGTCAATCCCGTCCTCGAAAGCAGAACCATTCAAACAATGGCTAGCCAAAGTCGGATATGAACGTTTGAAAGAGATAGAGGATCCGGAAATCGCAATTCATCGCGCCGGAGAGTATTACCGTAAGAAAGGGTATTCGGAAGCATGGATTGCCCAGCGGATGAAAAGCATCGAGATCAGACATGAACTTACGGACGAATGGAGGAATCGCGGTATAGAAAAGCCGGAATATGCAATCTTGACAGACGATATCACCGAAGCGTGGGCTGGCATGAAGACGCGCGACTATAAAAAAGTTAAGGGTCTTAAGTCGCAAAATCTCCGCGACCATATGACCAATCTAGAGTTGGTTTTGAATATGCTAGGCGAAGTTTCTACGACTGAGATCGCGCGAAAAAAAGACGCGAAAGGATTGGTCGCGAATCGCAAAGCTGCGAAACAGGGCGGATCGGTGGCTGGGAATGCACGCAAAGAAATTGAAACAAAAACCGGCAAACCGGTCATCTCGTCAGGGAATTTTTTGACAAACAAAAAATTGCATAAACAACTTAAATGACACGCCTATAACAAAACCCCCCCTTTTGGGGGTCTGCCTAGCGAGCTCTTGATGCCTATCTTTTAGCCAACAGATGGATGGGAACATCTAGGACAGCTCGCAAAGGACTTACGGTAAAACTAATTTAGTGCGCTACAGATACGGTGCAATATACATAGCACGATTATTCAAGTGGCACATTTTAGCCAAGTTTTAGGTTCTTAGGCTTTCGTACGTACAATTTACTTGCTCGACAACTTACCGACTCCAAGCCCTAAAAGTGGCTTCCGTTCCTGACAATAAATACTACTTCGATTTTTCACTTCCACTATCAGTCGGATTGTTTTCCAGCTTACCTGCGCCGCTAGGCGCAATACCTTCAAGTTGGTCATAGTTGAGAGCGAAAAACATATTTTTACCTTTTCCTTTTCTTACTTTTCTAGCGCCCATGCGAGTAAGAACCGTGGATAAAAACCTATCTCCCGTATCAGCACCCATCGTCTTTCTAACAAAGATTCTTAAACCGCTAAAAGGCAGAAACACGGTCTGATCTTCTCGAATAGGATCGCGTGTCTGATTAAAGGCTCCATTAAATGTTTCTTTCCAGATGGGCTTGGATGCGTAGTCTACAATTAAATCTACTATCTGATCCGATCTATCGCCTTTCTCTGTACTTCTATTATCTATTAATTCAAGCCACTTGAACACGACACGATGCATCCAATCTTCCTTTCTATGCTTGCCCGTATAAGGGCAATCAATAAGTTTTCGTGAAGCGAGTTGCATTTTTGTAAGGACGGAATCCGCATTCAAAATTTCAATCTCAGAGCACTTGATAATAATTTTCTGCCCAGCGACTATAAATTCTAATCTGTACGAATTACCACTATGCGCGCCGCGAATAAATTTTATATCTTCCCAAACAATTTTGTTGGAGTCTCCAATTTTGTCAACGCTTTGCTCCTCATGCCCTGCAATAAATGCGAACAGTCGAACGTGCTCGGGTAGATCTTTCAACATAAATTCTTTCTGCGTCATACCAAATTCTCCCATTCTACTTTCACCTTCTAGGTCGTAAAAGCGAAAAGTACTATAATCAGTCACAATTACATATCGCGGTTTTTCTTCCTCTTTCAAACCATCAAAATAATCAATCGCTTGCGTGAACGCCGCGTCTAAATCTTTCCCGGCTGACTTATGTTCAATTAGTAACGTGCCTGGCCAAAACAAATCAACGAAACCGCGACGATTTCCAAGTATTTCCACCTTTTTTTGATACAAAGCCACCGATCGACGTCTGATGCCAAACACATTAAAAAAATCTTCCCAAAACAATTGGTATTCTCCCCTTTCACGGGTTTCCCCATCCCACTCCTCAACGAACTGTTGAGCGCGAGTATATATTTCATTCCAATTTAACATGGAATACAATTTATCATAAAAACAACCAAAAATCTATGTTCACGGTTCCGTACTTAAGAAAAACCCATAAAGACAACGTCTTACGAATTCTTATATGGCACGAATTGGTAAATGTTGATTTTTTCGTGTTAAAAACTGGCACGACTTTGCAATAATGTAACAAACCGTCATCATAATGTAACAAACCGTCATCATTATGACTATTAATCGCAACGCCCAACAACCTGCCATAAGGACAGTGTCTACATGAATCAAGCATTGAATACAATAAAACTGATCAAGGACTTCAAGATAGCTCTAAAGGACTTTGAACCGATGGTGAAAGAGGTTAAACCGCTCATAACTGGGCGAGAAATAAGCAATTTCTGCCTACGACCCAGAGAAGCTTGGGCTAACTGGTTACTTTGCGTCGTACTACGCAAAGTTCACGGCAGAGATATAACCTTTGCCGAAGACCACGAAGGCGATGGAATAATTATTGATAAAACAACTGACACGTGGGTCATGACTGAACATGTTTCAGCGCTTGATAGTCAAAGAGATATTCCCCTTCCAAAAGGCGAAGATCGAGTAATTGATGCCATAAATCATAAAATTGATCGGGGATTCGATTATGCTGCAGGTAAGAATCTAATCGTCTTTTTCGACGGAGCCGGTGAATTCTACCGTAATAAAATCAGAGAAAGCATTGCGGGTAGACATAACTTTCTTACGATTTACGCTATAGGTCTCATGTGGTCTAACGAAAACGGTTACGCTTATTCTGTGACTGAATTTGACGATGATTTATCAACCACATTCAAAGTCGTAATAAATGGTGACTTTACAGATTGGACTATTTATTGGGTTCGAGATGCACTCGTTACTACGCATGACGGAGTTACTGTAGGGAAGACGCTGGATTTTCTCTTGCCATAATTGAGTATGGAAAACGTGTTCATTAAAACTAGCGACAACTGAGTCTTAAAACTCTATTTCATCAAAATATTAGTTGAAGACAAAAGCTCAAACCAACCGTTTCCGTTACAAAACACCCCGATTTCACGAAGTGTTTTTGCTGGTAGCGCCTAGGGGAGTCGAACCCCTCTTACGTGGATGAGAACCACGTGTCCTAGCCGATCCCGACACAACTATCAGTATATGTTGGATCGGGATGCCGACCGTAGTGTCGGCATAGACGAAAAAACAGCTACTAAATAGCTGCTTTTTTCATGGTAGCCCGTAGGGGAATTGAACCCCTGTTTCCAGGATGAGAACCTAGCGTCCTAGCCACTAGACGAACGGGCCTTGTTTACATCCACTCCTCGCTCTGTCGCACCAACCATTCTCTTGCGCGTAGCGGTTCTGCCATTAGTTCCTTTGTTATTTTTTCCATTCTTGCGCCTTGCGAACCTTTTATAAGTACTACGTCTCCTTCGCGCAAACGTTCTTGGATGAAGAGTCCTGCTTCAGCGCTTGTCGGAAAAACAAAGATGGAATCTTCGGACATCCCCCCCACTTTCGCTCCGTCGGAAATTGCGTGCGCGAGTGTACCACACGCGACAAGCATGTCAATCCCTAGTTCCGCCACTAATCTGCCGAGATCGCGATGCGCGCCTTCGGCTAAATTCCCAAGTTCCAACATGTCGCCAAGCGTGGCGATACGCTTCTTTCCTTCGCCGCAGGGATAGCGGGCGAGATCGTGCGCTGCGGAATAAGCCGCAAGCGGAGACGAGTTGTAGCTGTCGTCCAATAGCGTAGTGCGTTTTATTCCTTGTATAATCCTCGTGCGTCCCGGCATACCGCGATAATCCGAAAGCCGCTCAACCGACTCATGAAAATCTATATCCAACGAATACATTAGCGCGATTGCCGCCGTTGCCGCGATGGCGTGCGGTTTTCCGAAAACGCCGCGAAGCCGCGCTTTCGCCGAAGAACCAACGGCAAATATCTGCACTTCAAGCCCTGTGGCTGAAGGGTCGTTTTCATCAATGATTACTTCCGCGGAAACCAAGCGTACTCGAGCGTCATTCGACTCTCCGTAAGTAACGACCGTAGCATCCGTCATCTCTCTTCCTTTCATCACTCTTTCGTCATCCGCATTCAAAATCGCGATACCGTCTTTTGTGAGAAAACTCAAAATAGAAAGCTCTTCTTTTTCCACCTCTTCCATTGTTTCAAAAAACTCCGTGTGCTCCGGCGCGATTGAAGTGATGACCGCGATATCCGGCCGAGCGATTGACGCGAGATACGCCAGATCGCCCGGATGATCCGTCCCGAATTCAAGAACCAGCGTTTTGGAGCGAATCTTCAACACGCCCCACGAAGTCAAGGTGGCTTTGATGAGAAGTTTTAACCATGAAACGATTGATTTACCCGGAGCATCCATCCGAAAAACCGTGAGCGGAACTCCGATTTCATTGTTGTAGTTTTTCGGCGACACCAGCACCGGCGTATCTTTGCGGTACGCGTCGCCTGCTATAGCGATAGCTTCCTTGGTAGACGATTTGCCGACGGATCCGACGACTACGATAACACGCGGCTTCTCGCGCTGAATCGCGCGCCTGGCGCAATAACCAAGATAGCTTTGCAACATCGTTTTCATATAATTCATCTCCAGTTTCATTGACTCTGGATCTGTTCGCGCGCTTGTTTGTCATTCTCGCGTAGGCGGGAATCCAGAATCAATAAATATTAACATACAATTTGAGTTGCCCTTATAAACTGGATTCCCACCTCCGTGGGAATGACAGTATGTGTTAATGCATACTAACATTACGGCGTAGTCCCGCTTGTTGCAACCGGCGCGGCCGTAGGAGTTGATTTTACGTTAGCGACAGGCCTCTCCGGCGGGACTTGGAGATAATTAAGCAGAAACTTCGCCATTGTTCCGAAAAGCGGAGCTGCGGATGATTCCGCCCATTGAACGTCTCGCGGATGATCGATTTTCACAAGCATCGCGAATTTCGGATCGCTCGCAGGCGCGTATCCGGCAAAAGATCCGATAGTCTCGTCTTCTTCGTATCCGGCCCCATCTTTCTTCGCAACCTGCGCAGTACCCGTCTTTCCTGCGACCCAATATCCGGAAACGCCCGCGCGCTTTCCATGGCCATTCTCCACTACGGAAACCAACATTCCGGAAATCAATCGAGACGTTCGCGCGTCGATTGGTTTCGCTACTTCGATAGGTTTTGTTTTTTCCCGCGTTCCATCCGGATACAAAATTTCGGAAACCACGTACGGCTTGAATAATCTCCCGCCATTTCCAAGCGCCGCGAATCCGGTGAGCAGTTGAATTGGAGTAACCGTGATCCCCTGTCCGTAAGAACCGGTTGCCGCGAAAATACTCCCCTTTTTCTCCAGAGATGAGATATTTCCCTTTCCTTCAGGTGTCACGTCGATTCCGGTCTTTTTGCCAAATCCAAAATCCTCCACGTATTTTCGGAACAAATCTTTTCCAATCTGCCTTTGCGCGAAAATCGTTCCGGTATTCAGCGATGCCTCCAGCACTTGCGTCATGGTTTGAACGCCGTTCGCTTTTCCGTCGGAATTTCGAATAGTGTGACCGTCGATTTCTTCCGACCCCGTGTCCGTATACGTGGTTTTCGGATTTATCTTTCCGGCATCGAGAGCTGCAGCGAGCGTAAACGGCTTGAAGACGGAACCGGGTTCGTACGCGCTAAATAATGCCGGATTGTTCAAAATGGAAAGATCCTCCACTTTATTGAACTCCGAAGGATCGAAATCCGGCGACGAGCACATCGCCAAAATCGCCCCTGTGGACGGATTCATTATTACGATTGATCCGCCATCGGCGCCGTGGCGCTTCACCGCCTCCTGTATTTGCGTGCATGCTTCATACTGAATAGCGCGATCGATAGTGAGAACGATGTCGGCCCCGTCCACGGCGTTATCAATTTTGCTATCCCCGATCGTCAATCTACGTCCTCCGGCGTCTTTTTCCGCTACAACAGACCCTGCGCGACCGGACAACAAGTCTTGATAACCGCCTTCGACGCCATACTTACCGACCGAAACTCCGTTCTCATCCTGTCCTACGAATCCGATCAATTGCCCGCTGACGAATTTTTCCGGATACGACCGCGCCGTAGTTCGCAAAAATCCGATTCCTTCCAAATTTTTTTCTTTAAGTTGATCGACCAATTCCGACCGCGCCTGACGTACTAAAAGCTCATATGGATCGTCCGTTTTTCCAAGGCGCGCGACAAGATCGACGTCCGGAATCTCAAGTATAGGAGCCAGTTCGTGCGCGACGGCTATTGGATCCTTCATGTTTTTCGGCACGGCAAAAACCGTCCACGCCTCGCGATTGGTCGCCAGTGGATACAGCTTTCCGTCGCTTGGATCGCGCACGAAGATACGCCCTCGAGTCGGCAACAATTTTTCTTCCAGATCGTGCTGATCCGAAGCCCAAGCCGCGTAACTGTCGTGTTGAATAATTTGAAATTGAACAAGTCTAACTATAATTGCGATAAGCGGAAGTAAAAATAAAACAGCAGCGACGCGCAACCTCGCCCCAACTTCGGTATTTTGCGAAACGCCTGAAAAACTACGGCCAAAAGGCATCATTCAAAGAGTATAGCAAAAAAGACATTGCCCTACTTCCCAAACCTTCTTTTGCGCGTAGCGTATTCTTCCAATGCCTTGTCGAGCTCATGCTCGTCAAAATCAGGCCAGTGTTTGTCGCACCAATATAATTCGCTGTACGCGCTTTCCCAAGTGAGAAAACCGGACGTGCGTTCTTCGCCGGATGTACGGATTACTAGATCCGGCGCCGGCATTTCCGGCCAGTACATTCTTTCGGTCAACGCTTCTTCCGTGACATCTTCCGGCTTGACTCCGTCTTTTACGATGCTCTTGCACGCGTCGACTATTTCCGGACGACCACCGTAGTTTATGCAAATTACAAAAGTTGATTTGTCATTGTCCTTTGTCGCTTCCTCCGCGGATTCGATTGCGCGCAGTACCGACTGCCGAAGCCCTTCGCGGCGGCCGATTATTTTAAGTTTAACTCCTTTGTCCTTAAAAGACTTTAATTCTTCGGTTAACGCGCGCTCCAATAAATCCATCAAATAACCGACTTCCTCCTCCGTCCTTTTCCAATTTTCCGTTGAAAAAGCGAAAACCGTGAACGTCTTTATGCCACGCGCCAAGCACCAATCTCCAACCTCTTTCAACCGTTCGTATCCGGCTTGATGCCCCTGCATAGGCAATTTTCCGCGCTCGGTTGCCCAGCGGCGGTTGCCGTCCATGATTATTGCGAGGTGTTGGAGAAGTGGAGATGACATAAAATAATTTTGTTTTTTCATTTCTATGTCGGGCTAGTGGGACTCGTCCCGACACCGATTACGTTTATTAGTGATCGGGATGCCGACGAAGTACGTCGGCAAACCCACGGCCTCCCCGATGGCTATCGGGGCGCGCGTATTATTTTATAAGTGCTGTTTCGGGCTAGTGGGACTCGAACCCACGGCCTCATCGTCCCGAACGATGCGCGCTACCAACTGCGCTATAGCCCGAAACAGCATTCATACGCTATAGCCCGACGCAAAAATGAACCTGGAACCTGTAAAAGATATCAATTGCCACTTGAAATAGCAAGGGTCGGAGGATACAGTATGCGGACTATGATCACGGCCGCATCCTTTACACGTTCATTTGTTCGGAATGCTGCCGTCCTGCTGTTACTGGCGCTTGTATTCGTACGACCTGCCGTCGCCGAGACTGCCACATCAACATCCGTGGCGGAAAAATCTGCAAATCAACCGGCTTTGAATTATTCGGTGGACGACAAGTATGAACGCGCGATCGTCCGCGATGTTGGAACTTTGAAAGAGGAAACGCCGCACGGTGGACAACAAAAGAAAACATACACGATTGAATTTCTATCCGGCGCGCTTCGCGGTCAAACAAAAACTCTTTCAAGCGACGTCATTTCCAATCCATACCAACTTGAACCACGACCCGGCGACCAAGTAGTCATCCTTCTGCAACAGAATCCTGAAAACGGCGAATCCGTAGCATACCTAGAAGGATTCGACCGTCTTGGCGCGATGCTGTGGCTTGTGGCGCTTTTCGTTCTTACGCTGATCCTGCTCGCCGGTTGGCAGGGCGTAAAAACCGCGTTTTCCATACTTCTTTCAATCGCTCTCATCGGCTGGATTCTCATCCCGTCTTTCATGCGCGGCGTCAATCCGATTCCCGTTGCCATTTTTCTCGCCGCGCTGCTAGCAACCATCTCGTCCGTTCTTTCAATGGGATGGAATAAAAAAGCGTGGGTCACTATCGTCGGCACCATGGGCGGCGTGATAGTGGCATATATAATCTCAAAGATATTCGGTGACTGGGCGCACTTAAGCGGACTTTCAACGGAAGAAGATCGGATGTTTTTTGAAAAAAACTCGCTCCTGAATCCGCAAGGACTTTTATTTTCCGGAATAATCATAGCTGCAATGGGTGTCGTGGAAGACGTTGCCGTTTCAATCGCTTCGGGAGTTCTGGAAGTCAAACGCGCGAATCCGCAATCTTCGACAAAAACATTGTTCCGTTCCGGAATGATAATCGGCCGCGACCACATGAGTGCGCTAGCTAATACCCTAATATTCGCTTACGTCGGCGCTTCTCTATCGACCCTGCTTCTTTACACTCAATTCGGCGGATCTTGGTTGAAGTTCCTCAATTTCGACGTGGTGTCGGATGAAATCGTGAGATCTCTTTCAGGAACAATCGGTCTGGTTTTTACTGTTCCGATCACGGCGATACTGGCGGCAGTCGCATGCATATCTATTAAACACGAGGATACGGAAAAAAAACTCGCAACGAAATAACCCCTCCTAACCTCCCCTTACATTTGTATAGTTAATGGGAGGGATTTATGAATTATCCTCCCCCTTAATTATAAGGGGGAGTTAGAGGGGGTTATTCCCCGTATTCCACGGATATGGTCTTTCGTATGTACATCGATTTGCCGCATATTTCACCAACCAGTCTTTGAGAACCGCCGTGGCGCGAACGTCTTCTTCGTTGTAGGAGATTATCCCTTCCAACAAAGACCGATCTTTCGTTTCTAAAAATCTCTCGAAAACATCAATCGACTGGCTTCCGCCCTTAACCGTTCCTTTCCAAGAAAATCCCAAGAACGGCGCGATGGTTTTAAGTCCGTAAAAATAAATCGGGAAGATGACGCTCGACGAAGTCACTTGCCGCAAATCCACCATAGCCGCCCTGAAGCGATCGAGAGCCGGACTGCCGCCGTATCTTTTTTCCAAAACCGAAAGCCGCGTTTTTTCGTAGATCCCGAAGTGATAAACGGATAGCATAGTCGGAAGCGTTTCAATCCACTCCAAAAAACCGCGCCACATATCCCCTTCTCCATCCAAAGATTCCGCGACGAACGAGAGGTATCGGTCTCCCGAAGATTCGCGAATCAAAAACCCGTAGAGATAATCAAAGTCATTTGGCAAATCGCTTTCGATGTCGAAATGAATTTCCAAGCCCTCGGTCGGCAAAACAACCGGCTCACGCACGGTGACCTGATTGTGCAGAAGCGATTGCGCTTGTAATTTACAAACTTCGAGTCCGTGGAGACGCAGACCCGGGGCGGATCCTTCCATGGCAAAGGGGTCCATTTCTGCCGCGTCTTCCAAGGTTCTGACGCCTACGCTGCGAAGCGCGCGAAGTTTTCTAACATCGACGTTGTAAAGAAGCGCGATATCGTTTTGCGATCTCGCGAAACGTTCGCACGCAGCGCCCCACGGACCGGTATCAAAACAGTACTTTCTCAAAACAGGATCGGGCCGCTCGCCCGCACGTATACGATCCAACTCAACAACGGTCTCTTCAAATTCCTTAATCATTTCCGCTGCTTCAAATTCCATCCTGTCTCCGTCTATGTTCAAAATCGCGGGACGCGCGGGGAAACGTTTCTGTATCCTCTCCAAAAGCGTCGCGTAAAACGTCAATTGGAGTTTCTGATACTTCTGAAGTTCGTGGCTGGATTTTACGTCGACCGGAACGTAGTGCCAACCGCCTAGTGCGGATTCTCCATCGTGCCGTTCGAGAAGATCGGGACGCCCCGTCCAATCCCCGTTCGTCAAAGTTCCTTGATATATTAGCGCAACGCCTGCCTTCATCAATTTTAACGTTTCCTCAAAATCCGCTTTCGCATCGCCCGTTTCCGGAGCGCGCTCCGCTTCAACGTTTTGGAATAATTTCGCGACTACATCCTCCTCGTGTTTCAACCCGTCTTCCAACCTGTTCTTTTCAGCATCCGTCATTTGCCGCTTTAACGCTTTCTCCTCCTCCGTGGCGTGACGTTCAAAATACGGCCAATGCGGGCATTTGGTAAGACGATAAAAATCCGTGGCTGTAAGATAGTCCATAAATCATTTCCCTTCTTCTTGTTCCGCCGCTTCATGAAGAATGATACGCGAAATCAAAAGTCCGCTTACGGCGCCGAGCGAAGTCGCGACGACTACGATTTTCCACCGAAAATTCCAAGAGATATCGACGATCATCCCAAATGGTAACAAAATCAAAAAAACGATTACGCCCGCAATGGTCGCGTTGATACACGCCGCTCCAACGGCTATTACCGCCACTCGAGACGCTTTTACGTTCGAAGGCATCCGAAAAACAGGACGCGGCTGTTTCGGACTACGAGGCGGCGGAGTAAAAAAGCGCTCGAATATGGCTGTCATAAACGGGATTATCCGAACAATATCATATTAATTCAATCTTACACGCTTTCTTCATGTTATACTAATGGCGAACGCATGATCTTTCGCATTCCATCCACTCTCAAAAGCCGACTTTTGCTGTTGGCTGTTTTAGGCATGTTACCGTTCGTTTTTTTGATCGCGGTGCGTGATTATGAGGCAAGGGAAATCGCAAAACAAAACGCGGCGCAACATGCGATACACCTCACCTCACTCGCATCCAACACCGAAACATTGCAAATCCGCAGCGCCGAGCAATTGCTGAAAACGCTTACAGTCGTACCTGACGTGCGCGACCCTGAACGTTGCAACGAATTCATGGCGGATTTTCTTATACAAAATCCCAGATATGCGAACGTAGGCGTAATTGATAAAAACGGAGAACTTGTTTGCAGCGGTCTTCCGTTCACGCCTCCGGTTTCGGCAGCCGATCGCATATATTTCCGCAACGCCATTTCGCTTGACGGATTCGCCGTCGGCGAATATATGGTCGGAAGCGTAACACGCGTCGCTTCGCTTAACGTGGGATATCCGCTGAGGGACGACGATGGCGATTTGCGCGGCGTTATTTTCGCTGCAATGAATCTTCATTGGATAAATATAGCGATCGTTGGCGGACATATCCATCCGGATACGTCTTCTTTCATAATTGATAGGAACGGAATAATTTTGGCTAATTATCCGAATCCCGAAGCATGGATAGGAAAAAACATACGAAACACGGAAATAGTAAAACTGATCCTCGCTGATCAAAAAGAAGGGACGGCGGAAATGTTCGGTCCGGACGGCATAAAGCGGCAGTTTGCCTACACGCCTCTGCCTATCTCTAATAAACCCGGCGAAGCGTTCGTTGCCGTCGGTATACCCACGGCTGTCGCGGTCTCCGGACTTACGCCTCAAATTGTGCGCGACTTGTTGATTCTGTTATTAGTTATTGTAACGGTTATACTCATCGGATACGTAGGAAGCGAACGGCTAGTCTTCAAAAGACTGCGTAATCTGACCGACGCGACAACGCAATTTGCAAGAAAAAAATTCTCCACACGCATTAATATAGAACGCAACGACGAGATCGGGATCTTGAGCAGAACTTTCAATGCGATGGCTGAGCAGCTCGAAGGTCTTTACGGAAAATTGGAACAAAAAGTCATGGAAAAAACAAGTCAACTGAATGAAACGGTCGAAAAGCTTAAAACCCAAAAACAACTCCTGGAAACGCTGCTCGAAAACCTTCCGGTCGGCGTGGTAGTGGCGGAAGCGCCTTCAGGAGATCTCCGTACCGTAAACAAAATGGGAAAGGCGCTGCTCGGGTTTAAGCATAAGCCGCGTAACATGCGCGAGTGCGTGTTCGTACGAGAAGATGGAAGTCCGATACCGGAAAAAGAGCTGCCGATGTTTGATACGCTGATAGAAGGTAAAACATTCATTAATCACACGGGAATCTGCTTAAAAAACGGAATCGCGAGACCTATAGCTCTAAGAATGTCCGGCGCATTAGTGCGCAGCGAAGGGCAGGAAGGCGATTCCGCCATTTTCGTCTTTGAAGATATGACCAAAGAGCTGGCGATCGATAAGGCGAAAAGCGAATTCGTATCTCTCGCCTCCCACCAGCTTCGCACGCCTCTTACGGCCACAAACTGGTTCTGCGAATTACTTTTGGAAGGATCCGGCGGAAAACTCACGAAAAAACAGCTCGGACTCCTTACGCAGCTCCACGAGAGCAATCGCCGCATGGTCGCGCTTGTAAATTCTCTCCTTAACGTTTCCAGGATAGAAGCGGGAAAATTCTCCGTCGAACCTACGTCCATAGATCTCCCGGATTTCGTGAACGGAATGTTAATCGATTACAGTCCCAGAATTAAACACAAAAATCTTCGTGTAGAAACCGATTACGACGAAGTAGACGGATATCGCGGCGATCCCAAACTGCTTCGTGTAATCCTTGAAAATTATCTGTTAAACGCGATCAATTACACGCCGGACCGAGGACGAATATTAATTTCGCTTTCCAAAACGAATAAGGAAATTACAATAACCGTAAAAGATACGGGATACGGAATCCCGAAAAACGAGCAAGATAAAATCTTTTCCAAGCTGTTCCGCGGAAGCAACATAAGAAACGTGGATACCGAAGGCAGCGGTCTTGGATTGTACCTGGTAAAGACGCTGGTCGAACAAGTCGGAGGCCGCGTCTGGTTCGAGTCCGAAGAAAAGAAGGGCTCTTCGTTCTATGCGGCGTTGCCGGTCGAAGGGATGTCGCATAGAAAAGGAACCACGGAATTGATTTTATAAATAAAATCCCATCGAAAACGGAGGTCCTTCGACAAGCTCAGGACACGTAAAAACGACAGGGTGAGCTGTCGTTTTTACGTGGTGGGCAGGCAAGGATTCGAACCTTGGAAGGCGTATGCCAGCAGATTTACAGTCTGCCCCGTTTGACCGCTTCGGTACCTACCCACGTAAAAGACCTGAAGGTCTCACGTAGCGCAGCCCATTTTGGCCGTGCCACGTGAGCGCTTTAGCGCTTTTACGTGGAGCCGTAGACCGGATTTGAACCGGTGACCTCCCCGACAGCCGTCGGGGTGCTCGTCTAGGTCACAATGGAGCCCAGGGGGAGAATTGAACTCCCGACTTCTTCCTTACCATGGAAGCGTTCTACCGCTGAACTACCTGGGCACAAATTAAGGTCACTTGGTTTCCTTGTGCGGAGTATGCTTCTTGCAATGCAAACAGTGCTTCTTGAGTTCCAAGCGAGTCTTGATCGTCTTCTTATTTTTCGTGGAAAAATAATTGACGCGTTTGCATTCCGTACATTCGAGCTTGATGAGCGTTTCTTGCGACATAGATTAAATAATAATTTTATTTGAAATTGGGCGAGTGGAGCCGATGGTGGGGCTTGAACCCACGACCTACGGTTTACAAAACCGTTGCTCTACCGCTGAGCTACATCGGCGTTAGGCGATCTACCGTCAATTGGTGCGGAAAGTTTACACGAATCATGGCATTGCGTCAATCCGCTCTTTTAGATGCTGAATCTTCTGCCTATCTTCCGAACGCATCCTGAAACGGTCGAATCTGTTTGCCGCCTCCGACTTCTCCCCGTTTCTGATTGCGGTCTCTATGCACAATTCAAGATATTTGATTGATTTCGGCTCAAGCTCCATGGCGCGGCGAGCGAACGTCCATGCTTTCTCGGTTTCGTTTCGTTCGAGATAAAAGACCGCCAAATCGGCATGGCGATTGGGACTTTTCGGACTCATTTCCACCGCTTTGCGATACATCTTTTCAGCAAGAGAGTCGTCGCCTTCTTCTTCCGCGATTTCAGCCAGTCCGGCGTAGCAGGCGTCGTCGGCTTCAGACGTCCGCATAAGAAACTCGAAAGTCTCCTTTGCTTGCGGAAACATTTTTTGCTTCAGATAAAGCGCGGCCAACCCCTTATAAGCTTCTGCGCTTCTCTTATCCAATCCAAGAACTTCAAGATACTTGCGTTCTGCGTCGGCATATTTCAAGTCGCGCGCAAGCGACCTTGCCTCCTCAATCATGGCTTTCAGCAGCTCCGAATCCGAACGCGTAATTTCCGCTTGCGGATTTTTGTTCTGCCTGTAAAAACGATCCAAGTTAAGCAGCTTGATATATGCCCTATGAAATACGATCTTCCCGCGAACGCTTGCTCCACGGGCTGCCGCCGCTATCGGAGTAAGAAATCCGCTTTTTATTCGATCGAATCTTTGCGCCACAAGTTCATCGCGTTTCTTTCTTACACGTTCTTCGCGAATAGAATCCGGATCTATAAGCCTAATTTCTTTCCAGTGTCGCCCTATGACAAAAGCAAGTACCACAAAAGAAACAGCGGCAAGAATCAAAAGGATCCACACGATCCAACTCATACCAACCAAGCTATGCCGGAACTGCGGCCCGGCACAACATCCCGAAAGCGCGCGGATCAAGAGAAGCGCCGCCGACCAGTGCGCCGTCAATTCCGGTTGTTGTCAAAAACTCCGCGACATTTCGTCCGTCAACCGATCCGCCGTAAATAATACGGATCTGTTCGGATGCGGATGGTCCGTATTTTTTCTTAAGCGCGGCTCTAATTACCTCGTGCATGTCTTTCGCATCCTGCGAACGACATGGTTTTGAAGTTCCTATCGCCCATACCGGCTCATAAGCAATCGTAAGCGGAGCTTTTCCGTCCGCCTTTACACCTCCCGCGAGCAATGCCTGAACCTGATTTCTCACAACCTTGTTCGCATCCCCCTTTCGGCGTTCCGCGTCGGTTTCGCCAACGCATACGACGGGAGAGATTCCGGATTTTTGAAGTGCTACCGCTTTTTTCGCGATCATCGCATCTGTTTCACCAAGGTGCGCTCGGCGTTCGCTGTGCCCTACGAGGCAATACGTGCAGTCGAACTCCAAAAGCATCGGGGGCGCGATTTCGCCGGTGTACTCCCCTTCCGTCGCCCAAAAAGCGTCTTGCGCGGCGAGCGCAGGGATTGAAGCGCGTCCAAGCGACGAGCGAACCGCGGCAAGCGATACGAACGGTGGGGCGATGGCGATATCGATGTCCTTTGGCAGCCGCTCTCTTCGAAACGCGCGGATCCATGCTCCTGCCTTGAGCGGACCGTAAAACATTTTCCAGTTTGCGATTATGAGTTTCTTCATACTATATTTATTTAGCGAGTAAGCGGCGTATGGAACCCGCGTTTGGAAACGGTCCGATAACCGCAGCCGCCATGCGCTTGGAGTCGAAAATCTTTTTGGCAACGCGCAGAACGTCATTCGCGCTGACCTTTTCAAGTCGTTTTAATTTTTCTTCCGGAGTCTCGAGATGCTTCAAAAAAGTCCACTGCCGACCGTACCACGACGCTTGCGTTGCGGAATCTTCAAACGCCAACATTATGCTTCCGCGAACATGGTCTTTTGAGCGGCGAATCTCGGTGAGCGGAACCGGTTTACGCGCCATTGAACGGATCTCGCCCATTATCGCCTTCACAGCTTCCGGAAAACGTTTCTTATCCAAACCGGCCGTGACGGAAAAAACTCCCGTGTCTTGCAGAGACTCGTGAGAAGCGCGAATGGAATAACACAGGCCGCGGCGTTCTCTAATTTCAATAAACAGACGGGACGACATGCTGCCGCCCAAGATATCCGCGAGGAGAGATGCTGCCGGAGCGTCTTCGTGAGAAATAGAAACTCCATGGAACGCGATGCCGAGTTGAACCTGTTCGGTTTTTTTGTTTTGTAGCGCGACCGGACATTCCAGTGTTTTTGGCGGACAAAACGGGGCGAACTCGTCCTCTTTTTCTTTGTGATGCTGAGAGACTTTTCCGAACGTCTTGTGTAAAAGCGTTTCTGTTCCCGGAATTATTTTTCCTGCCACGACAACCGTGATCCGCGATGGAACGTAATACGAATCGCGGTAGTCGATGAGCTGGTCCCGCGTCACGCTTCGTATGACTTCGCGCGGTCCCGCTATATTCCATCCCAGAGTGGAACTCGGGAATAGCGCGCCTTCAAGCAAATCCTCCAAATGCATACGCGGATTATCCTCGTACATGTTTATTTCTTCCACTATCACGCCGCGCTCGCGGTCAATCTCTTTCGGATCGTAGAGGGAATGGAACAACATGTCGTGCAAAATATCTATGGCGAGAGGAGTCTGTTCTGCCGCGATTTTGATGTAATACGCTGTTAGATCCTTGCCCGTGAAAGCGTTGTATTCCGCGCCGTAGCGATCGATCGTCTGCGTGAGTATCTGCGTGTTCGGCCGACGCTTCGTCCCCTTGAACATCAAGTGTTCTATAAAATGCGACGCTCCGTTTATCTGACGCGATTCGTACCGCGACCCAACGCGAACCATCACGAAAATCGTCATGGACGTGGCTCCCTTTTGCGGAACCAGTATGGCGGTCATTCCGTTGGAGAATTTTTTTACTTGAGGTTTTAACATAAAAGTTATTAGTGCTGAGTGCTCAGTGCCGAGTGCTCAGTGCTCAGTTTTTTGAGCAACCAAGACGGAACATCGACAATAGGGATTCTCGTCTGATCCATTTTGTCGCGATCGCGAACCGTAACGCATTTATCATTTACGGATTCGGGGTCGACAGTAAAACACCAAGGCGTTCCGATCTCGTCCTGACGGCGGTATCGTTTTCCGATAGATCCGGACTCGTCGTATTCCACGGCAATCCCTTTTTTTCGCAGCGAGTCCGCGAGATCCGTCGCGATTTCCGCAAGTCCGCCCTTTTTCTGTAATGGAAATATTGCAGCTTTTACAGGAGCAAGTGCCGGTGGCAAACGCAAAACCAAACGTTCTTCGTCCTCCGCTTTCTCATCCCCTTCTGATGCGACTGGCGCTTCGTCCGAATCCAAATGCTCGCACAAAACCGCGAACACGCTTCGATCGAGACCGAGCGACGGCTCGATTACGTATGGCAAAATCTTCTCGTTGGTTTCCGGATCAAGCCAGCGCAAATCTTCTTTTGAAAACTCCTGATGGCGCGAAAGATCGTAGTCCGTTCGATTAGCCAAACCGTAAAGTTCTTTTTGTCCGAACGGATATTTATATTCCACGTCGATCGTTCGCGCGGAATAAAACGCGCGATCTTTTTCGGCGATCTCAACGTACTCGACATTTTTCTGCGATATCTTCAACACATCTTCCACCCACGACTTCATTTCCTTCAACCACATTTCAAATGCCTCTGGCGCTTGTTCCGGTTTTACGAAATACTCGACTTCCATTTGATCGAACTCGCGCGTTCTAAAAATAAAATTGCCCGGCGTTATCTCGTTGCGAAACGCTTTTCCAACTTGCGCGATTCCGAACGGCAACCGCTTTCGCGCCGTATCTCTGACGTTCTTCCACGCCACGAACATTCCTCCTGCTGTTTCCGGCCGAAGATACGCGACATTCGAATCATCCTCCGTGACTCCGACAAACGTTTTGAACATCATGTTGAATTGCCGCTCGTCGGTCAAAGCGCCGCCGCATTCCGGACAACGAACGTCTTTCAGATCCATCGGTTTTTCCTTGTCATATCCGGGCTTCGCAGAAACCTGTTCGAGAAGATGGTCAGCGCGGAATCGTCGTTTGCATGATTTGCAATCCACGAGAGGATCGGAAAACGAGGAGATGTGCCCGGACGCTTCCCACGCTTTTGGATTCATTATGATGGGAGTATCAACGCCCACCATATCCGCTCTGCGTCGAACGAACATATTCCACCACGCCTCGCGAATGTTTCGTTTCAACTCCGTTCCATACGGACCGTAATCCCATGTGTTCGCGTAACCTCCGTAAATTTCCGAGCCGGGATAAATAAAACCACGCCGCTTGCAAAGCGAGATCAAAACATCCATCTTTTTTTCTTGTGAGATCATATCGTCATTACTTCTTTCTCTTTCTCCCCGGACATTTCCTCGACTCGTCTGTTGTATTCCGCGACCATTTTATCCAACTGATCGTGCAGACGAAACTTATCATCTTCGGAAATGCGCTTTGCTTCAAAATCCGCGCCGATGTTATCGCGAATCTGTTCCCGAACCTGTCGGATCGAGATGCGCGCCTGCTCGGCCTTCTGATGAACTATCTTTACGATGTTTTTCCTATTTTCTTCCGTAAGCGGCGGCATCATCAAACGTATGACGGTTCCGGCGGTAACAGGATTCAAACCGAGTCCGCTCGCCTGAATCGCCTTTTCGATGTCTTTCACAAGTCCCTTGTCCCACGGCTCTATTTGAATCGTCCTCGCGTCCGGAACGCTTATGGAAGCAACGCCTTTCATCTCCATGGTCGATCCGTACGCCTCGACCGGAATCTGTTCGACCATTGACGCGTGAGCGCGCCCTGAACGGATATTGGACAGCTCTTTCTCGAAGTGCGAAAGAGATTGTTCGAATTCCGGCTTGGCTAGATCTATTTGGCTTGCCATATGTAAAATCAAAAACAATCTTGCCATTTTTCGAGCCAAGCGTCAAACGACGCACCTACTTTTTCGTGGTCGGTTGCGTGCCGAGATAAATAACGTCGCCTTTTTTAGGATCGATTCGCAACACGGATCCGCCTTGCGTTGTCGGGAGTTTTTTAATAGTCCAAGTATTTCCTGCGTCAGAGGAATACGCGAGCGTTGCCGGTCCCGTATAAACCAACTTCGCGCTGTCGGTCGGGTCGATCGCGAGCGACGTGATTTTTATGCTTCCCGGAGGAGAAGTGAGCGGAAGCGCGGTCCAAGTTTCGCCCTTGTCTCCGGATTTTATTATCCCATATTTTGAAACGCTATAAATCACGTTCGAATCTTTCGGATCCAACACCACCTGCGTGGTTCTTCGCGCTTCGCTTAAATCTTCGCCGAATTGTTTCTTTATCTGTTGCCAAGTACTGCCACCGTCCTGCGTCTTCCAAATCCCCTCTCCTTGCGTCCCTACGAAGACGAGACGCGAATCGCGAGAATCCACCGCGATGGTGTTTATCGCTATACCGTCGACTCGCTTCACGACCTGCCACGAGCGTCCGGCGTCAACTGACTTAAAAACGTCCCCGTCGGATGTTCCGGCGTACAAAATGGTCGGATTGAACCAATCAACCGCGATCTGCGTGAACGCCTTGTCCGTTCGCGGGTCGAAAAAAACCTGTTCCCAATCACGAAGACAATTTTCTGTCTTGAAAATCTTGTTAGCCATTGTAGCGTACACCACGCACTTGTTCTTCGAGTCCACGGCCACGGAGTTCACTCGTCCCGTCGGCAAAGTTTTGGATTGTCGCCAAGACTCTCCACCGTCGAGGGAATACACGAGTCCGTGTTCGATCGTGCCGAAATAAACCGCGTTCGCATCCTGCGGATCTAGCGTGATGGACGTAACCGCGTACGTGGCGACGTCGGCCGTGACTTTAGTTCCTGTAACGAGCGCTTTCTTATTCACCCAAGTCAGCCCGCGGTCGGTCGTTTTCCAAACTCCCGCATCCGGACCTGTGGGCGGTTTGGCTCCGCCGCCGAGACACCCCTGGCCCAAAAGCACGAGTGCCGCAAACGGGATAATGAAGCGTGCGTATGATCTGATACGAAGTGACATATATTGGAGATTGTTGATTATTACAAACAGTATACATCATTTCCCCCATGTCATCCCCGTATCTACCCAATGTCATCCCCCCGAAAGCTTTCGGGGGGATCCAGACAGTGAGGAATACTCCTTTTGATCTGGATTCCAGTCTTCACTGGAATGACACGGGCTAAAAAATCCGCGGTATGTGGTGTGAAATCGGCGCGGGGAATATGCGCGAGAGCGGTTCTTGCGTTGAAA
>CAZQNT010000012.1:0-1231 GCA_964595075.1 uncultured Gammaproteobacteria bacterium | reverse complement strand
GCCCACGAATCTTCGCGCGGTAACGAGAGCTTCTGCCGTAACGAGCGCTTCGGTCGGGGCATCCGCGAGATTTCGCCTTACAACCTCTCCCCATTCGTCACAAACGCGAATCCACTCGTCCGTCTGACCTTCCGCTGATCCACATTGCGCGGATAACTTCTCGATTACTCCGAAGCGTTCGCCCAGTGATCGCGCATTTAGAAACGCTTTCACGAGCGACTCTTCCGGTCTAACGTCGTCGATCGCAAGTCCAGGCCGTCCGCGAGATACGATCGCGCGAGTTTCCGCTTGATCTGACGGACAACCGCTCGCGATGAGACCTTCTTTGATTTCACGAAGCGGTACGGGAAAAAAAGGAACGCGAACCGTTCTGCTCAAGACTGTTGCCGGAAACGCGGAGATTTCTTCTGCAACAAAAACGATCACGCCTCCGGCCGGCGGATCTTCCAGCACCTTCAAAAGCACGTTCATTCCGTCTTCGCGAATCCTATCGGCCTGCGGCGCGTACATCACCATTCGACGCCCGACCGACGGTCGAGACGACATTCGCGTTCGCGCATCACGAACGGTGTCGATCGCGATTGTAACTTTTCCTTCCGCCGGTTCCAAAAACGCGATGTCCGGATGTCGGCGAAGATCCAAATCATCCGGCGCCTCGAGCAAAGCGCGAACAAACGTATCCGCGATGCGCCGCTTGCCGAGATGGGAAGGGCCGTAAAAAAGATAGGCGTTGGTAGGACTAGAAGCGGATCGCTCAAGAAAACGAAGTATTACAGCGTGTCCAATTATTCCATTAAATAAAGATGATGGCATTACGCGATCTTATCACATTGTAATTTAAAAGCCCCTAGTCGAGTGACTAGGGGCGTGCGTAGAAGCGGCGACGCTACTTCGGCATGAACGCGTAGCCGATGTTCAGGCCAACGCTGCCGTCGGGTCTCGTGAAGACCTTTCCGGTCTCCGGGCCCTTGAAGCGCGTGGCTTCAGCCGTCAGCCGAAGGCCGAAGCAGAACCGGTGCGGCTTGAGCGCTCCGCCGTTGCCAGGGCAGAGCTTGGGTTCCACGAAACCTCCGTACGAGGAGAACTGCAGCGAAGAAGCGAGTCGCTGCTCCGTGACTGCTCCAACGGCGAAGTGGAACAGGTCGGTGACCGCCGGCTGAATGCCGACTAGCGCCTCGACGTCAACCATGCCGCTGCCCTGGCTGTTCTTCCCGCCGTAACCGGCGCCGGC
>CAZQNT010000011.1:25078-29064 GCA_964595075.1 uncultured Gammaproteobacteria bacterium | reverse complement strand
ATTTATTTATTTCCGTTCCCGAACTTCTCGAACGCTCTCAAAACTTCCAGCGGAACTGCGAACACTACCGTGTTGGATTGATCGCTTGAAATGTCGTTGATGGAGTTGAGCGTGCGGAGGTGAAGAGCGGCGGGATTTTGCGCGAGTATGGCGGCGGCTTTTGAAAGATTTTCTGCGGCGCTTACCTCTCCTTCGGAATTGATGATAACCGCGCGGCGTTCGCGTTCGGCTTCGGCTTGCTTTGCGATCGTGCGCTTCATGTCTTCCGGCAACGAGATGTCTTTCAATTCCACGTTCAAGATGTCGAGCCCCCAAGACTTGGCGTGCGACTCCACGATTTCTTTTATACGAATTGACGCTTGATCGCGTTGCGACAAAAGTTCGTCCAAGGTCAACTCACCCACGACATTTCTCATCGTAGTCTGCGCAAGCCAAGAGATAGCGCTCCAAAAATTCTCAACCTCGAGCGTGGCTTTTGCCGCGTCCACGACTTTGTAATAGATGACGGCGTTAATTTTGCACGAAACGTTGTCGCGCGTAATCGCTTCCTGATCCGGAACGTCCACGGCCTTCACGCGGATGTCCACTTTCTTCATGGTTTGAAAAATCGGGATCACGAACCTCCATCCGGGATTTACAAGACCGCTAAATCGACCGAACGTGAGCTTCACGCCACGCTGATATTGATTGACCTGGCGAACTGTGAGTAAGAGAAAAAATATGACCCACGGCGCATAAATGATGTACTCCATAATATTGGATAATGTCTTATTATTTCTCAACGATACGTTGGAAAATGCCGTGCGTCAATCATTTTTTTACGGTATAGCGCTATTGACATCCCTCGTTATTTGCTATAGTTATAACCCCCGATGGGGCACCGACGCCATCGAAGTTCTTTGCACAATTCATATCGTCGGTAAAAGGAGCGCTCATGTCGTTCTTCGCACGATTCATTGCGTCAGAAGAAGAAGCGCGGACGGCCGATGAGCCCGAGCACTACCTTCTTTCAGACGGCCGTTCGGTATTCGTTTCGCGAGATCGCGAACGCGTACTCATGTTCGCGAGTCTCGAGGACATTCGAGGCGGCAGGAGACAGCACGGCAATTACCCCGTGGAGCCGGTCTGGCTTTTCAACCTCGCCAAGCAGCGCGGCGATGTCGTTGGCCGCTACCTGATCATTCCTGTCACGAGCTTCAACGAACAGACCTGCACGGCGTGGTCCGGTTTCCGGATGATCCCCAAGCTTCCAAACGCCATCGAGGTTACCGCGGATGTGACACTGATCAATTCGCCGACGTTCCAACTCCCAATCCACGCGATCATCGTCGAAACCGTGGAGCAGACGAATCCGACCGTGGCGCTGTTCGTCACCACGAACGAAATCCCGCCATCCGTTTTCGCCTACCTGCGCGACCGAGGCGTGCGAATCGAGGTTCTCAACCCAAAGCGCAACGGCGGACAGTCCTCGCGGCATGCGGACAAGGTTGAGTTCCTGGGAACCGCCTTGAACAGATACTTGGCTCCGAAGAAAGAGGAGCCGCGCCAGGAATCCGTGCGCACCGTATTCATCCACGTTCCGCCGAAAACCGAACGCGCGGTGGAGCGCCTGGCTCGCCAAGATCCGGAGACGCTCGAGGAGATCGAGAGGATCGTCACCGTGACGGACGAGGAAGCGCATAAAGAGCTTCGACGGCTTTGCTGCCAATTCAAAAACGACGCTATGTCGAAGACCGTGCTCGGCGTACTGCTCGCGCTTGCATCGATTCCGCAAGGCGACGACAAGCAGCTCGACTACAACAACCTGTTGATGCGCTTCATCTTGAACGGCGTCGACTGCCGCGAAGTCGGGCAGATGATCCTTTCCGTCCTCGTGGAGGAAGGGACGCTGGTAACGGTTCCGCGCGGAACCGACCGGGACTACCTGTACACTCGGGATCCAGACAACCCGCCGCACCGATTGGCGCGCCGTTTCTACGTAGAAATGCTCCGATCCAGAAACGCGACCGGTCGACGCGATAACGCATCGTTCCCAACTCGCGCGACTCAAGCCGCGGAGATCTACAAGGTCAGCCCGGCACACATGACACCGGAAGCGCAGACGGATCTGGACAAGTGGATTGCGCTTGTCGCCGGCAGTACGTCGCTCGCCGAACGAGCGAAAGCGTATGCCGCGCTCGGCATCGGTTATCGAGACGGGATTGCGCTGGATCATGCGATCCTCGACATCGTGCGCGTCCCCTGCGACGCTACGGATCAAGAAGAAGATGCGGAGGCGGAAGAACCTCCGGCGTCCCAAACGACGCAACGCGTCTGCTGAACACGTGCCGGCCACGAGACCAACTCCCTCGAGGTCGGTTTTTTTGTTGCGGAAATCGCAATTCTGCGATACCTTTTGTGTACTACACATGCCCTCGTAGTTCAATGGAAAGAACGCCGGACTTCTAAGCCGGTTATGGGAGTTCGATTCTCTCCGGGGGCAAAAAAAATACTCTCCAAAAACGGAGGGTGTTTTTTTATTCCTCCCCTTCTCTTCTCTTCGCGTGAAACGCCTGATGAACGTCTTTGAAGATTGCTTTTTCTCTGCTTTATGGTAACATTATCTATATGCACAACTGGTCCACGAATGAACGGGTTCTAAAAAAAAATCCGAAAAAATATATTATTTGGCGGTTGGAACAGCTGATTAATTTCGGGTTGGGAGATGAAAAACTGGATAAAAGCGCCGTTAAAAAATATTGGTCTCAAATGAAAATAGATGCCTCACGCCGCGCGTTTCTCTCGCTGCTTCTGCAATGACATCGAGTATTCTTACAAAAGAGCAGATCCGATTCCTAGAAATTTTCGGCAAAGAACGTCTGCTGAACAATTATTTCTATTTAACCGGCGGAACGCCGCTCGCAGAGTTTTATTTGCATCATCGTTATTCTGAGGATTTGGATTTTTTCTCGGAAAAAGAAGTTGATCCATTGACGATCCATACATTCTTGAAAAAAAACAGGAAAGAACTCGGCTTCAAAAAAGTCGATTTTCAACAGAGCTTTAACCGCAACATGTTCTTCCTTCACTATTCAACTGAAACGCTAAAAACGGAATTCACATATTTTCCTTTTTCACGTATCAACCAAGGCATTATTCGTTACGGCATATCCATTGACAGCTTGCTTGACATAGCGGTCAACAAACTATTTACAATTTACCAGCGCACCAAAGCGAGGGACTATATTGATCTGTATGCCATTTGCAAGAAAAATAAATACGCCATTCCTGATCTTCTAAAGAAAGCTAAAATAAAATTCGATTGGCATATTGATCCTCTTCAGCTCGGATCGCAGTTTTTGAAAGCTAAGGAAGCGGAAGATATGCCGCGGCTCATTAAAAAAATTTCTGATCGAGTGTGGCAAGAGTTTTTCCTGCGAGAAGCGAAAAAAATGGAAAAACAAATTTTTTACTAACACCTACCTCCTCTTCGCGTGAAACGCCTGATGAACGTCTTTTAGTTGTTGGTTGGTGACGTGGGTGTAAATCTGCGTGGTTGTTATGGACGAGTGACCTAGGAGCTCTTGTACGCTGCGAAGATCCGCGCCGTTCATTAAGAGATCCGTGGCGAAGGAATGGCGAAGCGTATGAGGTGAAACGTGTTTTGGAATTCCTGCCGCGGCCGCGTAGTGCTTAACGAGACGCTCGATGGAACGGGGCGTGATGGGGGCTGGCGCATCGTCTCGTTTGCCGCCACCGGCTGCGCGATCATGGCGGACGAACAGGAACGGAGATTCGTCGTTGCGTTTTTCGAGATATCCCTTAACCCAATGCCTCGCCTGATGCGACACGAACACGATTCTTGTCTTGTCTCCCTTTCCGCGCACTGTAAAATCTCCGCGCTCGGTATTGATCTGATCTTTTTTCAAGTTCGCGAGTTCGGAGACGCGCATTCCTGTCGAAAACAACAACTCCAAAATTGCGCGGTCGCGAAATTTGAGAAGTTC
>CAZQNT010000011.1:0-25068 GCA_964595075.1 uncultured Gammaproteobacteria bacterium | reverse complement strand
TGATGTAGCAAGTGATCTAATTACACTTTCAGTTTGTTTCGCAAGTTCGATTTTTTCAGGTGCCAACGCGTCCACGTCGTGCCGCGAGAGGTACTTCAAAAAAGACCGAAGCGCGATGAGATGATAATTCTGCGTGCTCTTTTTCAGTACGCCGCGATAAGGATCTTCGAGACGATTGAGATGCAATCGAAATTGCCGGACGGTTTCCGCATCAACGTCATCAATCGCCGGATCTTTCGCCCAGTCGATGAACCGCCGAAGATAAAAATCATAATTCCGCACAGTGAGCGGAGATCGCCCTTTCTCGATTTCCAGATATTCGAGAAAGGGACGGAGATGCGATGAAAGTTTTTTTGTTGTCATGACAAATGATTATATCAGATGCGTCGGAAAATGACGTTCAAGGTCACGATGCGTGACTTCATAATTATTCATGAAACCCGATCTCCGGCTTCGGCTCTTCGTCTTCCGCGATTAGACGACGAAGCGCGTCGAAAACGCTGCGGAATTGTTCGTCATAGCGCTTTTCCATATCTTCGAGTTTCAGACGCAAACTCTCGTGATTAGCAAGAATATCGCGGAGTTTAGCGAAAGTCCGCATAATTTGAATATTTACGGCGATAGCTCGTGGACTCTTCAAAACACTGGAAAGCATGGCAACGCCGAGCTCTGTAAAAGCAAATGTCGGTTTTCGCCTCCCTCCATGCCCCGAGTTTGAAGTCACAATTTGTGACTTCAAGTTTGGCGCTTCATTTAGCGACAAATTGAACATAAAGTCATCAGGAAACCGTTCAATATTCCTCTTCACTGCTTGGTTCAAAACTTTAGTGGTAACACCGTAAAGTAAAGCCAAGTCGCGATCCAACATGACCTTCTTGCCCCGTATGAGATAGATTTTCGCCTCAATCCTTTCCTCGGGGATCGAGGTTTGTATGATTTCCTCCATATATACAGCTGCCAGACTTCTTGACGTATGTCAATGCTTTTGGTATGTTTTCGCTACATTTAATCACCTACGTCCGTTCGGCTTCGGCTGGATGAGACGCGAATCCGGGGTCGCACGCCCAAGAGTTGATCCGCAAGGATCGCTCGTGGGCGCTCGGTTCCGACAAAAACATGTTGGACGCAAATAAGAAAAAGCGCGTAATTGAGAAATATAAGACACATCCTACGGATACGGGGTCGCCGCAAGTGCAGATCGCCATTCTAACGGAAGAGGTGCGGGATCTGACAGAACACCTCCGCGGACACAAGAAAGACTTTTCCTCGCGCCGCGGTTTGATAAAAAAAGTAGGAGAACGCCGCCGACTCATGAAGTATCTGAAGCGCGAGGACGCAAAAGCGTACGACGAGCTGATGAGCAAACTGAAGATTTAGCAAGAGGTCTACGAAAATACGAAAAGATTTCATTGCTGAGTATATTCGTATTTTCGTTTAAGATTCGTACTTTCGTAGACCTTTTCCGCAGATTTTATTGACAGAATAGCAATTTTCTGCTATTCTATTATTGTCGAGTCGCGTTTCAATACGTTTTTACGTCTTTCTAAATAAGAAGTGTTCGCGATTCGTACAATTTTTATGATCAAACACCCCGCGCAGCGCGTTGCCGTTCTTGTTGACGCGCAAAATATGTATCACTCGGCCAAGCACTTGCATGGCGCGCGTTTGAATTTCGGGAAAGCGGTGGAAGACATGGTGGACGGAAGGCCGCTTATCCGCGCCATCGCGTATGTTGCTAAATCAAAAACCGGTGAAGAGTCGGCGTTTTTCGATGCGCTTATAGAATCGAAGATCGAACCGAAAATCAAAGACGTTCAAGAGTATTCATCCGGCGCGAAAAAAGCAGATTGGGACGTTGGGATGGCGATCGATGCCGTAAAACTTTCTGAAAAAGTCGATGTTATCATTCTTCTGACTGGAGACGGCGACTTCGTGCCTCTGGTGGAATATCTTCATGGACGAGGCGTCATGGTTGAGGTTGCGGCTTTCGGAGAGTCGACAAACAGCCAGCTTCGCGAGTGCGTCGATCATTTTTATGACCTTTCATCCTCGAAGAAATACCTTATTAGGGCCGGACAGCGTGCAGCGTCTAAAATGGAGGAAAGCGGCGAGGAAAGGACTCCGGCAGCTCGCGGCGATAAACGGATAAAAGTCACGTTTTGACAAAACGCGCGTTTTAGCATAAAACATCAATGTAAAAACATTATTATTTTTTAGGTTGTTCGTCCGGAGACACCGATCTGCCAATGCAGATTTAGTCTCGGGATGAGCGCCTTGTTCATCCGATATGTCCGAACAAAAAGAGTTTTCGATTACGTGGGGCGGACGCACCCTCTCCATTAGCGTAGGCCAACTGGCGCAACAGGCGAACGGCTCCTGCGTTGTAAGGTATGGCGACACGGTCGTCCTTTGCACGGCCACCATGGGCGGCGCGCGCGAAGGATTGGATTTCTTTCCGTTGCAAGTGGATTTTGAAGAGCGCATGTACGCCGCCGGCCGCATCAAAGGATCTCGCTTCATAAAACGCGAGGGCCGACCGACGGACGAGGCGATCCTTTCAGGCCGCTTGATCGACCGCGCCATCCGCCCGCTTTTCGACGACCGAATGCGAAACGACATCGCGGTCGTTGCCACCGTGTTTTCACACGATCAAGAAAATGACGGCGACGTTCCGGGGCTCATTGGCTCTGCTTGCTCGCTCGCGATTTCGGATATTCCTTGGAACGGACCGATCGCCGCTGTCCGCATCGGACGCAAAGAAGGAAAGCTCGTTCTGAATCCGACATACGGCGAAGTTAACACCGGCGATCTCGACCTCGTTGTTGCGGGAGGAAACGGAAAAACAATAATGGTCGAAGCCGGCGCAAATCAGATTTCGGAAGCTGAAATGGAGACGGCTATCGCGTGGGCGCATGAGCAGATTACGCCTGTCGTTGATTTGATTTCAAAAGTCCAAGCTGCGGTTGGAAAGAAAAAACTCGAACCGTTCGCGCCAAAAACAGACGAGCAGAAGGCGGATATCGCTGCGCGAGAAGAATTGCACAAAGCTGCGCGCGAGTTCATGAAATCGGCCGAGGCAACGACACTATTTGCGCAACCACTCATGACAAAAGCGGATAGAAAATCCGCAGTCGCAAAATTGAAAGCTGCGCTTGAGGCGAATCTTACGGAGAAACAGCTCTCGAAAGAAAATAAAAAAATCGCGATGGAAATCGTGGACGAATTCGCGGACACGGAAGTATCGCGCATGATTTTGGAAGAAGGTCGCCGCGCAGACGGTCGCGCGTTGGATGAAATCCGAAAGCTCACGGCGAACGTCGGAATAGTGCCGCGCACGCACGGATCGGGACTCTTTGAACGCGGATCCACTCAAGTGTTATCCACTATCACGCTCGGAAGTCCCGGAATGGAACAGACGCTTGATACCATGGAATATCAAATGAAAAAGCGCTTTTTCCACCACTACAATTTCCCAAGCTATTCAGTTGGAGAAACAAAACCGAATCGCGGACCCGGCCGGCGCGAAATAGGCCATGGAGCTCTTGCGGAACGCGCGCTTATGCCCGTTCTTCCTGATCGGGAAAGTTTTCCTTATACGATTCGCGTGGTGTCAGAAGTTCTCGGATCAAACGGTTCTTCATCCATGGGAGCCACATGCGGATCAACGCTTGCATTATTGGACGCGGGCGTTCCGATTTCCGCGCCAGTTGCAGGAATCGCTATGGGAATGGCGAGCGATGAAAAAAATGGAAAATACCGCGTTATCACCGACATTCAAGATTTGGAAGACGGCGATGGCGGAATGGATTTCAAAATCGCGGGAACGAAAAACGGAATCACCGCTATGCAGATGGACACCAAGTGCAGTGGAATTCCGATGGATGTGGTTCATGAAACTTTGACGCAAGGAAAAGCCGCGCGACTGCGCGTGCTCGAGACGATAGAAGCTTGCATAGCGAAACCGCGCGAGGATCTTTCCAAGTGGGCGCCGCGAATCGTGTCTATGAGAATCAATCCTGAACGCATTCGCGACGTAATAGGGCCCGGCGGAAAAATAATCAACGAGATTATCGCCGAATGTAACGTCCAGATCGATATCGAAGACGACGGACTTGTAATGATCACATCCGTCGATCCTGAAGGAATGCAAAAAGCCGTGGACTGGGTAAAGCAGCTCACTCATGAAATCTCGGTTGGGGAAGTGTTCACGGGACCCGTCACGCGCATCATGGACTTTGGAGCGTTCGTGGAAATCCTGCCGAAACAGGAAGGACTTGTTCATATTTCCGAAATCGCGCCGCACAGAATCGACAAGGTCACGGATGTTTTAAAGATCGGCGACATGGTCTCCGTCAAAGTTTACGAAATCGATTCAATGGGACGCGTCAACCTGTCAATCAAACGACTTGATCCGAACTGGAAGCCGACGGAAGGCGAAAACGATCGTCCGGAGCGAAGAGGACCGCGACCGCAAAACGGCGGATCCGGCGGACGCAGACCGTTCGGAAGATAGACGACCTTCCAGGCATGTCAGATCAGATAATTCACGACTCGACCCCGAAGGGCAGCGCTCTTCTTGCTTATGGCGTGTCGAAAAATCGATCCGGACTCTGGATCGCGATTATTTCCGCTGCCATTCTCCTCGCGGGAATAATTTTTGGGATTATCGTATCGCTGTGGCAAAATTCGTTTCCTCTTCCTTCAAACACATACCTGCTCGCGTACGTAAGGCCTGGAACCGATATTCCTGAAAGCGCTCCCGTGCTCTGGCAGGACAACCTAAAGAAATCGCCACACTCCCCCATTTTTCTAGGACTAGCGCAACTTGACGACGGAAAGGTCTCTCCTTTTACGGTCTCGATCCGAGGGATCGGATCGAATAATGGGATCACTTCAGGAATTTGGAATTTGGAATCCGATAGAGAAGACGACCGAGTCGAGTTTGTCGCCATAAGGTCATTAGTAGAAGGATGGTCTGATTATGCCGCGCGCGCATGGATCCAGCTTTGGCCCGGAAAAATAGACGCATGGTCTAACGCAGGATTTGAAACGGATCTTCGAGTCGGCGGTACGATCAGCGATTCCGTGATTAAAACGAATCTGCAACTTCCAAACCAAATTACTCAAGAAAACGGATATCGCGGAGATAATTTCATCAGAGCTTCGGCCGTGCCCGGCTCTTGGCTACTCATTGAGCCAATACTTAGAGCGCAGGGTCTTGGAGTTTTTCTTGACACGCCTCCAAGAGCGGTGGCTTGGGCTAACACGGATGATAAAACGACCTCATTTTACTTTGAATTCGACGGAACTCTCACGTCCTCCACTCGTTCGCTTATTGCCGGTGGGTATGGACTCACGAATGACCGCCAATACTCGCTTCCCGATGGAACGGTTTTAAACGAACTAAGACTGCCAATGAATGCAATCGCCCAATCAACATCTCAAACATGGGATCTGCCCGGCGGCAAGGCGCTGCAATTTAAGTCGAATACAGCAATTTTGGGCGATTCCAATGCATTTGATGAAATTCATCAACTTCTTGGAGCCTGCAAAGGCACGGCAATCGCAGCTTTTGATAAAAAAACAACGTCAAATCTAGTTAAACAGATCGGATTAATGACCGAAACAGAGAGCGAGGGCATCATCTTCATTGAAGATGGTGGATATTTGAGCGTTTGCTTTTAAGCAATACTCAATTCCGTCATTGAGAGAAGTAGCAACGACGCGGCAATCATTAAAAGTAAATCTTTTTCAAAAGATTGCCACGTCGCACAAACCTCCTCGCAATGACATTTTTATACGATACTTTTCCACATATTCACAGAATGTGGATAAGCGATTTTCTTTGCTAACTTCAGCCGTCTGTAAAGATTTCCACAGGGTGATGGTTGATAACTTCGCAAAAAAACGGTATTATATGTAAGCAAGTATTTGTACCTTCAGCGTTCTTTCAGCACATTGCCGATCGACGAGTCGGCGCACCTCGCACCTTTCACTGTACTGGGCCGAAGCCCGTAATTCTCACGGACATCGGTTCTAAGCTTTGACTTGACCCCCGATCCGGCAGCCCATGCCTGGATCACAAGAAATCAAAAACCAAATCAAAACCTCGTCGGTGCACTCTCCGCCCTCAAAAAGGGAAATATACGGATCCATCCGATTCGTTAGGAGTACCACCAGGGTTTGGTCGAAGCAGCAGTCCTTTTCTCAAGCCTAGATGACAAGGTGTCCACATCGTAAATGGAAAACTCCGCAGTCCGCGGAACTCGCGCCGGCCTAGCCGCGCACCATTCTCACGAAACAGACCCCCGTCCAGGCCTAAAGCCGCGAAGCCATATTTGCGCACTATGCATTAGGGCCACCCGCGGCTTTTCGATTTGTGCAGAGCTTTAGCGTAAGTTCTATTTATGGAAAAAACCGCTTTATATCAAACAATGTGATGTTTCTATCGAAATTCTTGCATTATTGTCATTCCCGTGGAGACGGGAATCCAGATTAAAAAATGTATTCTTCACTATCTGGATCCCCCCGAACGCTTTTGGGGGGATGACAGAATGAATTTATTTCAATCTGGATAGGAAAATTGAATACCGGTCTTTGTTTAGCGAAGTTTTTGAATTTTGCACAACCCAGTTTGTTATAGAGCGAAAATACTTGCTTAAACCCACGTATCCCGATAAACTACTTTTGATATGACTGAAGAACAGATTGGCCAATACAAACAACGTCTTCTTGAAGAACAAAACCGGCTTGAACAGGAGTTGGCGGAGTTGGGATCAAAAGACCCGAATAAACCGGATGCCACTTATCCGGAGTCCGGCGGCAACTCTGAAGAAGACAACGCGGCCGAAGTTACGGAGTATGTTGACGATCTCTCAATCGAGGCGAAGCTGGAGACTGAATTGCGCGACGTTAATAAAGCATTGAAATCAATTTCCGATGGAACTTACGGAATCTGCAAATACTGCAAAAAGGAAATCGATATAAAAAGACTGGACGCGCGGCCGGCATCGTCAAGTTGTATCGACTGCAAAAAGCTTCTCACGCAAGAAATGTGATTTCCGATCGAGGAAGAGGCGTTGTTATTTCTATAGCCACCCTGAACATCCTGGTGATTTTAGACAGGATTACAAAATACACTTTTATGATTAATCCCGCTTTGCGCGGGAAGTTTTTTTTAGGCGGCTTAATCCAAACCGTCGAACACCGCAATTACGGGATCATCGCGAACATACCAATCCCATTTATCGGGATCATGGTCGCGACACTCGCCGCGATCGTGTTGATCGGATTTGGAATACTCCGCGCGTGGCGTGAACAATCCATGAAGATGGCTTTACCTTTAATATTGATCCTTGGCGGCGCAATAGGAAATCTCTGGGACCGCCTTCAATACGGATATGTTTATGACTGGCTGCTGCTTTTTGGACGATCGGCAATAAATGTTGCGGACATCGCGATATTTTTAGGAATCTTCCTATACGTGTTGATACAAAAAAATACTAAACTTGATCGTTCACTGGAGGCATGAGAGGCTAACGATCGGTTCTTTCAAACTAGGAGGGCTGGATGAATCTGCTCATTGAGCTTTGCTCTTTGCTGCCTGTCGTCGAACGCGATTTGGAGAAGGTGCGGCGCTGGACGAACTACCAAACGTCCAGCGGCTCGCGCAGTCAAACCACGCTGGCGCACACCGCTTCGATTCAACTTGTGGCACAAGTAGTTCTGGAGGCAGAACGACGACACGGTATTCACGAGATCGACGCCGCGATGGTGTTGGGCGCTCTGGCCGTGCATGACATCGGGGAAGTGGTGTGCGCCGAAATCGGACATGACGTGGTCTACGATCAAAAAACCGCTGCCTCGGATGCCGAGGAGCTCGTGGCCTTCAACAAACTCATCGAGACTTTCCCGGCTCATTTGCGCGACATGTTTCTCGATCACTTCCTGCTCCAGTTCGTGGACAAGAACACGAATTTCGACGAAAAAAGCCGCGAACGCATCGAGCGGCTTTCGACCGAGAATCGAACCGAAGCCGCGATCTTCGAAGCCGTAGAGCGCATGGACTATCTGCTCTACGCGCTACACGAGTACAACACCAAGGGCAACCTTCGCATTCTCGTACACACGCTGCGCCGTAGCCACGAGAAACTCAGGGCGTTATCAGAGATACTTCCTGGCTTCGCTACGATCTACGATAGTGAAGTGACTCTCTGGGCGGAACGGCATCTCGAGAACTACAAGGGTGTGACGGAGGAGATGATTCCTGATCGAGGTCCGGATCTCCAAAAAACCACACCGCGAGTCCAACCGCTAGAAAAACCGGCTACTCATTCGGACAAATAAATAGTCCGACCCACAAACCCCGCCCTCGGGGTTTTTTACTACCTGCGAACTCATAGGTACCAGGTACGTACCTGGTACCTTGTCCACATGGAGGTAGTATTATTGACAACAATCAAAAAACAACGTAGCGGTATATATAGGTACGGACTGGGACTCACCAACTATGTCCGCAAAAGTTCTTACATCTTCTATTCTTGGAATTGAGGGCCATCCTGTGCATGTCGAGTGCGACATTTCACCGGGGCTTCCGGCTTTCAATGTGGTTGGATTGCCCGATACCGCCGTGCAAGAAGCGCGCGAGCGCGTTCGAAGCGCCATGCGCCATTCGGAAATTTCGTTTCCAAGGACTAGAGTTACGATCAACCTCGCGCCTGCGGATCTCCGCAAATATGGGACAGGATTCGATCTCCCAATTGCCATAAGTATTCTCGTGGCGCACGGAGATCTCCCCGATGATGAAAAATCAAGACGGCTTATGGTCGGCGAACTTGCGCTGGATGGCCAACTTCGCGCTGTTCCTGGCGCTCTTTCGACCGCGCTTCTCGCAAAGGACGAGGGCGTGAAAGAGCTCATAGTTCCTGAAGGAAACGCTCAAGAAGCGTCGCTTGTCAGCGGCATTCGCATTCATGGAGCAACGTCGCTTAGCGATGTGGTCAACCATATCTCCGGAACAACTCCGATCCCGACGTACTCGCGAGAGATAATGGATGATGCGCCGCCACTGAATCGTGATTTTGATTTTGGAAGCATACGCGGACAAGAACACGTGAAGCGGGCGCTCGAAATCGCCGCAGCTGGCGGCCACAATATATTGTTAAACGGTCCGCCGGGCGCAGGAAAAACTTTGCTCGCAAAAACTTTCCGCACTATTCTTCCGTCTCTCACGCAAGACGAGACTATCGAGGTGACAAGACTTCATTCCATAGCGGGGACGCTGCCGAACGACGGCGTAATGCGCGTCAGGCCTTTTCGATCTCCTCATCATTCAGCGAGCAGCGCCTCGCTAATTGGCGGTGGAACTATACCAAAACCCGGAGAAATCTCGCTTGCGCATAGAGGCGTTCTTTTTCTGGATGAATTTCCCGAATTTCCTCGCCATGTTCTTGAGACGCTTCGGCAACCGCTTGAAGACGGCATGGTAACCGTTGCCCGCGCGCATGGAACGGTAACGTTTCCTGCGCGCTTCCTCCTCGTAGCCGCGATGAATCCATGTCCTTGCGGGTTCGCGACCGATCCGGATCAAGAGTGCGTTTGCTCGCCAATGCAGATGGCTAAATATCGAAAACGGCTTAGCGGACCGCTCCTCGATCGAATCGATCTTCTGATCGAAGTTCCGAAAGTTCCTCCCAATCGCCTCGTATCGCTTGAAGAAGGCGAATCGTCAGCCGCGGTTAGAACGAGGGTGCAGGCGGCGCGCGAACGCCAATCGTCGCGTATTGCGGAAACTCGCGTCTTAACGAATGCGGAGCTCACAAGCGACCACGTACGAAGACATGTCCGCCTGGATACTTCCGCGAGCGACATCCTGGAAAAAGCCGTGAGCCGGTACAAATTGTCGGCGCGCGCATACTTTCGGACAGTCAAAGTGTCCCAAACCATCGCGGACTTGGCAGGAAGCGACGTAATCGGTGACGCGCACGTGAACGAAGCCCTCTGTTATCGCGAACTTGCCACGAGAGTCAATTAGCCGTCAGTGTGAAAATCCGCCAACCTGCTGACATCGAAATAATGCCTTGGTTAAGCACTAATATCGGTAATCCGTTGACCAAACCGCGTATTTTTGATAACGTTTTTTGGCTCAAATTTCCGCACCTTACTGTAACCGAGAACGGGCATGGTCGTTCATTCGGCTGAAACGGAGCGATAATCGGCCGTCCGCATCTCGCAGAAGAGGATCCTATCACATCCAATATAAAACAATTTGCCACAAAATCCGCGATCGTTTTCTTTCGAGCGATCCGGGTGCTGAAAAAAAGCGCTGAACGCACGTTTCAGTATATTGCCAAATTCCTGACGCCAGTCGGATCATTTTTTCTACGCGCATTTGTTGTCCCTATATATCGCGTCATCATCATGGCGCGACTGCGATTACGACGAACCGTAATGCCTTCACGCGGTTTCGCTCTATTTTTTGTAAGCAACAAATATCTTTTTCATATAGTGCTCGGAGCCGCCGGCGCAGCCACGCTTTTGCTTAACCTTCGAGCCGGAAGCGCGCAGGCGCAAGACGTCGGGCAAAACAGTCTTCTATACGCGCTCGCCACCAACTCGGAGATCGAGATCGTGCAGGAAGTGGCGCGCGAGGAGGAGCCCTCTCTTGCCATGTACACAGAGCCGGGTACGCTGGTTGCCGTGCCTCATATCGACTTTGACTACGGCGAAGAAGAACAAATCGCCAGTCTTTCCATACCCGGAACGATAAGCGCCATGATCCAAGTTGATGCTTCCGAAGGGCCGAGCGCGCCGCGAACAAAGACCGAGACGTATATTGTTAAGCAAGGAGACACGCTCGCATCTATCGCGCATCAATTCGGCGTCAACGTCGGAACCGTTCTTTACAGCAATTCGCTTTCGGAACGGCAATACATCCGACCCGGCGACTCGTTAAAAATCCCTCCCGTATCCGGAGTTCTCGTTGCGATCAAAAAGGGAGATACGATTTCCAAACTTGCTAAAAAGTACGAAGGCAACGAAACGGAAATCCGCGAGTTCAACATGATCCAGGATGAAACATCTCTGGCGATCGGAACAGAAATCATGATCCCGAACGGGATCATACCGCGGCCTGAACAAACTTTCTTGGCGATTTCCGGACGCTCTCAAGAATCAACGGCGGGCGCTAACGTTAAATCCACAAAAAAACCGGCGGATGCCGATACCGGCAGTCTCGCAAAGACAAAATTACTTTGGCCCACGCCCGGCCACGTGATCACGCAATACTACGGCTGGCGCCACACGGGATTGGATATAGACGGAAACTTGACTTCGCCGCTATACGCCGCGTATGACGGAGTGGTGACGACTGCCGGTTGGAATTCGGGCGGATACGGATTACAAATACTTATCAAACATCCGAATGGAATAGTCACGCGTTACGCGCATGCGTCAAAACTTTTCGTAAAAGTCGGCGATCAGGTTACTCGCGGACAAGTGATCGCAATGATGGGATCCACCGGACGATCCACGGGGTCTCACCTTCACTTTGAAGTGTACACGAACGGAAAAAGAGTGAACCCGTTGGGGTATATCCGGTAGGGGCGGGCTTGTCCCGCCCTGATTCGGTCAGCCGACCGAATCGCATTAACACATCCGTCGTTGACGGTACGGCAACCGATTACGGTTGGAAATGCGGGGAGGGCGGGACAAGCCCGCCCCTACGGAATCACAAATCGTGGATGTTCAACATCCGAATATTTAGGACGGCAAGGCGCATTGACAGGGCGTCTTTTTTGTATTATCTTGATCCTTCCGTTCCTTCCTATAACAACACGCATGAGGTGAGTGTGAAACACGTCGAAGAACTGGTCTCGCGACTGAACGCGTGCCGCGAAAACAATATTCCCATCGAGCTCGTATCTCGATTGGCGAAAGCGATCGCCGACATCGACGCATCGCGTGGGATCCGATTCATCTCGAGGCTGCGAAACGAACGCATAGCGGCTCAAGTGTGCCTCGTGGCCATCCTGCTCTTCTACGAGCGCGGAGCTCCCGGTCTTGGTCGAATCTACGCGGAGGCGTTCGAAACCGCAGCTCTTGACTGCGACGAAGCCATGCCGTGCTTCGGCCACATTCAACTGGCCGGCTTGACGCAGAGGAGCGACTACCTTGAAGGCGCGTTGAATCACTTCAGGCGCGTCTCACTCGAGCGAAGATGCCTTTCGCTGGCCTGCGTAATCATCTTGAAGAACCTGTTCGCGAACCACCCGGTTCTGCTCATGCAGGCGAAGTGCGAGTACAAGCAGGCGGTAACCGAGCTGCGAGAAGCGAGCAATGCGGAAAAACAGCGCTTCATTAGCGCGATGGCCAAAGCGGCAATGCTCTTCTCTTCCAATGCCGATGAAGCGCAAAACATCATTGCCGAACTGGACAAAATCGCACCTTACGCGGATCCCGGGAACCAAGAAAAAAATACGCTCCCAGACTGAAGACGACGCTCAAGCGGTCCCAAGCCACAACGGACCGCTTTTTCAATATAACCATCAACTGCTCGCAACCAAACGGGGAGGGCGGGACAAGCCCGCCCCTACGGGGACACAAATCACGGGTGTCCAACATCCGAATATTATGGACGGTAAGACAATCGCCCGCTCGTTGACTCTAATTGAGTTTTCGGTTATTGTCGGCTGACTTTTATGCAAGAACCAATCATCACCAATCTTCCGCAGTCTCGCGTGGAAATGAAATTCGCCGTGACTCCCGAAGAAGCAAAGCCATTTATCGAACAGGCGGCGGAGGAACTTCAAACCGCAAAACCTATTCAGGGATTTCGCCCGGGAAAGGCGCCTTACGATGTCGTCAAACAAAATTTTGGCGAAATGAAAATCTGGGAAATGGCGCTGGAACGGATCGTGCGAAACAGATACGTGCACACGATTTTAGAAAATAAAATCGACGCTTTGGGCTCGCCGGAAGTTTCGGTTGAGCAGCTTGTGCCGGGACAGGAAATGAAATTCACGGTTATTGCCACGGTCATGCCACAAGTGTTGAATCTACTTCCGTATGAAGAATCTTTGGTGAAAAAAACAGTGCGTAAAGTTGAAGAATCAGAGCTCGATCATGCGATCGAGGACTTGCGAAAAATGAGACGCGCGGAGGTAGTGACGGATCGCGCCGCCACGAAAGACGATCTTGTAGTGATCGACATGGATATTAAGAAAGACGGAGTTTCTATCGAGGGCGGAGCTGCCAAGGGATACCGCATTTATCTTAACGAAGCTCACTACATTCCGGGGTTTTCGGATGAGCTTGTGGGACTCAAAAAAGGCGATGAAAAAACATTTACTTTGAGTTTTCCCAAGGAACACTATCAAAAAATGCTGGCGGGATCATCGGCGGATTTTACGGTAACCGCGACAGAAGTTTTCGAGCTAAAACTCCCTGAAGTCAACGAGGAATTCGCAAAATCACTCGGCGTGGAATCTCTCGAAAAACTTCGTGAACTACTGCTCTCGAACCTCAAAAATGAAGCCGAGCAAAAAGCGGAGGAGTCTGCGGAAATCGAGCTTCTTGAAAAACTTGTTAAAGGTTCGAGGTTTTCAGAAATTCCGGATTTGCTCGTTAACGAAGAAGTGCGAAAAATGTGGAACGAATTGCAACATGCGGCAGAACATCAAGGAATGAAAATGGAAGATTACATGTCGCATCTCAAAAAGACTGTCGACGAAATGAAAATGGATATGGTGCCGCGAGCGATCGAACGCGTGCAAGCCGCCGTCCTCGTTAAGGAAGTCGCAAAACGCGAACAAGTCGAGGTACCGGACAAAGAATTGGAAGAAGAAATCGACCGTATCCTCACCGGAGTAAAAGACAAAGAAACTCGCGACCGCGTCTCATCCCCCGAATATCGTGACTATGTGGCAGCGCAGATGAGAAACCGGAAAACGATTGAAATCTTGAAGAAAAAAGCTGTGACGGCGGAGTAAACGATTACAAAACCGGATCATCGCCTCCATGCGACCATGGGTTGCAGCGTAATATCCGCAAAAAGGTCATCCACGAGCCTTTGATTAGGCCGTGTTTGCCTAGTGCGGCATAGCCGTATTCGCTGCATGTGGGTTCGAATTTGCAAACTTTGTATGTAAAAAATCTCGAAAGTGGTCCGTGATCAGGGGAGAGCGTTCGTTGGTATATGACTATGAGGGCTTGGCCTATTTTTCTTGGTAGAGAGAACATGATTGGAACTATTTACTCACGGTTCATAACCCCCTCTAACTCCCCCTTATCTTAAGGGGGAGGATCTGGCAGTAGTATTTCGTTTATCTCGAATCTTTCTAGCTCTCGGCGACAATGTTGCCGGTTTTTTTAGCGCTTCTTCGATTTTTCCTAGCAATCTTGAGGTTTCCGCAACCAGTTCCACTTTTGTCGTCTTCAGAGCTTCCGGCTTCAAAATGAACAATACGTGGAGATTCTTTGGGATTTTCGCCATTTCACCGGCAATTATCGCTCTCATCCGTCTCTTTATTCGATTCCGGTCAACTGCGCGCTTCATTACCTTTGTTGAGGTGATAAACGCGACTTTCGGACCAATGCCATTGACGGACATGACGCGCATGGTCATAAACGGACCGAAAACCGAGCGTCCAAAAACGCCAAGTTTCTTGAAATCCTTGGCGTGTGTTAATCGATTTGGTTTCTTTAACACGGTAATTTAGCTTAACAGAGCCAAATTATCTCGCTGTCTTGACGGCGATTCGCTTTCTTCCTTTTGCGCGTCTGCGAGAAAGAACCTGCTTGCCCTGCTTGGTGCTCATTCGCGACATGAAGCCGTGAACCTTGGCGTATCGGCGCTTTTTTGGCTGGTATGTACGTTTTGGCATGCTGTTTATTAGAAAATGATTTACATTGATTAGATTGCCACGTCGCCTGTTAGCTCCTCGCAATGACGGTGTGATGGGTATATTATGCAAAAAGATATTACTTTTGTCCACTAGTTATCCACATTTTGACTAATTATCACGCGACTGTTGATATCTTAGGGTCTTAAACAACTCAATCGTTCTCATTTTTTTATGGAACTAGCCGAAACTTGGAACGCCGTGCTGGGGGAGCTCGAGCTAACCCTGACAAAGGCGAACTTCACAACTTGGTTCAAAAATACGTTTATCGCGGCATTTGATGATGGAAAAGCGATTGTGTGCGTACCGAATACTTTCACAAAAGCGTGGCTGGAAAAAAAATATCACGACTCGATCGTGCGCGCGCTACGCAATGTAACTTCACAAAACGTCAGAGAGCTCCACTATCGGGTGGAAGTAAAAAACACCACTCCGGTTCCTCACCTGATCCAGCAAGATGCTGCGGAGTGCGTAACATACCCAATAGTTCAGCAGGACGAAGAGCGGTCGCAGGATCCTCGATCCGAAGCCGGGCTCAATCCACGGTATGCATTTGAAAATTTCATCGTCGGCAAAGCAAACGAGCTTGCGCATGCCGCGGCAATGGCCGTTGCTGCCAAACCGGGCAAAACTTACAACCCGCTCTTCATTTACGGCGGTTCCGGACTTGGCAAGACGCACCTTTTACACGCCGTCGGTCGCCACGTGCAAAGCGCATTTCCCAACAAAAAAGTCCTTTACGTGACAAGTGAACGGTTCACGAACGAGTTCATCCAGGCGGTTCGCGGCGGCAGAATCAATTCATTCAAGGATACTTATAGAAACGCTGACGTTCTGATGGTGGACGATATACAATTCTTTTCAGGCAAGGAAGAAACGCAAAACGAGTTCTTTCACACCTTCAACGAGCTTCACCAGGCCGATAAACAAATCGTTCTTACTTCCGATCGCCCGCCGAAAGACATACAAGCATTGGAAAACCGGCTTCTTTCGCGCTTCGAGTGGGGAATGATAACCGACATATCAAGTCCTGATTTTGAAACTCGCGTCGCGATACTCGAAGCCAAGGCGCGCGACAAACAAGCCGCGCTCGGAAACGAGATCCTTCGCTATATCGCCGGCACCATCCAATCAAACATCCGCGAACTGGAAGGCGCGTTAAACAAAATTCTGGCTTATCACCAGTTTAAGAACACCGCGCCATCGCTAGAATCGGTGCAATCGCTGCTCCAAAGCTACATACCTTCAATACCGAAAAGAACGATAACGCCGCGCAGATTGATGGAGATCGTAACCACGTATTACGACATCACTATCGACGAAATACTTGGCAAAAGCCGCGAACAACGACTTGCTTTCCCGCGACAAATCGTGATGTTTCTCCTCCGCAATGAAGCGAAGTGTTCATACCCGGCTATCGGCGATCACCTCGGCGGAAGAGATCACACAACCGCAATGCACGCTTGTTCAAAAATTAACGACCTGTTGAAAAAGGATGAGCAGCTCAAGCGCGACCTTTCACTGATTCGAGAAAAACTTTACTCAACCGGACACGCTGGATAAGTCTGTGTAAGCATGTGGGAAACCTACGCATAAGGTTGGACTGGCTTCAGAAGTCGCCGACGCTCTCCACAACCAATATGGTTTCATCCATGCTTCATTCCCAGCCGCGTGGGACAACTTCCGGTCTATTCCACTAATGTAATACGAGGCCCCCGCCACTTCTGCACACTATCCACACGCTCTACTACGACTACGAATTAAATATATTTATCTAATCTTATTAGAAACACCGGTATGCGATTTGCATGTACTCAAGAAAATCTGGTTCAGGGACTAAACATGGTCTCACACATAACAGGGAAGAATATAAATCTTCCTGTGTTAGGAAACGTGCTTATAAAAACAGAAGGAGGCGGGTTGAAGATGTCGGCAACCAATTTGGAGATAGCGATAAACTGTTTTGTTCGTGGGAAGGTTGAGGCGGAGGGTGAATACAGCGTTCCGGCAAAACTTTTATTGGACTACGTTTCACTGCTTCCTTCGGGGAAGGTCGAGCTCCAACTTACCGAAGAGGGTCTCGAGGTTCGTTCTAACGAGAAGGAGACCGTGTTTCGAGGATTGCCGGCAAGCGAATTTCCTTTGTTGCCGAAGATGACTAAATCAAAGGGGTATAATTTGCCTGCGGCGGATTTGAAAAAAGCTTTGCAACAAGTTTGTTTTTCAGCGTCAGTATCCGAATCACGGCCGGAGCTTTGCGGCGTGGCGTGTTTTTTCAAAACCGACGGTGACGCGAAAGGGGTAACCTTTGCCGCAACCGACTCGTATCGTCTTTCAGAGTGTCGCTTGCCGCTATCCGGGGACTCACAGGGCGAATCTATAAGCATAGTCCCAAGCAGATCCATGCAGGAGATTTCACGTATTATTTCCGGATATAAAGATGACATTCAAGGCGCGCAGGAAGTATCGTTGAGTTTTACGGACAATCAACTCGTAATGTCTTATGGAAGCGTCGAACTTGTTACGAGACTTCTTGAGGGGAAATTTCCTCCGTACCAGGACATCATCCCAAAAACGTTCAATACTCAGGCCGTGTTGCCGCGCGACGAGTTTTTGAAAGCCGTTCGCGCCGCGAGTTTGTTCTCTCGCCAGGGATTGTTCGACGTCCACATTTCTTTCGATGCGGAAAAAGGTCTATGCACCGTGGACTCGGCGGATCAGGGAACCGGAAAAACAAAGGATAAAATTTTCGGTTCGGTGGAAGGAATCGGAGTGACCGTTACTCTCAATTATCGTTATGTGATGGATGGCGTTTCGGTAATAACGTCTCCAAATATCCGGCTTTGCCTGGTAGACGGAAGCAGCCCGGTTTTGATCTTGCCGGAACCGGCGGAAGAGGGCTTCCGCTATCTGGTGATGCCTATCAGACAATAGCGGGGGGTAGGGGGTATCACGCAGCACGCAGCACGCGGCAATAAACAAGTCGATCTCGTGCTGCGTGTTGCGTGTTTCCTATTGCACCGTGATCGAGATTTTCCCACCTTGGATTATTTGATTATCGTCGGTCGTGACTACGGGGAAGAGGTAGTATGCGCCATTAACCGGCGGGGCCGTCCAAGGAATTTCTATTGTCGCCGAATCCGGTCCTATGGTTGATGCCAGTATGTACGAGTTGCCGGAGATTGGATTTTGAAGATTAAGGTCGACCCTTTTCATGCGCGTGAAATCCGATAGAGAAAGTCGGATCGTTGTCGGGAATGAAGACGTTGTCATAATAGCCATAGGTCCGGGCGTTATTATGTTTGCGGATGTCGGAGACGGTTCGGACGTTACGTTTACTGTGACGGTTGCGGAACCGCGATTTCCGACATCGTCGTAGGCGGTGACGGTTAGGTCGCGATATCCTATCCCGATGCTGTTAGGAAGAAACGCCCCGATCGTTCCATTGTTTCCGATTGTCATTCCGATGATTATTCCTTCCATCTGCGCTTCAACGCGACTGATGATTCGCGGGGCCGATGCGCTGAATTGGATCGTAGGTTGCCGCGTGCTCCAAGTATCGCCCGGCATCGGAGACGTAATGGAGACCGTCGGCTTGTTTTGCAGGGTGTGAACGTCGTCCGTCTCTGTAGGAGCCGTGGACGTGGCGTTCCACGAGTTCTTTTCAACCCACGCGACCACGGCAGACTCCCAGTTGGTAAATTGCGGGTCGCGATCAGGATTTGTCGGCGCGTCACCGCGAGGATCATCCTTATCCACGTACCACAGTTCACTGTGGGCTTCTCTGTACGTTCGGTTTTCAACGAGTTCCGGAGGTGTGAATTCAGTCGCCAGTTTTCCCGTGACTTTGTCGATTTGAACAATTTGTTCCACGCCCTTTCCAAGAAGGAACGGTTTATTTGCGGATGTCGGTTCCGGGGCGGGAAATTGTTCCACGGGAGTTTTTTCAAGCGCCCGCTTCATGAACGCGTTCCAAATCGGCGCCGCGATAATAGATCCGTCCGCTCCGCGTTTCATTGCGGCGTTGTCGTTGTTTCCAACCCAGACTCCAGCCGCAAGCGACGGCGTATACCCAAGCGTCCACGCGTCGTGATAGTTGTTTGTGGTTCCTGTTTTAGCGGCGGCCGGACGACCCGGAATAACCAGCGAATTATTCAATCCGAAGACGTAAGCGCGGCTGCTGTTGTCTGACAGCACGTTCGTGATCGTGAGCGCCGCATTGCGTTCGACAATCTGTTTGCCGTCGCTTTCTTTCCATTCTTCCAAAACAGTCCCTTTCGCATCCTCGACTTTCAAGATTGAAGCGAGGGGTTGTTGGATTCCTTGGTTTGCGAAAGCGGAATATGCATGAACGTGATCAAGAAGAAGAACTTCGCCGCCGCCGAGAACCAGGGAAAGACCGAAGCGGCTGCGATCTCCAAAGGTTGAGTAACCGAGCGATTCGGCAAAATCCAGAACGCGAGAAACTCCCACGAGATAAAGCATTTTTACAGCCGGAATGTTGAGCGAACCCTGAAGCGCCATTCGCGCGGAGATGGGGCCGCGCTCGCCGAGGTCGTAATTCTTCGGTTCGTAGTTTTTCGGATCTGATTTGAAAACAGTGCTCACATCCCACAGCGTCATTTCCGGCGTATATCCTTTTAGAAAAGCCGCGGTGTATACGATCGGCTTGAACGAAGACCCCGGCTGGCGCGGACGAATCGTAACATTCACCTGTCCGTCGTGTTCTTGGTCAAAAAAGTCTTTTGAACCGACCATGCTAACCACCTGTCCGTTTTTTGGATCGATTGCGACAAGCGCGCTGTTGGTAAATCCGTATTTTTCTCCGCGATCTTCAACGCCTTTTATTACTTCCTCTTCTGCGATTCGCTGTTTGTCCCAGTCCAATGTCGTAATCACGCGAAGCCCTCCTTCTTCAACCTGGCGCTGTCCGTATTTTTCAAGAAGTTCCGATCTGACGTATGTCACGAAGTGCGGCGCGCGTATTTCGCCGATTTTTTTTGGCATCAGTTTTTTCAAAGTGTCCACGTCCTTGGCTTCATCGGCTTTTTCCTGCGAAATATAGTTTTGCTCCACCATCAGACCTAGAATGAGGTTTTTTCTTTTAACCAAACTGATTCTGTTGTCTCCTCTCGATCCTGTTCCATAAGGAGAATAAAAATCCGGAGCTTGAGGAAGGGCGGCGAGGAGCGCAGCTTCGTCCAGCGTCAGGTCCTTCGCCTGTTTACCGAAATAACTTTGGCTTGCGGCTTCTATCCCATATAGCGTGGATCCGTAGGGAATTTCGTTGAAGTACAGTTGGAGGATTTGATCTTTCGTGTAAATGCGTTCGATCTGGAGAGAGAGAATCACTTCTTTCAGTTTGCGCGCGAAGCTTTTTTCATTCGTCAGGATCGCGTTCTTCACGAACTGCTGTGTAAGGGTCGACGCGCCTTGCGCCTTTCGTCCGGTGAGCACGTCGATGATCGCGGCCTTGATGATACGCGAGAAGTTGATTCCTCTGTGCGTGTAGAAAGACTTGTCCTCGACCGAGATGGTCGCCCATTTCACGTAATCCGGCAGATCGTCGATCTTGATAAGCGTCCGGTTTTCCGCTCCGTGGATTTCGTAAAGCAAAGTCTGCCCCGTTTTATCGAAGATTTTAGTCGATTGAGGGACCGTGCGTTCAAGAAGGGTGTTTGGATCGGGAAGGTCCCTGCTATACCAGGCAAAAACTACGGTAAGAACGAGGGCGCCTGCTAAAAAGAGGCCGGCAGCTGCAATTCCAAGCTTGCCGAACCACGGTTTCATCACAATCAGCCGCCCGGCGCGGTTTTTTTTAGCAGATGTCTTCTGCGGCCGGCTTTCACCGTATCCGTAGCGTTTTATGGGCATGAGAATTTTGCTTATTTTAGCCAAATTGTATGGTATATTCCTTGACAAAAAAGGGCAAATGTGATATGGTTCCGCCTTCGGATCGATGACCCCCACCGCAATGGTGGGTTTTTTGATCCGGAAACCCATATGAATTATAACGCTTCTATACAATCGTTGTCGCCTATCACCCGTCGCGGGATGCTTTTGCTGGTCGCCATTTTGACGCTGACCTCGGTCCGCGTGCAGGCGGCTCATGCCTCCGAGGTTTTGCCGGACGCTCCGGCATGGCTTTTGGAGTCCGTGGCCGCGGAAACGACGCAGGAACGCGGTCTTGTTGTGCCGGATAGAATTAGCGGGTTCCTTAAGGGGTCTGCAAATAAGCCGAAAAAGGTTTGGAATAAGATAAACGCGCCCGACCTCGATACTCTTCCCGAGTATTCATCGGAACCGGCGGTTCGGTCAATGTCCGTGGCTTCCACCGCATATACGTCCGATCCTGCCGAAACAGACTCTTCGCCGTTTACCACGGCCAACGGATCCCAAGTTCGTGACGGTATTGTAGCCGCCAACTTCCTTCCGTTCGGAACTCGAATCCGTATTCCGGCGTACTTCGGCGACAAGGTGTTCGAGGTCCATGACCGCATGAACGCGCGTTATACTTATCGCGTCGACCTCTGGATGTTAAAGAAGTCAGAGGCCTACAAATGGGGTATCCGGACAATCAAGATCGAAATTTTGGCCAGTAAATAAAATCAAATAAACAATAAACACCCCGCCTCTCGCGAGAGGCGGGGGGTTTTGATATTCGGACGTTGGACGCCCGATATATTCCCCTTCACAAGGCGGATGTTCGTTGGTACCATCCGCATCGGCGGATGAAGGATATATGGCGTGGTAGCCAAGTGGTATCCTCTCGCTGCGCTCGGGATACCGTGTGGCTCTCGCTCGCAATCAAAAGTTTACTTTTGTTACTCGCTCGTTTGCACGGTAAGGCAGGGGTCTGCAATCCCGCACTTATTTAAGGCCAGGTAGCCAAGTAGTAAGGCAGCGGTCTGCAAAACCGCTATTCACGGGTGCAATTCCCGTCCTGGCCTTAAATAAGTGCGGGACGATTCCCGCCCACGCCTCCAATTTATTTGAAATGTTACTCATTGCGCACCGAGGATTTCATGACAGGCGTATTGCGGAGAATACGCTTGAAGCGTTTCGGCGCGCGGTAATGCAGGGGGCGGATGCGATTGAGTTTGATCTTCGACTATCAAGAGACGGAGTTCCGGTCGTGATACACGACGAAAATCTTCATCGCGTTGCCGGAGATTCTCGTCGCGTTCGCGATCTCACAGCAAAAGATCTCTGCGAAGTGGATCTTCGTGGACGCGGTAACATTCCAACGTTAAACGAAATTACCGCCGCGATTCCGGCTCCAACGCAGTTTGATATTGAGGTGAAAGATAGGAGGGCGTTGCAGATTTTAATAACAAAACTTCATACGAGCGCGGCGCTGCGAAAGCGTACGATAGTTTCGTCTTTCGTGATCGGCGATTTGGATCTCGTGGCAAGAGAGCTCCCGGACGTGCGCGCTTTATTTTTGCAAAAGACGTGGCCGCTTCCTCTTCGCCGCCGCGCGTTTTTGAAAAAACTTTCGGCAGCGCAAGTTTGGGGCGTGGGTTTTCCTTATAACATTTTGAATAAGCGCAGAGTCGCATGGCTCCGCAAAAACGGCTTCACAGTCGCGGCTTGGGATTTGCAGCCGCTAAGACGCCAAGCCAGAAGAGTCGCTAATCTTGGAGTGGATGTGGGGATCGTGTATAGAATTGATGCGATTTGAGCGTTATCCCCTTGACATTTCAAAAAAATTTGTATATTCTTGCGACCTTGATCCGTTAGTATCGGGTCTTTTGCTCCTTTTACTTTTCTTTTTCACGTTCTAAACCGCAACACATCGACGAACTATGTGTTCGTCTGGACGAAGAGGCAAGGAATGGACAAGATCACGGCTGACGCCGCAATCCTCCATAAGGACTATGTAATGGCGCCGGAAGAAGTCGCGAGCTTCATCAAGGAGCACGGCGTTACGGCGCAAGCTATCAGCCGCATGGGTATCGATCTGGAGACTGGGAAGGTGAATCTCGGGTTGCTGACCCCGGGCTTCGATGCTCTGACAGAGCAAGAAATCGTGCTTCCGCCGTACAACGGGAGTGACTTCATCTACTGTCTCCAGAACCCGGGCGGGTTCATTCCCGTCGAGGGGACTTTGGGTATCCTATGGCTACCCGGGATCGAAAGGTTCGTGCAGGCGATCGCGAGCGTACCGGACGCCGTGAGCGGCAAACCGGCCACCGACGTGTACGCGCCCATCCCTCGTACGGACACTCGACTGGTCCAGTACAACTTCGTGCCGAGAGAGCCGGCGCAGGTTCTGAACCCGATCGGTAAGATGGGCATCGTAAGCATTCGTTACATCGTGATGAGGTGCGGCTTCTTGCTTGCGGTGCTCGTTGACGATCGCGGCGAATCGAAGGGTCTTATCACGCTCTCTCTGTCAGTGGCCCAGAACGACCCGACGAAGATCGTCAACCACCTCATCTGGAAGATGCACGGTCAGATGACGCGGCGAAATATCGTGACGCTTGGGCGGCCCAAGGCCACGGTCGACGGAGACATCGCGATCGCCGCGCATCTTCAAGGCGGTTACGAGGTCTTGATCACCATCCAAAAACACGGAAATGAGTTCCGGTTCATCTGGGGCGAGGAGATCAGGACCACGAGAGTGGCGATCGGAATCGTGAACGGGACGGATATGTTCGCGAGTTACCGCCCGCGCACGGACTTTGCGGAGCTCGTGTTCGAGCCGAAGGAAGGCGCGGACCGGCCGCGCTTGCACGGCTGATAGAAGAGGGCGGGACAACCTCGCCCCAGGACTCCCTGTCGGCTTTTTTTAGGAGTCTTTACTTTTGAGTCGCAACACCGTACTTTTGTTTTATGACAAAACAGATTGTTCCAAAAAAAACCGCACTTATAATCGACGCCAATGCTCTCATTCATCGTGCTTGGCACGCGCTTCCGCCGCTCACAGCGCCGGACGGGAGGGTGGTTAATGCGGTTTACGGTTTTACTTCCGTGTTGCTGAAGATTCTCGCAAGCGAACATCCGGACTATCTGGCGGTTTGTTGGGACACGCCGGAGCCCACGTTTCGTCATAAGGCGAAGCCGGAATATAAAGCGCAACGTGAGGCGCAACCGGATGAATTTTACGCGCAGATTCCGCTAGTGAAAGAGGTGGTGTCTGCGTTCGGCGGGACGAACGTCGAAGCGCCGGGGTTTGAGGCGGATGACCTTCTGGCGACTTTTGCCGCGCGGCTTTCAAAGCTTGGAACGGAAGTGACGTTGCTCACGAGCGATCGCGATGTATGGCAAGTTATTGCGCCGCGCATAAGAGTTCTTGCTTTTAAGAAAGGTGTGAGCGAGACAGTTTCGTATGATGAAAAGACTTTGAGAGAAGAGACCGGTTTGGCTCCGGACCAGATCGCGGATTTCAAAGCGCTTCGCGGAGATCCCTCCGATAATTTGAAAGGAGTTAGCGGCATAGGAGAAAAAACCGCGACGGATTTGCTCATCGCGTATCACGATCTCGATGGAATTTTTCGAGCGGCGCACGATCCGAAAAGCAAGCTATCCCCTTCCGTTCGGCAAAAGCTCGTTGACGGTGAAAAAGAAGGGCGCGAAACTTTGCCGCTCGTGCGTCTCGTATACGACGTTCCCGTAAAAATGAAAGACGAGGATGTGGCGCGACGGATTGTGAATGAAGAGGAATTACGAAAAGTATTGACGACTTTTGGGTTTAAGACTCTTTTGGCACGGGCGCTTGGCGGGGAAGGCAAAATGGATAAAGATGCGGGTGCAGGGCGGGACAAGCCCGCCCCTACGAGGATGGGATCAAACACCTCAACGTCCGTTGTGACGGACGTTGTAGTGTTCGCGGCGGCGGTTAGAAAAGAAAAATATCTAATCGTTCGGCCGATCGAAGTTGCGCAGTCTTCTCTTTTTTCGGAAGTTGCGGCGCTGGCTCTTGGATCGGAAAAGATGTCGCTCGTTCTCACGACGAGTCAACTTAAAGATAAGAAGACGCGCGACGAGATCGGTTCGATGTTGGTTGATTCTAATATAGAGAAGGTTGGTCATAATCTCAAAGCCGCGTTTCATTGGGCGGCGCAGAACGGTTTTGAGATTCAAGGAGAAACTTTTGACGTTGAAGTCGCGTCCCTTCTTTCGTCAGGAGGCGAAGGCCGTCATGATCTGCTTTCGCTTGCGG
>CAZQNT010000010.1:24884-31488 GCA_964595075.1 uncultured Gammaproteobacteria bacterium | reverse complement strand
GAACTCGGCACTCGGAACTCGGCACTCGGAACTCCAGAAACCTCCGAATCCCCCGAATCCGAAGAAGAAGTTTCAAAAATCGGAGGCATCTCCATTCAACGCTACAAGGGTTTAGGAGAGATGAATCCGGAACAGCTTTGGGAAACCACCATGAACCCGGCAAACCGCGTGATGAAAATGGTTACGATCACCGATGCGGCGGCGGCCGACGAAACGTTCGACATTCTAATGGGAGCGGACGTTGCGCCTCGAAAAAAATTCATCCAAACTCACGCCAAAAAAGCTAACTTGGACATTTGATACGTGCCATTGCCAATATCTCAAATCCGTGCTATCGTGGGTTCATTAGCCCGGGAAGGGCTTTTTAGAAAGGAACAAAATCTGTGAAACTCATCAATACAATCGTTTCGTATCTCCGTTCATCCATTGCGGAATTAAAGAAGGTTACATGGCCGTCGCGACCCGACACCATACGATACGGCATGCTGGTAGTAGCGATCAGCGCTTCGCTAGCCGTATTTTTCATATTGCTCGACGGAGGACTTTCGCGCCTCGTGGAGGTTGGAATTACTTCGCGACAAGATTCCGCGCCCGCAGAACAAACAGCCCCGGTCGAACAGCCGACAGTCGAAGTTACAAGTTCCACCGTAACTCCGGTATTGGATTTCTCGGAACCTGAGGAGGAAGCAACCCCGAAACAATAAAGCTATGGCAAAACAAACATCAAACCTTGGCCGTCGGTGGTATGCGATCCATACCTATTCCGGCTATGAAGAAAATGTAACGGACAGTCTTAAACGCCGTATCGCCACGCTAGGGATGAGCGACAAGATTTTTCAGGTGCTGGTGCCGACCGAAAAAAAGATAAAGATCAAAAACGGCAAACGCAAACTCGTTGAGGAAAAAATATTCCCGGGTTACGTTTTGGTAGAAATGACCGTGACAGACGACTCTTGGTACGTTGTACGAAATACTCCGAACGTAACCGGATTTATCGGCACAGGAACGACGCCTTCTCCGCTATCGGAAAAAGAGGTGGAAAATCTATTCAAGCGAATGGGCACGGCGGAGGAACCGGCGTTCTCCATCGATCTTCAGCCCGGGATGCCTGTTAAAATCGGTGACGGGCCGTTCAAAGGATTCGAAGGAAAAGTTAACGAGATTGACGGCGCTCGCGGAAAGGTTAAAGTGCTCGTCTCAATGTTCGGAAGAGAAACCCCGCTCGAATTGGACTTTACGCAAGTTAAAAAGATATAATTTCGTGTCATCCCCGCGAAGGCGGGGATCCATTTCCTCGAAATATAAGGAGACGGATCTTCACTGTCTGGATCCCCGCATGCGCGAGGATGACAAAGAGATGAGGCATTTTCAGGACTGACGCGCTTCTCGCCATTCCTGATTACTCCTCACTAAAAAACCTATGGCCAAAAAAGTCAAAACACTCATCAAGCTTCAGATCATAGGCGGCAAAGCCACGCCCGCCCCTCCGGTCGGAACCGCACTCGGACCTCACGGTCTTAACATCGCGGAGTTTTGTAAAAAGTTCAACGACGCGACCGCCGATCGACGCGACGAAGTCGTGCCGATCGTCATGACGGTATACGAAGATCGTACTTACGATTTCATCACCAAGATCGCGCCTGTCGCCGAAATGTTGAAAAAAGCCGCGGGAATCCAAAAAGGATCCGCCAAGCCGTTGCAGGATAAAATCGGAAAAATCACAAAAGCGCAGATCAAAGAAATCGCCGAGAAGAAACTTCCGGATTTGAACTGCCACACGGTTGAAGCCGCAATGCGGCAAGTAGAGGGAACGGCAAAACAGATGGGATTGACTATAGTATAGAAAAAGTTCTCAGTTCGCAGTACTCGGTGTACATATCAAAAAGAGCGCTTCGGCGCTCTTTTTGATATTGCCAGTGTTTTTGAAATATCGTATGCTGTAATTATGAAACTTGAACTTGAAATCACGAGGGACGAACGGAACCAAATCGCAAAAAAAGCGAAAAAATTCGGTTTTGACATATCAGAATACGGACGATTCATCGTTGCGCAAGAAATAAAAGAGATGACGCCAAAAATGATTCGTCGCGCCAAACGAGCGGTACATGAAGATCGCACTGGGAACATGCGAACAATCGCCTCTTTTGCGGAACTTTTGTCATAATTTATTACTTTCGAATACTGGGAATATCCAAAGTGCTATTGGAAATAGCATTATGCGAAAACAATACAAAATCAAAAAAGGCGGCGGTTGCGCGTTATGCAAACCGCATAAGCACGGTTGGGCAAGGCGATGGAAACATAAATATGAAATTGACCGAGAATTTTACAGACAAATCCTCGAGGAAATCAAATTGCGTGTTCCAGGGCAATAATCTCACGTTGGATTTCCTCTCCTACAATGTCTTTTTTTGTTTCGAGATCGTAACGGGATTGTAAATTCATCCAAAAGGCGGCGGTAGTCCCGAAATATTTTTCTAAACGCAGGGCTGTATCGGCACTAATACCGCGTAACCCGTGCACGATTTCATTAATGCGCCGTGGCGGCACATTGATGCTCATCGCGAGTCTATATTCGCTCAAATTAAAAGGCGTTAAAAAATCTTCTTTAAGAATCTCACCCGGGTGGATTGCTTTGATTTTTTTCATAGTCATATTATTAATGATAGTCGGTTATTTCTACGTCGTGCGCGTTTCCCTGTTGCCATCGAAAACAGATTCTCCATTGATCATTGACGCGTATGCTGTATTGGTCAACGCGATTCTTTCCTAGTTTTTCAAGCTTGTTGGCTGGTGGAATCTTGAGGTCGTTTAACGTTGTAGCGGCATCAACAATCAATAATTTGCGAAGCGCAGTTCTTTGAATATCTGTCGGCAATTTACGTGAAAATTCTCTGGAAATAATCCTAGCGGTTTCCTTATCACGGAAACTTACAATCATAAGCTAGCTATAGCTTAACGCTCCGCGTTACTATCGTCAAACTCACCGGATTTATCGGAAAAAATTGTAGCGGGGGGGTATGTGATACAATGTTGATTATTAATCATTATTCATAGTACACATATGGCAAACGAAACACCGCTTCCTTCAACGCCGCCGGTGAAAACCCCATCACCGTCCACCGCTCCGATGAAACCATCCGGTTCATCGCTTGTGTGGCACATCGTTCTTATCGTCCTGCTCGTTGCGGGATTCGCTTTATTGTTTTTCAAAATCAACAGCGACACGTCAGTAATCAAAACCGATGTCGCGTCTATTAAAACCGAAAGCGCTGCTTTGAGCGGAAAGGTTGGCGCGATGGAGGAAAAAGTTGGAAAGATTGAGTCTGAAGCTGCGCAAAAAGCAACCGAGAAAGTAAACGCCACTGAAAAAATTACACTCTATAAAGATGATACATATCGCGTAAAATTTACCACATCGAACGCTTGCAAAGATTATTACCTCGTAAAAAGTGAAGAAATCGACAAGGCAAATAACTCCGGTGAAACAAAGAACTACGCGGTTTACGTTCCAGGATCAAAATCCTGGGGCGAAAACTATTGGCGAGTATATTCGATATTTACACAAGAGTCATACGACAAACTTAAGGCAGATGAGTTGCCTGGAAAACCTTCTGTCTTACTCAACCTTGATTCCGAAACACTGCTTACAACATGGGGGATGCAAGACATGCCGAATGACGTCTGCGGTCTAGCAATAGGCAAAGGAGTTGCAAACGAAGATTATTCTTCCGGAGCTCTCGGGGTAGGTGTGGAAAAATTCTAAATAACAAACCAAGATCATCCCACAAAAAGAGCGCTTCAGTGCTCTTTTTGGTATCTATCTTGACCGCTACGTATATTTACGCTAGAGTCCGCACATTCATTCAATAACCGTGGGAGCCCAGAACGCTTTCGGGGCGTCCGCACCACAGCTATATGCCGCGTTCTAAACGCTTTTCGGAGCTGAAAAAGCTCATTGACCCTAAAAAGGTCTACTCGATCGCCGAGGCGGTCGACCTGGTGAAGAAGACGTCGACGACCAAGTTCGACGGGTCGGTTGAGATTCATATGAACCTTGGAATAGACCCTAAAAAGGGCGAGCAGCAGGTTCGCATTACTCTTGTCATGCCTAACTCAACGGGCAAGACTAAAAAAATCGCGGCTTTCGTTCCTGCCGATAAAGAAAAGGAAGCGACCGATGCGGGAGCGGACGTCGTAGGCGGAGAAGAGCTCATTGCGCAAATCGCCACGTCCGGCAAGATCGACTTCGAGGTTGCAGTTGCGACTCCAGACATGATGCCTAAAATGGCAAAAGTCGCGAAAGTTCTCGGACCAAAAGGACTGATGCCTAACCCGAAAACGGAAACCGTGAGCGCGAACGTAAAAAAGATGATCGAGGAATTGAAGCGCGGAAAAGTTTCCGTAAAAAACGACGCGACCGGAAACATTCATCAAGTCATCGGTAAAACGTCTCTCGATAATGAAAAGCTGACCGAAAACGCCAAAGCGATCATCGAAGCTATTCGCAAAGCAAAACCCGCAAGCTCAAAAGGAGTGTTCATAAAAAACGCGGTGCTTACTTCAACAATGGGACCGGCTGTGAAAGTGGACGCATCGTAGGGGCGGGCTTGTCCCGCCCAGGGCGCGGCAACCGCGCCCCTACAATAACAGGGCATTGCCCTGTTTTTGCATTCTCGATAAGGTTTGTCGCATGATGGAAAACCGCCAAGGCGCTCTCCCCTACCAAATCATTCGCGAGATGATCGCCGCAGGTTATATCACCGGTGCCTCAAGCCAAGCTATTCAGCCGTCTTCGCTGGATTTGACGCTCACTGGTCAAGTCTACCGACTCCGCGGTTCGTACCTCCCCCGCACAGGCGAAACCGTAATGGAAATCGCGCAAAAAGGCGCGCTCTATCCGACTACGTTCGATATTCCGCTTGAAGTCGGAGGAATATACTTGGTAAAACTCAAGGAAGAGATAAATCTGCCACCGAACATCCGCGCGGCAACTTCCAATAAATCATCCTCCGGCCGAATCGATTTGCGAACACGCCTTCTTGTGGACGGCGTGCCGAGATTCGATTCCGTTCCGGCCGGGTACAAAGGAAGTCTCTGGGTCGAGATAGTGCCGAACAGTTTTTCCGTACGACTTCATCCAGGAGATCGTCTGAATCAGATGCGATTTTTTTCCGGCGACGCGCGCTTTAACGCTCTTGAACATCGGATGATGTATGACAGATACAAACTTCTGCGCAAAGCTGACGGACAACCGGTTCCGCCTTCCGAGGAAGTTATACGAGACGGGATCACCATGACCGTCGACCTGACGAGCGTGGATATCGTCGGTTGGCGCGCTTCCTGCAGTCCGGCCGGCATTCTTGATACCGCGCGCTACGATCATGACCCGTTTGATTTTTTTGAACCCATCCCCCGTCCGAAAAACGGAGAACTCACGCTTGAACCAGGCACGTTTTATATCCTTGTCACAAAAGAAAAAATCCTGGTTCCGCCCACGGTTGCCGCCGAAATGGCAAACTACGATCCTTCCAAAGGCGAATTCCGCTCGCACTTCGCAGGATTCTTCGATCCTGGTTGGGGCTGGCGCGAAAATGACACTGATCGTGGCACGGCCGCAGTTCTCGAGGTGGAGGCGTATGGACAAAAATTCGTACTACGCGACGGACAGCCGATATGTTTGATGGTGTACGAACGATTGGTGTCGCCGCCGGAAAAATTATACGGAATTGATTTGAAATCCAACTACAAAGAGCAGTCGGGTCCCCGTCTTGCCAAGTGGTTCAAAGAGCCGATTGCCTGCTCGTCGCCGAAGTGGGAGAATGAGCGCCGATATGATTTGGGATAAATAATTCCTGTCATCCCACCGAAAGCATTCGGGGGGATCTAGACCGTGAAGATCCTACTCCTTATATTTCGAGGAAATGGATCCCCGCCTCCGCGGGGATGACAATAATACCAATAGCACTATGTCCCAATTAGTAATCGGCCTTGTAGGACGCAAGGGATCCGGCAAAGGAACTGTCGCAAAAATACTCAAAGAGAAATATGGCGCTTCTATTTATAGATTCAGCGACGTTCTTCGAGAAATTCTTGATCTGCTCTTTGTGGGTAATAGCAGAGAAAATCTCATCAATCTTTCTGAAATCCTGCGCAACGAATTCGGACAGGATGTTCTGAAAAACGCATTATTGAAAAAGATGGAAAACGACGCGGCTCCGCTCATCGTATTGGACGGTCTCCGACGATTGGGAGATTTGGACGGACTGAAAAAAATCGGCAACTTCCAACTTGTTAGCGTAACCGTTCCACCGGAGATAAGATACGAGCGCATAAAAACACGCGGTGAAAACGCGGGTGAAACAAAACAAACTCTCGAATCGTTCATGAAACTGGAAAAAGCGCCGACCGAAGTGACGATAGCGTCAGTCGAGGCGCAAGCGGATAGGACGATTGATAACTCGGGCTCAAAAGAAAATCTTGAAAAACAAATTTCTGAACTAATGTCGCATCTGTCATTCCGACCGTAGCGGAGGAATCCCTTGCATTGCGTATTTAAGGGATCCCTCGACTTCGCTCGGGATGACAAAAATATGAACGTACG
>CAZQNT010000010.1:7790-24848 GCA_964595075.1 uncultured Gammaproteobacteria bacterium | reverse complement strand
CTGAATATAAAACTCCGGGAGCGGCGGCTTTCGATCTCGCGATTATCGAAGACGTGACTGTCGCGCCAAAAAGCAGCGCGTTTCTTCGCACCGGTCTGGTATTCGGCATTCCGACAGAACATGTCATGCTGATTCTCGGTCGCTCATCCCTCTTCAAAAAACATGGACTCTGGCTTGCGAACCAAGTGGGAGTTTTGGACGCGGATTTTTGCGGCCCGAAAGAGGAATGCTTGATCTACGTCTGGAATCCGGGAGATAATCCGGTAGAGGTCGCGGCCGGCACCCGCCTCGCGCAAGCCATCATCCTCCCACGACCGCGCGTAACCTTCGAAGAAGGTCCGCCACTTGGCGAAACTCGCGGGGGATGGGGTTCGACGGGATGAGTCCATCCTCTTCTCGCTACAAACGGGGAGGGCGGGACAAGCCCGCCCCTACAAACTACCAACTACTCACTACCAACTTCTTCCCATGCTTTCTTACCACAGCATCGTCCGCCGCATTCTCGATGAAGGCGAACGTAAAGAAAACCGAACCGGCGTTGATGCTCTCACCATCGCCGGCGCCATATTCGAGCATGATATGAGCAAGGGCTTTCCGTTGCTCACTACAAAAAAAATGCCGTTCAAGATGGTGCGAACGGAACTGGAATTTTTCATCAAAGGACTTACGGATAAAACGTGGTTGCAAGAACGCGGAAACACGATTTGGGACGAGTGGGCGAATCCTAAAAAAGCGCCGTACGGGCATGACGAAGAATCAAAAAAACGCATGCGCGAAGAACGGGATCTGGGGCCGGTTTACGGTTTTCAATGGCGTCATTTTGACGCGCCTTATTCGAACTTCGATGCGGATTATTCCGGAACCGGAATCGATCAGCTCGCCAAAGTAGTGCAAACGCTGAAAACGAATCCGAACGATCGGCGAATGATCGTAGTCGCGTGGAATCCAAAAGCTCTGTCAGAACAAGCCCTGCCTCCGTGCCACTACGGCTTCCAAGTCACAGTCGTAAACGGAAAGCTCAACTTATTATGGAACCAACGAAGCGTAGACACGATGCTCGGACTCCCCTTCAACATCGCGAGTTACGCCCTTCTGCTTCATCTACTCGCAAAAGAAGCGGGGCTACAAGAAGGGCGTTTGGTTGGATTTTTGGCAGACGTACATATCTACGTAAACCACGTTGACGGTGCGAAGGAACAGCTTGGTCGAGATACGAACGCATATCCCCTTCCAACAATCATAACCGATCCGTTCACTTCAATTTTTGATTGGACTTACGACGCCACGCGCCTCGAAGGATACGAAAGCTTTCCAAGAATTGATTTTCCTATCGCCGTATGATCGCCATAATCTGCGCCGTTGCCGACAACCTCTGCATCGGAAAAAATAACGCGCTCCTCTGGAACATTCCCGAGGACATGAAAAGGTTCCGCGATTTGACGACTGGAAAAACCGTGATAATGGGACGCAACACGTGGTTTTCGTTGCCGGAAAAATACAGACCTCTCCCGAATAGAAAAAACGTGGTGCTCACGTTCAATCCGGACGACAAATTTCCGGAAGGCGTAGAGTCGTATTCGCGGCTGGAAGACGCGGTCGCCGCGCACGCGGGCGAACCCGAAGTAATGATAATGGGAGGCGCCATGATCTACAAAGCCGCCATGCCTCTGGCCGAGCGTCTCTATATTACTCACGTTCACCAATCACCGGACGGCGACGTATTTTTTCCTGAGATAAACCCTGCCGTGTGGAAAGAGGCGGCGCGAGAGGATCATGAAGGATTCTCGTTCGTGACGTATGAGAGAAAATAGAAATTATGTTTCTCCAAATCGACGGTATAGACGGCTCCGGAAAATCCACGCTGCTTAATGCCGCTCGCGTATGGGCCGAAGAACGTGGGTTGCGAGTCTTTGATTCTGTCGCGTGGTCAAAGGAAAACGGACGGCATCCGGCGCTCGCCGACGTTGGAGATGCGGATGTGCTGCTTACTGCGGAACCTACGCATGCAAGAATCGGAAAAGAAATACGAGAAGAAATAATAAGGACGAATACGCCGTACAGCGCGCGACTTGCCGCGGAGGCGTTCGCGCTCGACCGCGGCGTTCAATATACGCGTCTCATTCTTCCGTTTCTTAAGGCGAGAAAAGGACGTATCGTTATTCAAGACCGCGGCCTGATATCGTCGCTCGCCTACCAACCGCTACAAAGCGAAACCGACGGAAGCGAATCACGAGTCGATATCCCTTGGCTCATGTCGCTCGAAGGAAACCGCATCGCGCTCTCCTCCCCTCCGGACGCATTCATATTCCTCGATATAGATCCTGCGATCGCAAAAGAACGTCTGGCGAATCGCGCGGAAAAAATCGACAATCACGTTTACGACGCCGCCTCGTTCCAAATCGCGCTCGCAAAACGCTTCAGATCGACTGACGTGACTGAACCGTTCACGTCCCGCGGAACGCGCCTCATGGTGATGGACGGATCCGAAACGCGCGAGGCGCTTGCGGAGAAGATGAGACTGATCCTGGACTCGCTTTTATAAATAAATTCGTGTCATTCCCGTGTAGACGGGAATCCAGAATAAAAGGAAAAATTCATCTTATATCCTGGGTCCCCGCCTTCGCGGGGATGACATAAAAGTTATACAAAGGCATCACATTTTGATATAATATCCAGCACTATGACAAACCTCCCCAAGACGCTTCCTACGGTCGGATCCCTTCTTTCCGACAGTTGGAAACTTTTTACGTCCACATGGAACGTCAGCGTAAAAACGTCCATCCTATTCCTATACGTCGGTCTCGTTTATTTCGCCTCGGGTTTCTTGGCGAAATATAACCCGAATTTTTCCACTTTGGTGTTCATAGTATCGTTAGCCAGCGGAATCTTCACGGCATGGGTAGGAATCCGTCTGATGATAAGAATGCTGTTGCTAGAAGCCGGAAAATCGCCGCTTGACGCAAAAGAAGAAGGACAAAAAGCCATGGGTCTGTTCGTGTCCTTAATTTGGATAGGACTATTGGTAGGCATCATCACGTTCGGCGCGACAATTCTATTCATCCTCCCGGGAATCTATTTCGGTGTAGCATTATATTTTTCAGAATTGTTCCTGATCGACAAAGGAATCCGCGGATCAAGCGCGCTTAAAGAATCGCGAGAACTGATCAAGGGTCGTTGGTGGGCTACGTTCGGAAGAGTCATATCCGGAGTAGTGCTATTCGCCGGACTTATGACATTGATCGCGGGCTTTGTAATGTTGCTGATAGGACCTCTGTTTAAACTTCGAATGATGGGCTATACGGTGGACCTGAAAACCGATCCGTTCTATGCGGGTGTAGCGCAATTCGTGCAAATGGCGGCCATGGCAGCGTTTATGCCGCTAATCATCGGATTCCAGGTTAAGCTCTATAGACAGCTTCAACGCAGCAGATAGCCATCCTCCGTCTACCGACTACCTCGTTGGGGAGGGCGGGACAAGCCCGCCCCTACAACGCCAAACTCTTACACACCCATGCGTCTCATACCAATCATCGGCCTCGAAATTCACGCTCAACTCAAAACAGCGAGCAAAATGTTTTGCTCGTGCGCCAACGTTGACGACGGAGCGGAACCTAATAGCGCGATCTGTCCTATCTGTACCGGCCAACCCGGATCTCTACCGGCGCTGAACATCCACGCGCTCGAACTGGGAGTTAAAGCTGGTCTCGCGCTGAACTGCCGCATTCCGGATACAGCGGCTTTTGATAGAAAAAATTATTTTTATCCGGATCTGCCAAAGGGTTACCAAATTTCGCAATTCCACCTGCCCATCGCCTTGGACGGATACGTGAATATAGCCGTACCGAACGGAAAGCCGCCGAGAGATTCGATCCGCGTTGGAATTACTCGCGCGCATTTGGAAGAAGATGCCGCAAAAAACGTTCACACCAAAGACGGGACGTTCGTGGATTTCAATCGCGGTGGAACGCCACTCCTCGAAATCGTGACCGAACCGGATATCCGATCCCCTCAAGAAGCCAAAGCGTATTTACAAGAACTGCGCGCGATTCTACGGACCGTCGGCGTTTCTGACGCGGATATGGAGAAAGGACAAATGCGCTGCGACGCTAATGTTTCGCTTCTTGAAATTGACGATAAAAACTTACCTACGCAATCATTTCTAAATCCGAAAGTCGAGATCAAAAACCTAAACTCGTTCCGAGCCGTCGAGCGCGCGCTTCAATACGAAATTGGGCGACAAGAGGAGCTCTACGCGGCACAGACTTTTCCGGTCGCATCAACTCGCGGATGGGACGAGAATCGCGGAGTGACTTTCGAACAAAGAACAAAAGAAACAAGCGCGGACTATCGCTATTTTCCGGAGCCGGATCTGCCGCCGCAAAATCTCGTGGCGCTTCGCGAACGGCTCATGAATCGCCGCGTGGAACTTCCGGCGGAAAAAAGATCGCGGCTCGAAGAAGAGTGGTGGTTTAGCCCGTCAGACGCCGCGTTTTTCGTGTCTCACGACGGCTGGACGGACTATGCGGAGGCGATAATGGGCGAGCTCGCTGGATGGCTGGAGGGAACGGACGAATCCGGAAAGAGTGGCAGCGAGTTGTTGAACGATAAAAAGAAAAAGTACGCAAAACTCGTCGGTGGATGGCTAACGTCAAAACTCGCAGGGATGCTTACTGAGCGCTCGCTCGATCTCAAAGACGCGCGGATTACTCCGGAAAATTTTTCCGAATTCATTCTTCTTCTCGATAGAGGCGACGTTGGAAGCGCGAACGCGCAAAAACTTCTCGCTCTCATGATCGGAACGGACGCCGATCCGTCGCACGTTATGGAGGATCATAACCTCGGACAAAAAATGGACGAAGAAAAGTTGGTTGCGGAGATCAAGCGTCTTGTCGAGCAAAACCCTGATCAAGTAGCACAATATAAAGCCGGAAAAGAATCCATAATAAAATGGTTCGTAGGAGCCGTGATGAAAGCGACCGAAGGAAAAGCAGATCCGGCGAAAGCCGAGGAAATGATAAAGAAAGAAATCGGATAAGAAAAAAAGAGCCGATCGGCTCTTGATATGTATGCGACAACCTAATTCGCTCGCGAAAACAAAAGACGCGTACGTTCTTCCTCACGATATTCAACGCTCTTTGTTCCTCCCGAGTAGATAGGCATAGACAAGGAGCAAAAGGGTAAGCCCGATGAACGGGGAAAACGCCAGCAACGAATACAGCATACTTCTTCCTCCTCCAAACCAATATTTCGGATGACCGAAACTCATAATACAAAGAACAACTGACGGTGTCAATCCGTAAATCACGTTCGCAAATATCGCAAAATTTCGAATTCAACGTGAATTAAACCTCAAAGTATAAACATATAAGCAAACCCATCAAAATGACCGATAGGTACATTTTGATGGGTTTGCGCTAATTTTCTGGGCTGACTTTACGTTGTACACACAAATCCGTCTTGACATCAGAACAAAAAACTGGCAGCGGTATATATAGGGGTTTCTATGAAAAGAAAAACGAAGCAGAAAATCAAAACCTTGACCGTCGCGCTATACGACGTATTAAGCATTGGAACAATTGTCACGATCGGTTGCATTCTATCTCAAGGACGAACCGCGCCAAAATTATTTTCAGGACTTGCAAGATATAGTCACTGGAGGATAAAACAGGCATTGCGCGAACAAAAGTTGAAAGGATACATAGAATACGACGAAAACGATGAGCACTCGCCTATTATTCTCACGCCAAAAGGATTTGTTAGACAAACGAAACAACGTTTAAAAGAGTTCAATTTTGGAAAATGGGATCACATGTGGAGATTGATTATGTTTGATATTCCAGAACGAATAAAACTCCGTCGTCGTTTTCAAAGATTATTACAAAGAGTCGGTTGCTTTAGGGTTCAGAAAAGCGTGTACGCTTTTCCTTATGATTGCAAAAAAGAAATTCTGACTATCGCATCGTCACTCAAAGTTGCGTCGTATGTAGACGTCTGCATCATCCCAAACCTTGGTCGCCTAGAACAACGAGCGCGTGACTTTTACCTGCGTAAATAACAACATTAATCAAAATCCACTTTTTGCATCAAAAACAATAACCCATCGAAAAGGTCCTATCGGTCATTCTCGTGGGTTGTATTTTTTCATTTTATTCTGACTGTTAAGATCGCTCTAACTGAGTTACAGATTGATATATAGAATCATTCTTTCTTCGTAAGCCACTCACCAACCTTTTGTATCGCCTCGTCTTCAGAGCTCACCCAGCGTACATTTGGATCGCGTCTGTACCACGTCTCTTGTCGTTTTGCGTACCTGCGCACCGCCGTCTTGCACGCGACGACCGCTTCATCCAACGATTGTTCGCCTTTAATATAGGAAATGAGCTCGCGATATCCGATAGACGTCATTGCCGGAGCGTCCAGCGGCACGTCTTTGCGAAGAAGCTCGCGGATCTCGTCGATCCACCCACGCTCGATCATGTCTTCAACCTCGCGGTCGATTCGAGCGAACAACTCTTGTCGCGTTCGACGAATCCCGATCTGAAACGCATCCACGTCCGGCTTGCCAATCTTTCTTGTTTCGCTGACCGGCTTTCCGGTAAACGTCACGATTTCTAAAGCGCGGATCACGCGACGCGGATTCTTCAAATCAACGGTCTCCCCAGCCGTCGGATCCATTTTTAACAACAGCGCGACCAGCTCCTCGCGAGACTTTTTTTCAAACGCCTCTCGAAGATGAGGTTTCGGCGGAACTTTTGGAAAAGAAAGATTGTCTACAAGCGCCTTTATGTACAATCCGGTTCCTCCAACCACGATTGGAAGATGCTTTCTTCCGGTTATTCCTTTGACAGCCCTCATTGCCGCCTTCCGCCATTCCGCGACAGTATAAACTTGTTCGGGCGGCAAAAAATCCATCAAGTAATGAGGAAATTCTTTCACAAGATACGTGCGCCGCCCTCGGTACTCACCTTTCTTTCCAACCGGCTTCCCCGTCCCAATATCAAAATCCGTATAGCATTGCCGAGCGTCGGCGTTGATAATTTCTCCATCGAATCTTTCAGCAAGACGAAGACTCAACTTGGTTTTTCCAGATGACGTCGGACCTACGATGCATACGACACGGGGTAGGTTGGCGGTCATATTATCGTTTGTTTCCAACTTCCTATTTGTTGTTGTCACGCTATGAAAAAAGAATTATGAAGCGAGGACTGTTTGAGCGAAGCGAGTTCCGCAGCGAAATAATTCTTTTTTCATAGCGTGACAACTCAAACGCTTCTTCCGATCAATACCCACTCAAACGCCGTTTCTATCGTTATCGGTATTATCTTACCAACAATGCCGGGATCTGAACACTTGAATTTACACACCTTCATCTCGCTTGAATTGCCCATGGCCCAGCCGTTTTCAACGCGATCGACGAGCACGGACACCGTCTTTCCTGCAAACGCCTGATTTTTTCGAAGCGTAATTTCTTTCATGAGCGTCTGCATATAATCCCATCGCCGCCTCTTATCTTCGCGAGAAACGTCGTCGGCAAAAAGTTTATTCGCCAGAGTTCCGGTTCGCGGACTGTATTGCGCGGTATAAGAAATATCGAAATCAACCTCGCGATAGAGCGAGACGGTTTCTTCAAAATCCCGTTCCGTTTCTCCGGAAAATCCTACGATGATATCCGTTCCGATCGCTATCCCGGGCCGCGCGGATTTCACCTTACCCATCACGCGCAAAAAATCTTCGCGCGTATATTTTCGATTCATGCGAAACAAAACGTCGTTTGAACCTGACTGCACAGGGAGATGAAGAAAATTCAGCTGCTTAGGTAGAGCGAGCGCGTCAATCACGTCATCTGTCATCGAGTTTGGATGCGGCGCCGTCCAATTAACGCGTACGATCCCCTGCGTCTCATTCGCTTCCCAAAGCAACGCTGCAAAATGATTCCAAAAACGTCCCTGTTTTTCCGCCGACGCCACGTAAGGATTAGCGCGAGAAAACGATCCGGGATCGGATGCGCGATACGAATTGACGGTCTGTCCCAAAAAAGTAATTTCCTTCACGCCACGCTGCGCGCATTCACGAATTTCTGCGAGCACATCGGAGGCGGTGCGATTCCTCTCAAGCCCGCGCGCGTAAGGAACAACGCAATACGTGCAAAACTTATTACAGCCGGTTTGGACGGACACGAACGCCTGCGCGCTCGGAGATCTAAGTGGAGAAATTTTTAAATAATCGGTAACGGCATCCGTCGTATTCACCAATTCCGGGCGCAACTCCGCCATCCATCGCGGCAACCGCACCATTTCAGAAGTAGGAAAAAACAAATCAGCCGCAAACATCCTCCTTCGAAGCTCGCCACTCTTGTCGCGTCCAGCCATGCAACCCGTTACCGCCACGATCACCTCCGGCCGACGAGACTTGATCTCTATAAAATCCTTCATCTTTCCGTACACTCGATTTTCCGCAGTCTGCCGCACGGAGCACGTGTTGAGCAAAATCAAATCCGCCTCCCCCTCGATATCCGTTTCCTGAAATCCCAAATCCGAAAGCAGCCGCGCGATCCGCTCCGTGTCATTCTTATTCATCTGGCATCCATACGTGATAAGGTGATATTTAGGCGTTTTCATTGCGCAAAAGACTATCACGCAAATGGGACTTTGTTAAACGCGAGCAAACGGGTTACAATGTTTCGAAATATGCCTGAAAATACACCAATAACGCCGCCAAAAACCATACTCATAGCGGAGGACGACCGTTTCCTTTTAAAAACCCTCACTTTAAAGTTAAAAAAAGCGGGCTATTCGATCATAGCGGCCATCGACGGCGACGAGGCGCTGGAGAAATATAAGGAAGGAAAATCGGATATGTTGCTGCTCGACCTCGTAATGCCGAAAAAAAGCGGATTCGAAGTTCTGAAAGAAATCAATAAGTTAACGGGAACTAAAAAAATACCTATAATGGTACTTTCCAATCTCGGGCAGGAATCCGATATCGAGCAAGTCAAGACGCTTGGAGTAGACACGTACCTGATAAAAGCCAATTACACGCTCAAACAAATCGTCGACGAAGTAAAAAAGCAACTTCCATAAAGCCACATGCCGCTCCAAGAATCGCAGGTCGAACAACTGCTTATCGATGGAGAATTCCTAACCAAGGTGGATCTTGGTCATGCGAAAGAAGTTTCTGCAAACAAAAAAATCCCGCTGATCGACGCCGTAATAGAGCTCGGCCTTCTTTCCGAAGATCAGGCATTATCGCTTATCACGGAAGAAGAGGGTGTAAAATTCGTAAACCTGTCGAAGGAACGAATCGATCCTGCCGTGCTTTTTCTGATTCCGGAAAGAGTGGCGCACGCGAAAAACGTGGTTGCATACAAAAAAACTCCGGACAAGATTTTTGTTGCGATGCTCGATCCTGACGATTACGATCTAATTTCACTTCTACAAAAAACGCTCGGCTCTCCGATCGAAGCGTTCCGCACGTCGCACGCGAGTCTTTCTTCAGCTTTCAAGGGATACCAAAAAGACATAATGGAGCAGGCGCGCATTTTGGTTGCGCGAATGGCGAAAATGCCGCAGGAAGAAGACGTTGTAAAACTGGTAAATATTCTGGTGGAAGCCGCTTATCGAAACGCGGCATCCGATATTCACATAGAACCGGAGGAAGACGGCATAGTCGTACGTTTTCGCGTACACGGCGATCTTCACGAGGTTCTGCGATATCCAAAATCTTCACATGACAAGGTAGTGTTCCGCATCAAAATCCTCTCGCGGCTTCGAACGGACGAACACGCACAAGCGCAAGACGGCAGGTTTGAGATGAAATTTTCCGACGGGCGCGTAAACCTCCGCGTTTCCATTCTGCCGATCACGCACGGAGAAAACATAGTCATGCGTCTTCTTTCCGAAGGATTTCAGCGGTTGCGCCTCGAAGACCTCGGTCTGTTGCACGACGACTTAATGAAGGTAAAGCACGCATCCGAACTCCCGTACGGCATGATCGTTGTTGTAGGACCGACCGGTTCCGGAAAAACCACGACGCTGTATGCGGTTTTGAACATCCTTAACCAGCCGGACGTCAACATCATCACAATTGAAGATCCGGTGGAATACAGCATACGCGGAATCAGACAAATTCAAGTAAATCCGTCGACCAATCTCACATTTGAAGCAGGATTGCGGTCGATTCTCCGCCAAGACCCTGACATCGTGATGGTCGGTGAAGTCCGCGATCCTGAAACGGCCGCCATCTCGATCAACGCAGCTTTGACCGGACACTTGATGTTGACCACGCTTCACACGAACGATGCGGCGACCGCATTCCCGCGGCTTTTCGACATGCACGTGGAACCGTTCCTCATCGCGTCTTCCGTAAACGTCATCATAGGACAACGCCTCGTCCGCCGCGTCTGTCCCGACTGCCTTGAAAGTTACACGCCTAGCAAAGATCTTCAAGAGGAGCTGCGCTCCGATCCGCCACTCCTTCAACTCGTGCAAACAATGAGCGGAGAAGAAGACATGGGCAACGTGCGCCTCTATCACGGAAAAGGATGCGCTACCTGCCGAAATACCGGATACACGAGCCGTGTTGGAATCTTCGAAATCATGGAGGTCACGGAGGAAATACGACCGCTCATCGTAAACAAAGTCAGCTCGGACGAAATACGAAGAAAAGCGAAGGAGCTTGGAATGCGCACCATGCTTGAAGACGGCGTGTTGAAAGTTTTCAAGGGACTCACCACTCTTGAAGAGATCATACGCGTCACGAAAGTCTGATTATTTTATGAGAATGAATTTTTTCGCGAAATCCAACTTCAAAAAAGAACTTGTTGATTTTTTCAAAAACGTCGCATTGATGGTTAAAAGCGGAATTCCGCTAAACGAAGCCATGGTGGTTCTGGTTCAACAATCGCGCAGCAAGTCGTTCAACGCATTTTTGCTTGATTTGAAATCCCAGCTTGAACACGGCAGCACGCTCTCCAAAGCCCTCGAGTCTTATAGCGAAGACATTGGAGAAATGGCGTTAAACATCATCCGCGCCGGAGAAATCAACGGGACGCTTGACGTCAACTTAAAATATCTCGCGGATATCATGACGCATAATAAAGAGCTGAAAGCCAAGATCAACGCCGCGCTTCTTTACCCGAAAATCGTACTTGCTCTTACGTTCTTCATGGGCGGCGGCATTTCCATTTTCGTTCTTCCGAAACTCATTCCGCTCTTCAACTCCGTGGACATCGAATTGCCATTGGCCACAAAAATCCTGCTCGGAATTTCCGTGTTCGTACGAGACAGCGGAATCATAGCGCTTGTAGCAGGAACCGTATTTATCGTGCTATTTATTCTATCAGGAAGAATCCCCGCTTTTCGGTGGGTGTATCACACGATATCGGTGCGAATGCCGTTTTTCGGAAAACTTTTCCGCAATTACCAACTTTCGTTGTTCAATCAAATCTTCGGGACGCTCTTCAGAAGCGGACTAACGATAAAGGAAACACTGGCGGCAACCGCGCAGGCAATGACCAACGTCCGATACCAGCAAGCTCTGAAAGACGCCATGTCGCGGCTTTCTGCAGGAGTCCCTCTTGCCACCATCCTGGGCGCTTATCCGAAACTTTTTCCAAAAAACGTAATTGCACTTATCGCCGTAGGCGAGCAAAGCGGAAAACTCGAAGAAACATTCGCATACCTCGCTTTGTATTTCGAAAACGAAGTCGATTCGCAAACCAAACAACTCCCGACGCTCATCGAGCCGATAATGTTGATATTCATCGGCATCGCCGTGGCTTTCATAGCCCTTGCAGTCATATCTCCAATATATGAACTCACGTCCGGCATTTCGAACAAATGACCGCGCGAGCGGATTCACGCTTACGGAAATCCTATTGGTCACCACTCTCGTTGTGGCCGCGTTCTCCTTGCTTGTTCCAGTGGGTTATCGCCTGTACCGAAATACTCTTCAAGACGATACTTCGCGCCTATTGGTCGAGACTCTGCGCCGCGCGCGGACTTACGCGCAAACAGGACGAGACGACGCGGCATACGGCGTAAAAGTCGTCAGCGCGTCAAGCTCGTTCGTGCTGTTCCAAGGAAACTCGTACGCCGCAAGAAACGCATCCGAAGATGAGGTAATCGAGTATCCTTCAACTGTCACGATCTCCGCATCTTCAACTGAAGTTACCTTCTCCAGACTCTATGGCACATCTACGGTGGACGGCGCATGGACGGTATCGTTTGGCTCGTTATCGTCCATAGTGGATATCAACCAACAAGGAAAAATAGAGTTGGAGTAAAAATAATGTCATCCCCGTTAAGAGGTAATCCATCCAATCCGTGTCATCCCCGCGTAGGCGGGGATCCAGACAGTGAAAAATACTCCTTATATTCTGGATTCCCGTCTTCACGGGAATGACATAAAAAAATAGTTAACGAACGGGTTCGCGTGCTACAATTCGCGTTATGGTAAAACCGCGCGTCCTAAAAGGACAAAGTCTGATTGAGATAATGCTCGCAATCACGGTTTTTTTGTTCGGCGTCGTTACGATCGGCGTTTTATATCTCGATGCTAATGTATCACAACGAAAAAGTCTGGAACGCACAAAAGCAAACGCGATTGCCGAAGAAGGAATCGAAGCGGTTCGCTCCATGCGCGACCGTTCGTTTGATGCTGTGGCGACCGGTACGCACGGACTATTAATTTCCGGGGGAAGATGGACTTTTTCATCGACGAGCGATACGCAGGACGGGTATACGAGGACGTTGCTCGTTTCTGCTCCGGACGCAAACACGCGATACGTCACCTCGACGGTTAGCTGGCTTTTCAGCCCGTCAAGAACAGAAACCGTGGTTTCGACGGCCGTACTTACAAATTGGCGGCGCGTATCCCCTGCCACATGGGCGGATCCGGAAATTGTTTCGTCAAGCACTCTCACGGGCATCGCCGCAAACGCGGTGGACGTTGACGGAAATTATCTGTACGTCACGACACCTCTTAACGCGGCCGGGACCGAACTCCAAATTTTCGACATTACAAATCCTATCAGCCCCGTCTATCAAGGCGGAACCGAAACCGGCATGAACCTGTTCGTATTGGACGCTCTCGTCAACCGCGTGTATATAGCGGGCGACAGCAAACCGGCGGAAACGAAAATCATCGACGTTTCCTCTCCGACGAACCCGACCGAGATAGGATCTATCAAAATGACGGCGAACGAAACCGTCAATGCGGTTTTCGCGAGCGGCACGATCGTGCATCTTGGTCGCGACAAAGCCGGAAATCAAGCGACGTATTTCATATTCGACGCGAGTAACGCCGCCAGCCCGCAAGAACTCGGCTCGCTGAATACCGGAGACGATGTATTGAATATCGCAGTTAAAAACGGCGCAACTCCGTACAGTTTCCTTGGGACTGAAAACAGCTCGAAAGAGTTTCAGATCGTAAACGTCTCCGACCCTCCGAACATGGGCGTTGCTGGGTTCGTCAATCTGAACGAGGAGCTCAAAACCGTTGCGGTGTCAGGCACTCTGGCCTTCGGCGGAACGGAAAAAAATGACGGGCAACCGGAATTTTTCGTATTCAATGTGAGCGATCCGGAGCATCCTTCAATTATAGGATCTTTTGAAATCAACGCGAACGTTAACAAGGTGCGCGTATTCAACAATCTCGTATTCCTCGCGACCGCTTCGAGCACAGCCGAATTCATTACTCTGGATGTCACAAACCCTGCAAACCCCGTGATCTACGGAACGTTCGATCTAGACGGTACCGCTACGGATATCGCGCTATCGCAATCAGGACTGTACGCGTACGTTTCCACGCAAAGCGCGACCGCCGGATTATACATCCTGCAAGTCGGAACAAAATGATAATATCGCGCAAACAATCTGGATTTACACTGATAGAATATCTGATTTACATCGCCATTGCGGCGGTGTTGATTCTTGTCGCTACGAACGTTCTGTTCACGGTTCTTCAAGGAAAAGAAAAACTACAGGCAATCGAAGACGTAGGACAGAATGGCCGTTACGCGCTGGACGTTATGACGCAGGCGATTACCAACGCGCAGTCCGTGACAGTACCCGCCTACGGAACAAGCGGCACGACCTTGACGGTCCAAACTTCGTCTCCAGCCACAAACCCGATGTCATTCTTTGTTGAGAACGACGTAGTAAACATAAAAGAGGGATCCTCTCCCACTACATCGCTCATGGCGGATGAAGTTACGGTGCATTATCTGCGTTTCACAAACGTAAGCGGAACCGCCACCTCGACCGCGATCCGAATTGAAATGTCCGTCAGTTCGACTAATCCAAACCTTGATCCCGATCTCGCATTCGGCGAATCCTTCCGCGCAACGGCAACGGTACGAAAATGATTATGAGAATTCTACGCGGCTACATTGCGCTTATAAGCATTCTCCTGATAGAGGGGATTCTTCTGGTGATCGGGGCTGGCATTCTTCTGCGATCCTCAGGCGTCGCAAAAACGGACGTATCCATAGACATTCAAAATCGCGCCCAAGCCGCAGTAAACGCCTGCGCCGATTACGCCCTGAACCAACTCAAAGAAACTACGGTGTACGCTGGAAACCAATTGTTGAGCGTAGGAGACGACACTTGCTATATAATGAACGTTGCCGGAATCGGCGGAACAAACAGAACGGTTCAGGCGACGAGCACGGTGTCAGGATATACGCGCAAGATTAAAATACAAATTACTAAAGTCAATCCGACCATGATAATTTCCTCATGGGAGGACGTGACGGATTTTTAGAAAAAATATATGTCCATCATAAAAACTTTGCTCGGCGCTCCACAGGCTTTCGCTCTGGACATATCCGATACGGACATTCAAATGCTCGAAGTTAAAGGAATTAAAAACGGGACGGTCCGCGCATTTGCCAGAACGGATATTGCGGACGGCATAGTCAAAGACGGATTAATTCTTGATCAAGCCAAACTGGCAGAAGCGATCCGCGCCGCCGTTGACGCGTGCCGCCCGAACAAACCGAGCACGAAAAAAGTCGTTGCCTGCCTGCCCGACACGAAGACCGTGACGCATCTCTTTGAATTTGACACGGTGAGCGACAAAATTCTTCGCGAAACCGTGCGTCAGATGGCAACGCAAACAGTTCCATTCAACTTGGAAGAAATGGTATGGGATTTCGCGGTAAGATCGCGGACTGGCGAGCGGACGTCCGTAATGTTCGCGGCGGCAAAAAAAGACCTTGTTCAAGCATATGAACACACCTGCGCGCTCGCTGGGCTGGGTCTTTCAATTTTGGAACCGGAATCGCTTTCTCTTTCACGCGCGGTCGTTGATCGAATAAAATTAAAACCGAACGAATTGATATCGGTAATAGACATTGGCGGTCGAAGCGCGATTATCGCATTCATAGGCCGTCTCGGAATGCGGCTTACCGTAGACAGTCCTATAGCCGGTCGGGCGCTTACCGAAGCGATCGCGAACGCGAACAAGATCGACGCGGCCGCCGCGGAAAAATTAAAACGCGAAAAAGGGTTTAGAGACGCCACCGCCGCCGAAGCCATGCGCGACGCCATGAAACCTCTAATTGAAGAATTCCATCGCGCAAAAAACCACCTCTTGCGCAGGAATGACGTCACGCTGACGCGAGTTTTTATTGCCGGCGGTTCAAGCGCAATGCCTGGAATCGTTGAGGAATTAAAAACATCGTTAGAAAGTGAAACCGCTCTTGCCGTACCGCCGTTTACGATTTCCGGATTCTCCCCAAACCAGTTGGCGGTGGTCTGCGGACTGGCTATTCGAGCGAAAAAACTATCCACAGGCATCAACCTAACGCATGTATAGCAAAACTGTGCTATAATATAACCACCTAAGAAATAATTTTTTTTATTTTTATGTCCTTGCGACCGTTCAGCATTCGGGCGAAGCGATCGGGGTTTACCCTTATCGAACTCTTGCTAGTCATCGCGATCATCGCCATTCTGGCCGCGATCGTTATTATCGCGATTAACCCGGCCAGACAGCTCGCACAGGCGAACAACGCCCAGCGACGAAGCGACGTGAACACGGTGTTGAACGCCGTAGGACAATACGCCGTGGACAACCGCGGCGCCTACCCGGCCACCATCACGTCGGCTAGTACGGAAATCTGTAGAACCGGCGCTGCCTGCTCAGGAGGAATCGACCTTGCCGTGCTAACGGATGACGAGCTGTATTTGACAGCCATACCGGTAGATCCGACAGGATCAAGCGCTACAGGAACCGGCTACTATGTCTCAGTAACGACAAGTACCAATCCGCGCATCGTAGTTAACGCGCCAAGCGCGGAACTCGGAACGGTTATTAGCGTTTCGCGATAATAAGGAAAACTAATCCAAAACCCCGACAAATTTCGGGGTTTTTGATATACTAAACGTATGCCTCCTACCGCCGATCAAGTCGCGCAAATCAAAAACGTTCTTCAGGTATATCGAGTGCAGCTTCGCGTTCTTGTGGCCAAACACAAATCAACAACCAAAAAAATCCTAGCGGAAGCAGACAGACGAAAGGCGGAAAAAATACGAAAAAAACTCATCACGTCATCCTCCGGCTTGACCGGGGGATCTACATATTAAAGATCCCAATTGGAAGGTTCCTCGATCAAGTCGTGGAATGACAATTTTTGAATAAAAGCTTACTCCCCCATCTCCGCTTCAATCTCCATCAACCTATTGTATTTCTCTACCCGTTCAGATCGCGAAAGCGATCCTGTTTTTATATGTTCGGCTCCGCATGCGACAGCGAGATCCGCTATGGTCGTATCATCCGTCTCGCCTGACCGATGCGATATGATAACGGCAAATCCGGCATCCTGCGCCATTCTGATGGCGTCGACAGTTTCAGTGAGCGTCCCTATCTGATTCGGCTTAATAAGAATTGCGGTAGCCGCTTTTTCACGAATCCCTCGCTCCAAACGCTTCACGTTGGTTACGAAAAAATCGTCGCCTACGACAATGGATTTTTTCTTGAGCATTGGAACCGCCGCTTTCCACGCCGACCAGTCATCCTCTGAAAACGGATCTTCGATTGACGTGAGCGGGTATT
>CAZQNT010000010.1:0-7780 GCA_964595075.1 uncultured Gammaproteobacteria bacterium | reverse complement strand
CCTGCCAATCTTCGTACCTGCTCAAAAGATTTTCCGGGCAATACTCCGTGCCGCCCTCCGCCTTAAAACGGTAAACCTTCTTTTTTGCGTCATAAAATTCACTAGCCGCCACATCGGTCGCAAGAGCGATTTCCTTTCCGGGTTTATAGCCGGCTTTTTTGATCGCGAGAACCAAAAGATCGAACGCTTCCTCGACATTCTTTAATTTCGGAGCGAATCCCCCCTCATCTCCTACGGTAGTCGTAAATCCGCGTTGCTTCAAAATAGACGCAAGCGCGTGGAACGTCTCGGCTCCGGCGCGGACGCGTTCGCGAAATAATCGTTGTCGCGGCAAAATCATGCACTCCTGCACGTCGAGCGACCAGTTCGCGTGCGCGCCGCCGTTCAAAACGTTCATCATCGGAACAGGAAGCGATGCCTTTTTTGAAAAATGAAACGTCTGACGGATTGATTTCCAAAGCGGCATCTTCCGATGAACCGCGAGCGCTTGAGCGGTCGCCAATGAGACAGCGAGGGTCGCATTAGCTCCGAGAGACGCTTTGTTCGGAGTTCCGTCAAGTTCATTCATAACATGATCAATGTCGGCCTGTCGCGCCGCATCCACTCCGCGCAGTATCGGCGCGATCTTGCCGTTTACGTTACCCACGGCTTTCAACACGCCCTTTCCTCCATATCGTTTTCCGCCATCGCGCAGTTCAAGCGCCTCGTGGCTGCCTGTGGACGCGCCGGACGGAACCTTGGCTTCCGCCGAAGCTCCCGAAACGAGCGTTACGCGGCACGCAACAGTCGGATTGCCGCGAGAATCTAGGACTTCTCGCGCGTAAACGGTTTTGATTCTTGATCGTATAAACATATGTTGGATGACATTATGAAAAATTACTTATCGCAGTGAGGACTGTTTGAGCGAAGCGAGTTCCGCAACAAGATAAGTAATTTTTCATAATGTCATCGCCTTGGTCATTATTAATTATTTTTAAGCTTTAGCGGACGCAGGCCCGGTAAATCTCCTTTGTTCGCGATAAAATCAAGCATCGCTCCTCCGCCTGTCGACAAATGATCGATCCACTCTGCCATGCCGCTCTGCGCGGCTATCGGCGTAGTATCCCCTCCTCCGACGACTCCGTATGCGCTCGACCTGCTTCGTGCGGCGATTGCGCGAGCGAGTACCAGGGAGCCGTGCGAAAAAGAAGATATCTCCGCAACACCGACCGGTCCGTTCCACAAAATAGTTTTCGCGGTTTTTATTTCCGTAGCCCAATCCATCATGGTCGCCGTTCCGATATCTCCGATTACATCCGTTTTCTTCACCTGTGTTATAGGAACGCATCGCACTTTCTGTTTCGGTTTAAGCGCCGGCGCCACCAGCACGTCGGAAGGAAGCTCTAATTTGGAATTTTTTAAGAGGGATTTCGCTGTCGTGACGCTCTCATTCTCAACAAACGATCTTCCTATTTCAAGTCGCCGCGCCTTAAAAAACGGAGTCGCCATTGCGCCGCCGATCAAAACGCGATCTGCTATGGAAAGCAATGTCTTGATGACTCCGATTTTCGTAGAAAGTTTGACCCCTCCTATCACGGCTATAAAAGGATGTTTTGGCTTGTTTAAAAGACGCGACACTCCTTCGACTTCCGCAACAAGAGCGGGTCCCGCATACGACGGAATCAGTTTAGCGATGCCCACCACGCTGGCGTGTGAGCGATGACAAGCGGCAAAAGCGTCGTTAATAAACACATCTCCAAGAGAAGCGAGCTTGGCTGCGAATGTTGGAGAGTTAGTCTCTTCTCCTTTATAAAACCGGACGTTCTCCAGCAACAACACGGATCCATGGGCTGACGAGTTAATGACGTCAAAAACGCGCTCCATCCCGGTCTTCGACTCAATGTCGTCGCCTATGAAACGAACCGGAACGCGAACGGTCTTTCGTACAATTCCGACAAGTTGTTCGGTGGAAAATTTCATCTCGCGCGTCTTTGGTCGTCCGAGATGCGTAAGAACTATTACAATCGCGCCCCGCGAAACAAGATCTTCTATGGTGGCGACGCTTCGTTGCAATTTCAAATGATCCTCTGCCGCAGCGATCCCTTCTTTCGGGATATTCCAATCAACACGAAGCAAAACTCGCTTCCCCCTAAGCGAAGTTTTAGCAGATAAAGTCCGAAGCTTCATATTTATATGATATCACGATTGCCATTCCCCACGGAGGGTTTCGCCAAGTAGTTACAATAAAGACCAAAAACCGTATATTGATTCAAACCATTGAACTAATCAATGATTGAAATTTATCATTCAATTATCTGCCAAGAAATTTTACACAAATATGGCCTATAGGCCATATTTGTGTAAAAAATCAAACACCGATCTCAACAACCATGATTTCCGGGGAACAAAAAAGCCGCGCGCGAAAATCCGCTTCTCCGGCTCCTCGCGATACGATGAGTCTAATTCCATTGATCATTTTTCTACCGCAATCCGCGCGTCTACCTAGCTTGCTCGGAATCGGCAGTAACGCGCCGATAATCGGCAATCGCATTTGCCCTCCATGAGTGTGACCTGCAAGATATACATCCGTATCGCTTTGCGACATATCCATAACCCCGTCCGGCTCGTGCGCGATCGTGATGTGCGGAAGTTCAGCCGACGCGCGAAACGGTGGGACTATGGGCGCGCCGAACAAATGATCGTCCAACGCGGTAAGTTGAAAGATATGTCCTTCTTTTGAGAGCGTGATACTGGAGTTTGTAAGATCCGCGAACCCCCACGATCTTACAGCATCGCGAATAGCCACCGGATCTTCCAGAAAATCGTGGTTGCCCAACACGAAATATCGCCCAAGCCGCGCCGTAACGCGCTCGAACGAGCGCAGATGATCCAGATCGCGGAGAGTGTCTACGCAAAAATCCCCACATAGAAATAATATATCAGGATCAAGCGATTGCGCTTCATGCGCCAATCGCTCATACCAATCAGCGCCGCGAAATCCTCCAGTATGAAAATCCGAAAGAAACACGATGCGAGCCCAAACGCCTGGATGATGAACCAAACGTTCGCGATACCTCGTGACCGTCAAACGCTTCGGTCCAAGAAAGACGGAGTGCGCGAGAATGAGCAATCCTACGACGCTCAAAATTCCAACAATCATCCACGCTCCGCCTGCCTTATAAGCGAAATACGCGACTAAAACAAAAAACGCGGCAAGCGCTACGGTCGCGGCATCAAAAACCCGCTCATGATGTCGTTCAATCCACTTATTCATTGCTTAGCCGCTTTCCCAACGCGAACGGCCATGTCTGCGAGGCGGCAGGAATATCCCCACTCATTGTCATACCACGCGAGAACCTTGACCATGTCGCCTCCAACGACTTGTGTGAACGGAAGGTCCACTATTGCCGAAGCCGGATGACCGACGAAATCGCTGGATACGAGCTCTTCCTCCGTAACTTCGACTATACCTTTGTACAATGGATGCTTTGCCGCTTTTTTCAGCGCCGCATTCACTTCTTCTTTAGTTGTTTTCCGTTTCAGTAAAAAAGTAAAATCAGCCAGAGATACGCACGATGTAGGCACACGGATGGAAATCCCGTCAAAAATCCCCTTCAATTCCGGAAGCGTCTCGGTCGTCGCTATAGCCGCGCCTGTCGTAGTCGGGATGATATTTTGCGCCGCAGACCTTGCTCGGCGCAAATCTTTATGAGGCCCGTCCTGCAAAACCTGATCCGCCGTGTACGAGTGTATCGTCGTCATCATCGCTTTCTTCACGCCGAATTCATTTTGCATTATCGCCGCAACCGGCGCGATGCAATTCGTCGTACAACTTGCGTTATTGATTATCTTTGCCGTTTTACCTGCATCATTTTCATTTACTCCAATGACGTGGGTCGGAACGTTTCCTCCTTTAGCCGGCGCCGAAATTATCACTCGTTTTGCCCCTGCGGCAATGTGTTGCCCCGCGCCTTCTTCCGTAGTGAATCTGCCGGTGCACTCCAGCACAACGTCAACCTTCATGGCTTTCCACGGAAGTTTCGTTGGATCTTTTTCAGCCAACACCGGAATCTTTTTTCCTTCCACTATCAAATTCTTAACGTCGTGGCTCACGTTCTTGGCCCAACGATGATATGTCGAGTCGTGATGCAGAAGATGCGCGAGAGTTTTCGCATCCGTAAGATCGTTGACAGCAACCACTTCAAAGCCGGAATTCCCAAACCCGGCTTTAAAAGTATTCCTCCCTATGCGGCCGAAGCCGTTAATTGCAATTCGTGGCATATATTATTTTTCGTAAGGATACCATGAATATCATCCTCGCGCTTTGAGATATTTCGCGTAAAAAACCGCTGACAAAAACGCGCTAGTTATCGCGATCGTCCAGAGAACATACGAAATCGGACTTGCCGAGGACTTATCCTCCGATATTTCTTGTTTCGATTTGGAAATTTCTGCCGCCGGAAACGCAACGGACGGCGCTTCAACGACTATTTCCTCTTCCGTCGTCGAGGTCTCTTGCGTAGTGGTCGCGATTATCATTTCAGGTTCCGGCTTTGTTGCGGCGGGAAAAGCGGGCTGGATTTTTTCCGAACTTCGTTTCGGATCGGTCGGAAACGCGTCCTTGCCGTCGAAGACTCCGTCTCCGTCAGTATCGCGTTTGAGCGGATTCGTTCCTTTTTCTTTCTCAGTATAATCAAACAATCCGTCATTGTCGTCGTCCGAATCTTTGGAATCATCAACTCCGTCCTTGTCCGTATCCGCGCTCTTTGACGGATCTAAAGGAAATTGATCGGTTGAATCCGGGACGCCGTCGTTGTCGTCATCCGAATCTTTGGAATCTCCTGTTCCATCATGATCGGTATCGCGATCCACGGAAATCGAGTAATCAAGCGATCCCGAAGGATATCCTTCGGCAGTAACCGTTATGCGCACCGTTGTCTGTCCGGGAGTTTTAGGCGTCCAATTGACCCACAATTCCTCTCCGAATCCGTTCGCTTTGTATGAAAATACCTTTGAAGCTATCTGCGCTCCGCCAGTCTCAAAGGTCACGTACCCTTCAACGTCCTGTTCACACGACGGAAGAAGCGTAACGTAAATAAATCCCGGCAGATCGACTAAAGGAGCGGTCGGAGCGAATGAAACGTCTGTTGATCTAAGCGCGAGAGAGCACGATGCCAAAGCCGGAGACGGCGAAATACCTGCGAGCACCGTTAAACAAGCCAAAGAATAGACGAGGCGTAAAATTGGCGTTCTTACGTTTCTTCCCATAACCGAATCGAGTATATCACGCTTGAATTACAAAAAGGGGTATTTTTGTTTTGCTATCCGTAAAGTACACTGCTATGCATGCTCGGCATCCTACTAATGACTATCGGTACATCGTTGGAGGAGTTGTCTACGACCATCGGTAAATCGCAGATGCGCAAACGGATCGAGACACCGTACACATACGGCGTGTTGACCTCTTGCGTGATGCTACTGATGTTCTCCGTTTCCGGAATCATTCGCTTTTCGGCGCAGCACTTCGACTTCGCCAGCATACCAACTCTCGCGATCCGCGCAGTTCTTGAAATAATACAGGCGAGCGCTTCGATATTCGCGATCAAATTAGCCGACCGTTCGACTTACGGCTTTATTCGCACAATAACAATCCCCGGATTACTCGTCGCGGACGTTGCGCTTGGATATGCCATTGATTCATTTCAAATGTTGGGCATCGTTTTCATCGTACTGGCGCTGATTTTGTTATTCATAAATCACGGCTTTTCAAAACACGGCACTCTGTTGGTTCTGGTCACGGCCGTGAATGCGGTGTTTACGACGAGTATCTATAAATACGATATTACCCATTTCAACTCCCCTGAAATTGAACAGATAATAATAATAAGTATACTGGTTATCTTTTTCGTAGCGATGGCTAAATATCGCAATAAGCAAAACCCGTTCCGCTTATTCAAAAACCGCATTTGTCTTGCGCAGGCAGGATTGATCGGCGTTGGATCAACGCTCGACGCGCTCAGCTTAATGTTCGGTCTGCCTTCAATCCTCGTTTCCGTAAAACGAACTACCGCCGTATTGATGTCAGTACTGCTCGGTCGCACGGTTTTCGCTGAAAAACATCTGGCTCTCAAAATTGTAGCGTTCACGCTCTGTGCCATTGGCATATTACTATTGACTCTTTAGTCAATAGAGCACAAAAAAACGCGCGATTCGAACGCGTTTTTGTATGTAATGCGTAACTCACATTGTGTATCTTGTAAACCTCGTAACCACGATTTTTTCTCCTATAGTAGCGATCTTACCGTTTATGAGATCTTCAACCGTCTTTTCCTCGTCCTTGAAAAACGCCTGCTTCAAAAGACAAACTTCCGAAAACCACCGATTCATCTTTCCTTCTATTATTTTCGACTTGATTTCTTCCGGCTTGTTTTCTTCCGCCACTTCAGCTTTAAAAATATCGCGCTGCTTTTCAAGCTCGTTGGCAGGCACTGTTTCCGGCGAAACGTATAGCGGATCTATAGCAGCAACCTGCATAGCCAAATCCTGCGCGAGCGCCTGAAAATCCTCGTTGCGAGCGACGAAATCCGTTTCGCACTGAACCTCGATCAATGAGCCGAGCTTTTTCGTGTGGTGGATGTATGAAGCGACTACTCCTTCCGATGTCGTGCGTTCGCTGGATTTTTTCGCGGCCTTTAACGCGCCTTTCTTCTTCAAGATTTCGGTCGCCTTCTCCATGTCGCCATTCGCTTCCTCGAGAGCTTGCTTGGCGTCAACTATTCCGGCGCCGGTCTGTTGCCGAAGCGCCATAACCTGTTTTGCGTCTATCATAATTTAGAAATAGGATTCACATAATAAAACAGGACTTACCGTAGCGAGGACTGTTTGAGCGAAGCGAGTTCCGCAGCGAGATAAGTCATGTTTTATTATGTGAAATCCATGAATTAAAGAACGGATTTTATTTATAATTGTGTTGAATTTTTTTCTTCCGGAGAAAGCGTGGCGCCCAAGCGAGCTCGAGCCGACTCCCATTCCTCGCGTCCGGCTTTGCAGGCGCCTGCAACAGCTTGCACCATGAGATCGATCGCTTTTACGGCATCATCGTTGCATGGAATAGGATAATCGATGCCGATAGGATTTACGTTGGTGTCAACGATGGCAACCGTTTTCACTCCGCGTCGCTTGGCTTCGGAAAGCGCTGTCTTGTCCTTGCGGATATCCAGAATGAATATGGCTTCCGGAATGCGGCCGAGCTCTTTGATGCCGCCGACGTTCAATTCCAGATTCTTGATCTGTTCGTCGAACTTCATGCGTTCGTACTTCGTGTATTTTCCAAGTTCGACTTTTTCCTGCTTGCGCTTCAAATCCTTGAATTTTCGGATGACTTGGTTGATGACCGCGAAGTTCGTGAGCGTTCCGCCGAGCCAGCGACGATTGACGTACGGCATTCCCGCTTCTTCGGCCGAGCGCGCCACGAGCGGAGCCGCCTGCTTTTTCGTGCCAACGAACAGCACGATTCCTCCGCGAGCCGCCGTCTGCTTGACGAACGCGAGCGCGGATTCGAGCGCCTTTTGCGTCTCTTCGAGGTTGATTATATGAATGCCTTGGCGGTCGCCGAAAATGAACTTCTTCATCTTCGGATGCCACTTTGAGGTCTGGTGCCCGAAATGGGCGCCAGCTTGGAGCAGCTCTGACAGTGTAGGAATCTTGTTCATAGATGTACCTTTTTATCCTCTCTTCCGCGCCGTTGCGCCCCGATCTGCCGCCGGCATGGCAGTCGGAGAGGTTGCACTCGGCTTTTATG
>CAZQNT010000009.1:18595-31834 GCA_964595075.1 uncultured Gammaproteobacteria bacterium | reverse complement strand
TTGTCATCCTGAGGGAAGTCGAAGCGACGAAGGATCTTCAAGTTGGAAAACCAAGCGTGACGTGCGGGAAACAATTGGAAGATTCTTCGTCAGACTCAGAATGACACATTAGTCTCTATTATTATGCCCATCAAAATTCTCGGCATCGCGGGTTCTCTCCGCAAAGATTCATTCAACAAAAAATTACTCGCTACAGCAACAGCGATTTGCCCGACCGGCGCGGTAATGTTCAACCAAGATTTGGAAACTAACATGCCGACGGTAGTCGTCGAGATTAAAAAGAAGATAAGGGAGGCGGACGCGATCCTATTCGCAACGCCCGAATACAACTACAGCATCCCGGGACCGCTCAAAAATCTCATAGACTGGGCGTCTCGTCCGTACGGAGATTCCGCTTGGCAAGGAAAGCCGGTAGCCATAATGGGCGCATCCCCGGGCCGCCTCGGCACGGTTCGCGCGCAGGTCGCGCTTCGCCAGTGCTTCGTTTTTCTTGACATGCATCCCATCAACACGCCGGAAGTTTTTATCGGCGCCGCGCACGAGAAGTTCGACGCGGAGGGAAATTTTACGGATGAAGAAGGAAAGAAATTGATCGTGAAATTGTTGGAGGAATTGATTGGGTTGACGGAGAAATTGAAGAAGTGAATTCAATGTGTGGTATAATATTTGTCATAACTAAATAGTTTATTATTTTATGCCTCGTAAATTTCAAACGGCGACCAAGACCGCCGTTGCAACGCAGACGAAAGTGCTGGTAGCCGTAGTCGCGGTCGCCGCGCTGGGGCTTGCGGCTGTCGGATACGGTTTCGGGTTCGGCACGTATAAGTCGGCTAAGATAAGTCCAGTAGCGACAAGACCGACCACGAAACCTATCGCAAAGCCACCAAGCGGCAATACTGTCGGCGGAGTTGAGCAGATCACGCCTTCGCATGTGCCGGTGTTTGAAAAGTTAGCCTTAAATAGCCAGCAGATCATTAATAATTCCGATCTGAATTTATATAGATTTAAACTTTCAACGGAAATAAACAAAACCGTTACAGTTAAACAGCTCGTGTTTTCTTTCGACCTTTCCTACAATGCGGCGAGCTCCGTAACCCCTGCGCCATACTTATTGGGCGACTTGCGATTGCGAAAAGGCAACACTGACATTAAGCAGAGCGATTATGAGATCACTTGTCCGACGTGCTCTGATACGAAGGATGTGAAGAACGGAAAAATAATTTCTCCTGCCGATAAATTATCCGGTTTGTTGGTCGTAACCTTCAATAGCGAAGAATATATAACCGGAAGCGGAAACATATACGCTTTGCACGGAAAGTTTTCCAATGTCTCTCCGGGAAGCTTCGTGAAAATCGCCTTGTATCGTAGTTCCTCTCAAGCTATGGGAAACGGATATCTCACAAACAACGCGATCGCGCCTTTCACGGCAATGAACGCGAATATAGTGAACATAGATATGACAATGCCGCCGAAGCCTTCCGGTAACTCCGCGGATCTCCCGGGTTTGTTCGTATGGTCTGTCAGCTCGACCCCGGATCACAGTTACATGATCGGTGGAAGTCCCGACTGGTTCAATGATTTGAAGATAGAATCCGCGCAATTGACTGAAGAGTTGATGGCAAAATCGTAAACTTTTTCGTCCTCAAAAACCCTCTCTCAACGGAGGGTTTTTGATTTTTATACGCGTTCACGCGTTGACTTACTGTCAAAAAAGCGATACATTCCCGTGGCCATGGTGGCCATAGCTCAATTGGTAGAGCACTCGGTTGTGGTCCGAGCGGTCACGGGTTCGAGCCCCGTTGGCCACCCCATCAAAAATCTCTCCGCACAGTCCGGAGGGATTTTTATATTAGTCGCCTTACGGCTTTATGAAGTGTTGAAGGCCGAGGTATTGATTTTCACCAAGATGAACAGCCGGACGTTTTTCTTTAATGACGGCGAGAGCTTGATCGATGCTCATGCGTTTCTTGTCTATCAAATACGCGGCTACGAGCATAGCGCCGCGGCCATGCCCATTTTTGCAATGCACATAGCAAGGAATATTATTACGTTCGCAAAATTCAAGAGTCTGAATTCCCAGTTTCAGATTCAGTTGGCTTAGAGGCGTGTGATCTTTTGTGGGCAACCAAAGAAAGAAGTCAACGCCAAGAGGACTATCAAGCCGTTCCTCTTCGATACTGATGTCCGCGCGAATCCCTTTCGCTAACAATTCCGCCGCAAAGTGCATCTGGCAACATGCATTGGTTCCAAGATACATCGTGTCGTTTATCTTGGAATAATCCAACGAGGATCGGTGTTTTGGATCCATATGTTATCTTTGTGCTGTTGTGAGTAAAAAGCTTATCGTGATTGCTCCGCAAGAAACCCCAGCATCGTCTTCGCGTCGCTTACCTCGAAAGGATCATCCTCGCAGTTATCGGCGAATCCTTTTTCTATAAACATTTTTTTGATAATGCCATCTTCTACATACATGCTGTAGCGCCAAGATCGTTCTCCGAATCCGAGATTGTTTTTTTTAACGAGCATTCCCATCTTTCGTGTGAATTCTCCATTGCCGTCAGGAAGCATTCTGACATTTTTTACGCCGAGATTTTTCGCCCATTGATACATCACGAAGGCATCGTTCACGCTAAGGCAAACAACGTCGTCAATGCCGAGTTTCTTGAACTCGTCGTAGCTAATCTCATACCCGGGAGCGTGTGTTGAAGAACATGTAGGCGTGAAAGCTCCAGGCAATCCGAACAGAACGATCTTTTTTCCGCCGAAGATTTCTTTGCTCGCAACGTCTTGCCATCGGAAAGGATTTTCTCCGCCGACGGATTCGTCGCGAACGCGAGTTTTGAAAACAACATCGGGGACGCGGGATTCTTGGTTGAGTGGATGGTTTGTCATAGTGGGTATATTACATCGGTTAAGGAGAACGAGGTCAAGTAGCATTGGCGTAAGTAAGCTGATCCATTCGACGGTACCAGGTACGTACCTGGTACCTTTTGTGTGTGCTACAATGAACTAGCATGGAAGCGCTTCAGAAATTGGTTGACACGGGGATCCTGTACGAGGATCAGTTTATTGAATTGTATTTTAAGGTTGTTCGCGACGAGGGTTTTATGAGTTTTTTTGGCGCGAACGAGGAAGCGGCAAGAAAGTTGTTGACAGCTCTGATAGAAGAAAGCGCGGGGCACAAGGCGGATCTTGAAAAGTTAAAGCAAAGCATGACTTGAATATGGCGTCACTCGACGAGACAAAATCAATTCTTGAAGAAGGTTTAAAATTGGAAAAACTCGCTGAGGAGAATTGCGATAAATTATTGAAAGAATTCAAACTCAACGGATTCGCGGAAAAAGTGGAACACATCCGAAACGACGAAATCCGCCATTGGCAAATGGTCAAACAGCTTTTGTCGTATTTATAAAGACCTGCATTCAAGGTACCAGGTACGTACCTGGTACGTTTTGGAGGCGCCAGATTAGAAAATGGCTGCGTTGAGCTAAGTTTTTACAAAGGTACCAGGTACCGATATGTATAGATTTGACAAAAATGTATAGTTTTGTATAATATCGTCAAATATGGATAGATTAGCAAAACAATTCATTTCAATACGCGAAGCGGCCAAATATCTGGGCATAACAGACACCACGCTTCGACGTTGGGACAAAGAGGGCTCGTTTAAGGCGACTTTTGTGTCGCCCGGAGGGCATCGTCGTTATTCGTTGGCTGATCTGGATAAAAAAACCAAGGGCATTTTTCGTATTGCACAAGAATGGGCGTGTGCGGAAAAACCGTTGACGCCTGAACATGATTTTTATTGCTCGACCAGCGATCGGTTCAAGACGAGACATGAAAGAATGGCGCATGAGATGGACTTAAATCAATCGTGGCAAAAATTTGCCTCTCTCATTTCATCCGCAGCCGGAGAAATAGGACATAATTCATTCGACCACAACCTCGGAAACTGGCCGGATGTTGCCGGCACGTTTTTTGCCTATGATCTTGGCAAGCGAGTTATCGTCCTTGCTGATCGCGGCGTAGGCGTTTTAGCGACGCTACGTTTAGTCAGACCGGACCTAAAAGCAGATGAAGATGCGCTTCGCGTGGCTTTTACTGAAATAATTTCCAGCAGGATGTCGGAACATCGTGGGAACGGATTAAAGTATGTGAAAGACGCTCTTATGAAGGCGGGCGCGGATTTAACTTTTCAATCAGGCGACGCGGTTCTTGAAATCCGAAAGGGGAATTCAGAGTTAATAATAAAGCAAGCAGAGACCACGATTCGCGGCTCATTATCTTTAATAGAATTCTAATTATGATTATCACCATTACAAAATTCGGTTCCGTGCTCACATCTCGTCAGGCGGGGAAAGAGGCGTATTCGGCTTTTCTTCCGACGTTGACGAGTTTGAGCGACAAGGAAGAAGTGTTTGTTGATTTTGCGGGACTTAGCACATTCTCGCCATCGTGGGGAGATGAGTTTTTGACGCCGCTACAAAAAATGATAGGCAATCGTTTAACGTTGAAAAACGTCTCCAATCCATCGGTCTCTTTGACGATTTCCACTCTGGAGAGGATTAACGGCGCCAAATTCAAGACAGTTTGAGACGGTCGGATTATCAATAAAACTCATTGTCAAATTCTGATTCGTTAAGCTATCGTTGCGCCTCCGGTAAGTTTTTATGACGAGTCTGTTTGAGTATGGTATTTTATTACCATGCGTCTGACTAAAAAATTGAAAACGTGGTCGAGTTTTATTTTGACGCACGACCTTATCCGATCGAGAGGGTGAATTTTGAGCAAGTTGCTGAAGATCCGCCCTGCTCGGGCGTATTTTCTTATTGACGAAAGATGAAAAAGGAGAAAATAAAATGTTTCGAGCCGTTGGTTGCCGTTGTGCCGTCGATTTTTCGGAACTGCATTTGCCGATTTCTGATTTGGAAACACTTGCGCTGCTCGCATCCATGGGCTTCAAGGTTATTGAAGTCGATCTCGTACAAATCGCTCGTTCTCGCATCGGAGTTTCCCGATATCGTCGTGGGGCTCGCTTGATAGATGCCCCCGACGTATTCGACTGTTCTTCATTCATGAAGTGGCTGTACGCCCATCGAGGAGTATGGCTCCCACGACGCACCATCCAGCAGATTGAGCTCGGAACGGCGGTTCCTCTGTCTGCCGTGGTTGCGGGAGACGCTATTTTTACGACCGGTAGCATCAATTATTATCACGATGATCCGGCACAAGGCGTTGGTCATGTCGGCATAGCGACCGGAGAAGGAACCGTGGCGCATGCCGCAAATAAGCGCGCCGGCATCATCGAGACCGATATCTCGAAGTTTGTTTTATCCGACACGAAACTCCGTGGAGTCCGTCGCTATATTTCGGATTCTTACAGGGTCGTAACTCTCGAGACCCCACCCTCTCGCGAGGTCGAGGTGTCCGACGATATTCGTTGGATCGTTCTTCAACAACTCGCCAGCAAATAAAACTTCCTTGACCGAGCATTCTTCCATGCTCGGTCTTTTTGTTTCATTATTGCTCACAATATAGGTACCAGGTACGTACCTGGTACCTTTTGAAAGTGCCAGATTAGAAAATGGCTGCGTTGAGCTAAGATTTATAAAGGCACACGGTATAAAGTGTATTTTGGTACCAGGTACGTACCTGGTACCGGATTGAAAAAAGAGCAATAAAGTTCCATACGCATGGTTTGTCAGAGGGCTCCGACCGTTTTATACTTTCGTGATATGGAACATCGTACGGAACAATCGTCTCAAACGCCCGGAAGCGAACCACGTATTCCTAGGCATTTGTCGTTTGAAGGATCAGCGCAGCCGCTTGCTCTACACTATAAGCCGGAATTTATGGCAAAGGGTGGGGAGCACCTAGTCTACGACATTTCGAAACAAGGGAATGACAACGAATATCGGGACGTCGTCGTAAAACTGAACAAACAGTCCGTGTTAGACACGCTGGCTCTGGCAAACGATCTCGGTTTCGATCCGAACTCCGATGATCCTAAATTTGTTGGCGAGCTTAAGAAAACACTTGAGTACAAACGAAAGATGCAGGCGGCTCTTCGTGAATGCTTTGGCAGTGAGCATGTGGCGCCGCAGAAATATTTTTTGCAAACCGTTCCGTTGCCGCATGGGATCGTCAAAGAACTGGGGAAGCTGAACGTGTTTTATGCAAGGGAATTGCCGGAGGAGGACGTAGTGGAATCCAAGGCCATTCTAGCCGTTCAACCATATATAAAAGAGTTGAGAGAGTTGCACTTTACCGCAGCCGTTGGCGTCGTTGAGTGGCGTAAGGATTTTGAAACTTTAATCAAGGATTCTGATTTCGTGGATGATTATGCAATGGTCACCGACGATTTAATGTCCGCGGATCTCGTGTCCAAGCATCCTCCTGAAGCCGATATCTTTTTGAAAGTCGTAAACAACCGGTATCTCTCTGAACTATTAAGCAAGGCAAAAACAGACCACGGGCTTCGAGATGCGTTACGTCATTTTATTGAAGGCGCTGTAGATTTCGCTGAGAAAACCGGTGAGATAATTGATTACGGAAAAGATAACGTGATTTTTTTTACAAAACCGGATGGCGATTGGACGTATATGATAATAGACGGTTTATACGGACTTCAGGAAGATATTTTGGATACCGGCAAAGATGCGCTGCATATCTTGCAGCATGGCGTAAATGCCCGTAGGCTGAACAAATACCAGATAAACGCCATGTTCCAAGCGATAAATTTTACGCGTTCGACTAATGGCATGGGCGCGTTGATTGGCGCAAAAAAATTCTATACATTATCTCCATCGACCGAAGGCAGAGTTTCCAAGCTGCTTGGCGCGTTTTATCCCGCCCTAAAGAAGGCGGCATAATTTTACTCGCAGGTCCCGCCCTTTCCATTTTCCCTCATTTAAGTGTATCCTCTGTTCACAACCAATGGCGTGAATTATTATTGCTCGTTTGAAGCAAAGATTCCGCTTAAAATTATCATTGGTGCTAAAAATCGTATGAAGGGAACAATAGCCGGTAAGAACGAGGAGAAGAAGTTTGGTTTTATTACTCCTGAAGGCATGGAGGATAAGAAGGAGAACAACGTCTTCTTCCACGAAACAGCCCTAGAAGGCGTAACGTTTGCCGAGTTGGCAATCGGCGACGCCGTGGAGTTCGAACAGGAGATGGCTGAAAAGGGGTTGCGTGCAAAGAACGTCAAGCGCGCAAGCATGGCTCAAGCGGCATAATAGACGTGAGCAAAAAAAATCCCTCCCGAAAACGGAGGGATTTTTGTATCCGTTTTCTTGAAGTGCGAGATATGTTGTATAATTCCACTATATGGAAAATACAAAACTCGTTGAGTGGATTTTGCGCATAGGCGTTGCCGGAGAATTTCTCGGGCACGGATTGCTTGCCGTAGGCGGCAAGAAAGATTGGATCGGCTGGATAAGCGGAATGCTCAATGTGGATGCCGCGATGGCAGGCAGTCTGCTGCTCGTGATCGGTATTCTGGACGTCGCGCTCGCGATCGTCGTACTCGTGAAGCCCGTCCGTCCGATTTTGATTTGGGGCGCGGCTTGGGGTTTTTGGACCGCGCTCGTGCGTCCGCTCGTCGGCCTCGGCTGGCTGGATTTTATCGAACGATTCGCAAACTGGGCCGCGCCGCTGGCGTTGTATTACGTTTTGCCGAGTAGTGGAAAAAAGAAATAAGCTCGGTTCGGCTATATGTCTATTGTTGATGGTTATCGATTTTGAAAATAATGAGGTCTCCTACTGCATTAAAAACACCTAGCGCGCGAAACTGTTTATTGATACGGAAATACCAGATACCGCTGCCTTGCGGATTACGTTCTTTGAATTTAACTTGAAGCGTATTGCCAGCCAGAAGATATTGTTTGGCTTTGATGTATTGCCGTAGAAGACTGCGAGCTTCGAGATATTTAGGAATCTCCTTGCGTTCAAATATCCGATGGATTCTCGGCATATTATTATTGCAGATTCACCAGATCGGATTTCTTTGATTTTTTGGCTTTTTTTGCTTGTGTGGCGATATCCGGTTCAACTTCGTTATTTAACAGCTCTACAAGCTGTGGTTTCAAAAAATGTTCTTCATATACTGTGATTCCAAGTAACACCGCTATTGGGTGATTATTGGAAAATACATATTTTGGCGCCTTATCTATTTCTTCCAAGCACTTCTTGGTTTTAGTTCGGAGCTCGGTCACGGAGATGCATTGATCTTTAAGCATAGATTTTGGACTTGATGTAGTTAGATTTCTATACAAATTATATACCATATATGTATATTGAAATCAACATGGAAACAATTAAGTGCGCGATTATATCAAGTAAGCATGATCCATGCGTTACCGCGAATCGTTGTCTCGGATACCTCTCTTGGTATAACCTTTAATAACTATGCCTATCGCATGGCTCTACAAACACGTAGCAAAACCGGTGTATTTTCGCCTCGATCCTGAAAAAGTACATGATAGGATGACGGCTGTCGGGGAGTTTCTTGGACGTCACGCAGTAACGAAATGGATAACGTCTCGATTATTTAGATACGACAATCAGTTGCTCGAACAAACGATTATAGGCATTCGTTTTTCTAATCCCATCGGGCTTGCCGCTGGTTTTGATAAGAACGCGCAGCTCATGGATATTCTACCATCCGTTGGTTTTGGTTTTGAAGAGATAGGTTCGATAACCGGAGAAACGTGCGAAGGAAATCCCAAGCCGCGGCTTTGGCGATTGCCGGAATCCAAGGGGTTGGTCGTGAATTACGGATTGAAAAATGACGGATGCGAAGCGATCGCGTTGCGTCTTGGTCGGAAAAAATTCGATTTCCCTATTGGTACAAGCATCGCGAAAACAAATTCTCCGGCAACCGTGGACGTTGGAGCGGGAATCGCGGATTATGAAAAAGCGTTTCGCGCGTTTTCGTCAATCGGACAATATTTCACCGTCAACATAAGCTGTCCGAATGCATTTGGTGGCGAGCCGTTTACGGATCCGGCGCGTCTCGAGTTATTGCTGTCGCGGTTGGATTTAATTCGAACCGATAAACCGATTTTTCTAAAGCTTCCCGTTGATCTTTCGATTCCGGAACTCGATGCGCTGACCGCAGTCGCGGATCGCTATCGCGTCCATGGAATAATCCTTTCCAATCTCACAAAAAATCGCACACGATCCGAGATCAAACCCGAAGAAATCGCTGGAATAACAAAAGGCGGCATCAGCGGAAAGCCGACATTCGACGCATCGAATGTTTTGATTGAACATTTGTATAAAACGACTGGAAAGCGATTCGTCATCATCGGTTGCGGCGGAGTTTTTTCGGCAGAAGACGCTTATGAGAAGATAAAACGCGGCGCGTCGCTCGTTCAACTTATAACAGGAATGATTTTCGAAGGACCGCAGATCATCGGAGAGATAAACCGCGGCCTCGTTCGACTCATGAAGCGAGACGGATATAATAATATAGGAGAGGCGGTGGGGAGCGGAGTGAAATAAAAAAACACCCCGAAAGCTTTCGGGGCGTATCGAGAATGGCGCTCGCCCTACATGAGGGCGCTTGCCGAGCGGAGCGCTTCTTTCGCTTTCAGCCAGTCGTCGACGGCGATGCATTGCTCCGCCGTTTGGATGTACGCGGCGACCGCGTTTTTCCGCGGATATTTCGGCCACGCATCCGAGCAGAGGGCGAGGCGACCGGAGAAATCGTGAAGCGCCGCGATGATTCGAGAAAGTCGTGCCGGGGCGACTGCGTAAACGATTTTGCCGCGGTGCTCTTCAATAAGGTACGAGAGCGGAGCGAGCACGGTGTTTTCGAGGGTGTGCAAGGCGAACGTCCATGCAATGCCCCGGCGTATGATTTTGTAGAGCGCCAAAGTTCCCTCGCGGTCTTTGCGATCAGCGCACTCCGCCGCCCGGAGCAAGCCGTGCTCAGTGAGAACTGCATTGGTTCGAAACGGGAGGGCGCGCACCAGAGCGAATGCGAGTGAGAGTTCGCGCAGAATGTTGGCGGCGCGAAAAAAGGACCTGGCGCCGCAAGCCGGCCGCAAGAGCGCTTCGAGAGTTCCGGGCAAGTTGCCGGGCTTTAGTTCCGCGCGAAGGCCTTGGAACAATTCCATGTGCTTTTCGATCGCGTAGTAGAGATGAATGGTGCGGCGGTCAACGGCCGATCCGATCATTCGCACCTGTTCTTGCCTGGCGAGAAGGTTGCGTATGGCGCCTCCGCTTGCGAAGGCCGCTGCCGACGGGTTTCTTCGACCGCGCGAATCTTGCGTATTCAATCCGCGTTCCATTTGTCCGCGTGCTTTCTTCTTGAACGCGTTGCGTTTTGCACCATAGCGTTCAGCCAGGCGGCGTTGCTCGATCTTCAGCGTTTTTTCTTCGTCAGGAGTCAGCATTCCGGATGCGATCAGCGCTCCGACATACGTCCGCGCCGTGGCAATGTCGTCCTGAAGCTCGTGAATTTCATCGCAAGGCGAGGTATCTTCCGGCGACGGCGGAGGCAATGCGCCTCCGCGGCGCACAGTATGCGTGCCGCCGCGGAACGCCTCGTACAATCCGCCGGTGTACGCCATGTGCGTGACCTTGTCGCCGCTGTCTTCGGCGAGTTGCCGGTTCGGCACGAAAACCGTTCCGGCGGGATACCTCTTGTCTCCGGCGACGGATTCGTCTATGAGCACGAGAATGTTCGTACCCGCGATTTTTTGGAAAGGCGCGCGAAGCTTTCCGCCTGAAGTGGCTATGGCTTTGCTCGCGCAATAGTAGCCAAGCACGTATTTCCGCATGAGTCCCTCCGTTTGTCGAATGTTGCGTGCCGCGACGCTAGCATGATTTGTAGAGATTGTTAAGGGGGCAAGTCACGATTATAACCCCTCCTAACCTCCCCTTAATGTTTGTATAGTAAAGGGGAGGGATTATAGGAAGGATTTAATTTTTCATTGCGTTATGAGTATCGTCCCTCCCCTTAACTCAAATAATGTAAGGGGAGGTTAGGAGGGGTTATTTCGTGTTATGCTTTGCTCGATATTATGGCTTTACAGGATATCCAAATAGACAGTCTTTTGAAGCGATCTCCAAGCGCGCATATCGCTATTTCGCGTATCGTCTCCGGCGTACGCTCGATCATCCCTGTTCCGGAATACGGCGGCGCGGTTCCGCGAGTGCTCCTCGTCGGCGGCTTTGTTCGCGACGCTTTGCTGGGAATAGTCTCGAAAGACATTGATCTTGAAGTTTACGGCGTTACGTCCGAACAGCTCGAATCGCTCGTGGCGGATTTGTTTCCCGGGAAGATGGGCGTGGTAGGCCGGTCGTTCGGGATTTTCAAAGTATTTCTTGAAGATGGAATCGATCTCGATATCGCGCTTCCTCGTCGCGAATCAAAAAGCGGAATAGGGCACAAAGGATTTTCCGTGATCGGAGATCCTGCGATGTCTGCTACGGAAGCGATTCGCCGTCGGGATTTCACGATCAACGCGATCGCGATTGATCTCGCGACAGGCGAGTTGATAGATCCGTTCGGCGGGCGGGAAGATTTGGAACAAAAGACATTGCGCGTGGTGAATGCGGCGTCATTTCAAGACGATCCGCTTCGCGTTTATCGCGCGGTTCAGCTTGCGGCGAGGTTCGGTCTCACGGTCGAATCCAAGACGCTGGAATTGATGAGCGACATGGCGTCTCGCGGAGACTTGAAAGAGTTATCCAAAGAACGCGTTACGGAAGAAATAAAAAAGTTACTGCTAAAATCCGAGCGGCCGTCCGTCGGATTTGCTCTGATGTGCGATCTTGGAATTATCGAGCGCGATTATCCGGAACTCCAAGCTCTAATCGGCACGGAGCAGGAAGAAGAGTGGCACCCCGAAGGCGACGTATGGACGCATACGTTAATGGTAATTGATCAAGCCGCGAAAATTATCCGCCGTCAAGACGAGACATTCTCCGACGAGGAAAAACTTCAAATCATGCTCGGCGCAGTGTGCCACGATCTTGGAAAGCCGGCGACCACTGAATTCGTCGAAGGGCGTATCCGTTCGCGCGGCCACGAATCCGCCGGAAAAGAACCGACGCGGACGCTGCTCGAAAGATGGACTTTCGGAGATAATGCGCTCAACGCGGCGCTTTCGATCGCGGAAGAGCATCTGAAACCGGCGTTGTTGTTTCGGTCCATAGAAAAAGGAGAGCTCACTGAAGAGAAGTATGTGAACGCGATCCGCCGCCTCTTAAAAAGAATCGCGCCTCTCTCGTGGAGAACGTTTCTCGCAGTAGCCGAAGCCGACTCGCGCGGCCGCGCGTTTCCGGGAGCAGAAACCGACGCTCACGCGCAAGGCGACTATATGAGCGAGATCATCGCCAGAGAAAATCTCGATGGCGTTGCCATGAAGCCGCTGTTACAAGGAAAAGATTTGATGGAGATGGGATACGACGCAGGGCCTTCGATGGGAAAGATTATCGCGGACGTCGAGGCGGCAAGAGATCGAGGAGAAATCAAAACGAAACAAGAGGCGGTGGAGTGGGTGAGGAAGAATAAGGTATGAAAATCCTTTCGCGCCAGTCGAGCTTTCAGGTCATCCGTATCCTTTATCTCCCTTTCAAGGAGACCGTTTAAGGCGCTTGGATCTTGCGCCGTAAAGCGGGATTGGTAAAGATAAGTTGACAGAATTGCTATTTTGTGATACATTATTATGTTCAAATGGAACACCGTGCCTATGCGGAACATAGGATTCTTTGCCCCAAATTAGCGAGATGTGAGTTCCGGATGGTCCGGAGAGCGCATTTCTGGTGATTCTGGGGAGGAGATTCGTACCATGGAAAAAGCAACACTCGACCAATACTTGGAACTCGGGCAGATGATCAAGCGCGGTGAGCTGGACCGCCAAACGGTTCAGGCCCTGATCGAGAAGCGGGCGCCGGGCCCGGTCACTGTCGGGTCCCTCGAAACCGTCACCGTTCCCGATCTTCCCGCCGCGGAGCTCATCGCTCTCGCGAAGGCCGAGTTCGAGAAGATGGGCATCCCGTTCACCTATTTCACCGAAGATTTGGCGACGTGGAATTTCCTGGAGGGTGAACGTGGCAAGACCTTCGAGGTTCTTGTTCACAACTTCGGCCGCGATTGGGAGGCCGAAGAGGGGCGCACTCGTCAGAAGGCAGACGGGTTCGACGGCAACGTCGCGGCCTTCATCGCCTGGGTGGCCCTGAAGAAGCCGAACGGATGGTTCGTCTCCATTCCGAATGATGATT
>CAZQNT010000009.1:13251-18585 GCA_964595075.1 uncultured Gammaproteobacteria bacterium | reverse complement strand
GCCGCGAGTTCAGCCTGTACGTTGTCCGGGGCAGGTGGCACGGCTTCAGGTCGCTCGTCGCCTTCCGCGCGATTTAGCCCTCCGATCCTTTGGTCTTGGACACAGTCCTTGGGTCGTCTGTACTTTGTCCTCCGTTTGCCCCGCACGCAACCACCCAGGGTGGCTCTCGCGTGCGGGGCTTTCGTTTTTTTGATACAATGAGCGTGGAAAGTACATGAGACTGCCCGTGATTACGGTCGCGGGCGATGGAAATCTGGAATTTCGGGTTTGTCGGAGTGTCGTTCCCGCACGGCGGGTGGCAGGGTACAGCCCACTGTTCCCTCACAATGAAGAAATCGGCCCAGCATGCTTTGCGATATGCGGATCGCGCATAAAATTCAGCCGGAAGAAAATTCGACCGGCGGTGATTCGGACGGCAGCTGCGCATTTTTGGAAGGCGCCTCTGGCGCAACCCGGTCAACGGCAACCTGTACGCCCCGAACTTCAATCGGGACGACGCCAACCGCGAGTTCAACCTGAACGATGTCCGGAACAGGTGGAACGGCAACAGGTCGCTCGTCGCCTTCCGCGCGACTTTTTTACGTGAACAAAAGCCCCACTCGTTTTAGGCGCATGGGGCTTTCTTTTGGAGGTCTTTACGCCAGCCGCCGATATCTTTTCCAATTCCGTTGAGCGGGGAAGCAAGAGCCGCGAATTGTTTGTGGTCCAGGCACTTCACCTCCCACGCAATCTGGATAAACGCTTTGAGCAGATCCAACTTCCCGATCGCCCGGTTTACGATCGGCAATTTTTGTTCCATGGAGGCAAATCCGGCCGCAAGAATCAGCTCGATGATGTCGGTAAAAAGTCCGTCAATTTTTTCCCCTAACGTATGTTTGGACAAACGCGGGAACTTCTCGTGATAAAGATGCCACAAGGAATAAACCCCCAGCATTTTTTGGAGCACCGGAGGTTGAGTTGACTGGAAACCGTGAGGGTGGGGGTACCATAAATGAATCGCATGAAGAATAAGTTACATATAGCATACGAGGAGGTCATTTCGATTGGAAACCTGCTATCCGCATGGGAGGAGTTCGTTCGTGGCAAGCGTCGCAAGGCTGATGTGCAAGCGTTCGCGTATGATCTATTTGCGCGCGTCGCGTCGTTGCATGACGACCTGCGTGGCGGTGCGTACCGTCACGGCCCCTACAAGGCGTTCAACATCTGCGATCCGAAACCTCGGCGGATTCACAAGGCTTCCGTTCGTGATCGGCTGTTGCATCATGCTATCCACCGGAAATTATATCCGATATTTGCGCGTATGTTCATATCGGACTCATTTTCCTGTCAGACTAGCAAGGGATTGCATCGTGCGATAAATTGTTTCAGACGAATGACGTGGAGAGTGAGCAGGAATAACACTCGAACCTGCTGGGTGTTGAAATGCGACGTACGAAAATTTTTTGCCATACGACCCCAGTTTAATAGGAAAATCAACAACGCGCAATGCGGTTTGATTGCGTGTCGAAATAAATTACTTACCCGCACTTTCTCTTTTCCAAATGAAACACGGCTTCCACCGGGCGCTTGAAAACGCCGGCTACCTGGAGCGCGAGCTTTAGCGACGGGATGTAGTCGCCTTTTTCCATGGCGCAAATCGTCTGGCGGCTGGTCTTAACTTTTTTGGCGAGTTCGGCCTGCGTGATGTCGGCTTCGTCGCGGAGTTGGCGGAGGCATGTATAGATGGTGTGTGACATATTGCTCTGGAGTATCGCATACATTCCGTTTTACATCAAGCGCGGTTGACCTTGACCATTGACGGATTCGGGAAAATGATATAGCGTAAGCGGTTCCTTGTTCCTTCACTTCGAAACATTCAACAGGGGAGAGCCATGGCAAACAAGCGAGAAGATCGTAAGTCGAGCGGCGCGCCGAGACTAGAGCAAGAACCCAGATCCATGGGTACGACCGAGTTGTTGCGCGATCTTCCGACCGACGCGCAACATGACGCGCCAGCCGGAACCATCATCAAGAATGTGGGCGACGAAATGCCGGACGCGCTCGTGCTGGTGAGCGGGTTGGTGCGAGTGGAGCGCGTCGTTACGACGCCGAACGGATCAAAAACGGTCGTTGTCGACAGCGTTAATCGCGACGATCTGTTCAACGAAGGCGGGCTGCTTCCAAGTCTTCGCGGCAATGCGCGGCAATGCCGTTACGTCGCGGAGACGAATTGTGTGTATTTGACGCTCACGCAGCAGAACTTCAAAGGCGCCGGCAACTTGCAGCGCCTTCTCTGGTCCATGCTCATAGCGAAGATCAAGCGCGGCGTTGCGCTACAAGACGCGCTTACGTCGCAGCTCGAGGCGCGAGCCAACAACGACGCGTCTGACGGAAACGGACGCGACATCGCAGCTTTGAAAAAAGAATTCCGAGAGGCGCGCGAGAAGGATCAGAAGGAAATCGCTCGCTTGGGTGCGGAGGTCAACAAGCTCCAGGTTGATCCGGACTGGGATGCGCCGAGCGTGGATGCGAGCGAGCTCGAGCGCGAGATGGCCGCGTTGCGCGACGAACGCAACGAAGCGATTTTCATGGCCAACGTGAACGCCGCGAAGGCCGAGCGGCTCGAATCGGAAGCGCTCATGAAGGCGCGTAATGCTTGGGCGGAGCTCAGCCGAAGCGAGCAAGTGGCTGGAGCCGTCACGGAGTTCTCTAACTACGTGTTCGGACTTCTAGAAGATGCCGGCGTTGCCCCGACGAGTTCCCAGGTCAATGAGTACAGGAATCGGATCAAGGCAATCCACAGGTTGTTCTCCGAGGAGATCTGCGCGGAGCTGACGGATGACATCGGCAGTCTGGTAGACGACGACGATCCGCGTACGGCCCAGATCTTTTCCGTTGGCGAGGCGCGCATGGGGAACGGTTTCCAGGACTCGGACAAGCCGCCGGAAACGAGGCGATACAGGGAAGAATTCCTGTCGCCAAAAAGCGGCCGATCGAAGAAAGAGGACGACTAGCGCTTGCACCTCGTGCCGGCGCTTTTTCATTTTATGAATAATGTCATCCTGAGCGAAGGCCAATCCGGAAAAATTAATAGTGGCCATCCTGAGGGAAGTCGGAGCGACGAAGGGTCTTCTACTTGGAAAATCTGTCGAGAACGATACAAAGTTGAAGATTCTTCGCTCCGCTCAGAATGACATTTTTGTTATTATCTGTTTTCTGAGCCGAAATATTTTTCGCTATAAAACCGTATCAAATTTTCCACTTCAGGAATGCACGACGGATCGCCTGTGCCAACCTTGGTTTTTTCTTGAACTCGTTCGAGAGTCCTGGCGCCGTCCAATACTGCCTCTTCGATGTCTTTGTCCGTGACTTTTAATACGCTGTCTATGATTCGTCCCTGTTCCACCTCGATCTTGTCGTGCTTGCCCTCTCGTCTAAACCAGTCGTTTATCGCCGCGCGCAGCGCCTTGTCTCCCAAAACCGAACAATGAACTTTCCGCGCAGGAAGTCCGCCAAGACGCTCCATGATGTTTTGCGGACGCAGCGCTCGCGCGTCCGCTATTGTCATGCCGCCGTTTTCCGTCACCATTACTGACAACATAGAGGTTGATGCGATTGCGCTGCCGCAACCGAAAGTTTTCCATTTCATGTCCGTAATTTTTTCCATCTCCGGATCAACCACGATCCAGACTTTCATCGCATCACCGCACGCTGGCGAACCGACCATGCCGATTGCAGCGTCTTTATACGCGGCTTCGTCCTTCATGAAATTTTTCGGATGAAAAAAATGTTCCTTAACCATGTCGGAGTAAAACCAACCTTTGTCATTAGAGTGTGAGACGACGTCGCCTAGGGGCATAGATGGGAAGGGGTCAGGGGTTAGGTTTCAGGTTTCAGGGGTCGGGTGTCAGGTGGTTAGATTTCAGGTGTCAGGATAAAGAACCTGATACCTGAAACCTAGAACCTTTACTCAAAATATTTCATATCCAAATTCACCGGACTCATTGCTCGCAGTTTTTGTACAACGTTCGGCATTACGTCTATCACTCGGCTGATGTCTTCATCAGTCGTCTGACGTCCCAGTGTGAAACGCAGCGAGCCGTGGGCGGCTTCGTAGGATACGCCGGTTGCGAGAATAACATGAGACGGATCGAGAGAGGCGGATGCGCAGGCGGATCCGGTCGAGACGAAGATTTTTTCCGCATCAAGATAAAGAACAGCGGCCTCCCCTTCAATATCCAAGAATGAGATGTTCACGTTATTGGGGAGCCGTTCGGTCGGGTGGCCGTTCAGCCGCGTTTTCGGAATCGAGAGCAGTCCCTCGATTAGACGATCGCGAAGAATCGTGAGACGACGGTTTTCTTTTTCCATTTCCTCTCGCGCAATCGAAATCGCGGCAGCGAGCCCCACGATTCCCGGCACGTTCTCCGTTCCCGGCCGGACGTTTCGTTCCTGACCGCCGCCGCGAAACAGAGGTTCGATATTTACGCCGCGCCGAAGATACAGCAGTCCCGCGCCTTTCGGTCCGTATATTTTCGATCCGTTCACGCTCATGGCGTCCACGTGCAATTTTTCCACGTCCATCAAACATGAGCCAGCCGCTTGGCAAGCGTCCGTGTGAAAGTAAGGGAGTTGCGTGGAGTTCGTTTTTCTCCACTTCAAAATTTCACGTCCGATGTCGGCGATTGGTTGAATCGTCCCGATCTCGTTGTTCGCGTACATGATCGAAATTAAAACCGTGTCCGGTCGAATAGCCGTAGCCACGGCGGACGGATCTATCAAGCCGAATTTATCTACAGGAAGTACAGTAAGTTCGATCGCTCCGGTTTTTTGCAGATGCGTAAGCGATTCCAAAACCGCCGGGTGCTCAATGGCGCTTGTGATGACGTGGGGAGTGCCGAGTGCCGAGTGCCGAGTGCCGAGTGTGAGAGCGCGGGGGATCCCGACTACAGCGAGGTTGTCCGATTCCGTTCCTCCGGAGGTGAAAATAACTTCTTCGTCGCGGCAATTCAAAATACCAGCGATTGTTTTTCGCGCGCGCGTTACGGCTTCTTTAGCGCGCAAACCCGGGGAATGAAATGATGACGGGTTCGCCTCGTGTTGTGTCAGATACGGCAACATCGCCTCCAGCACGCGAGGATCAAGTGGCGCCGAAGCGGCGTGGTCAAGATAGATTTCTTTCATGCGATACGTTGGAATATACGTATGCCAGCGCGCACTGTCAACGGACGAAGTCGTGTGCTACTCTCCCCGCAAGTTTTTATGACCGACTTGAAATTTCTTAAACAGGCAGTTACGGATTTGCGCGTTGGCGCCGTTACGACCACGAGCAAATACGTGATTCGGAAGATACTC
>CAZQNT010000009.1:0-13241 GCA_964595075.1 uncultured Gammaproteobacteria bacterium | reverse complement strand
TCCGGCGATGTCGCACGTGGTGGAATACGGCCCCGGAGACGGAATAATAACCAAGCTCTTGATCGAACGGTTGCCGCCGGATGGAAATATAGCCGTTATTGAGACTAACGATTCGTTTGTCGCGGCGCTTAAAGCGTTGAACGAACCGCGTCTCACCGTCGTACACGGAAGCGTCGTGGATGAATCCGCGAAACTTCGCGACTTGGGATGGCCTCGAATAGACGCCGTACTTTCCAGCGTCCCGCTTACTTATCTTAGTCCGAAAGATCGTGAGAAAGTAATCAAGCAGACGTATGACGCGCTTCCATCCGGCGGACAATTTATCGTTTGGCAATATTCGATGCTCGTACTGCCGCTTCTAAAGAAATATTTTCAAGAAGTGCGCGTGATTCTTGAACCGCGCAACCTCCCACCGTATTTCGTGATGACGGCAAACAAGAAGTGATTCGGGTTTATTCAACAACCGTAAAACTTCCTCTCACCATTCCCATTCCGCAAGAGAATGGAATTCTGCCTGCTGCGGTTGGCGTGAAGCGGATTACGTTTAATCCTTTTTTAAGCGCCATGCTGATTTTGTATGATGGAACCACGATCGAGCTGACGCATCCTCCGACGCTTTGTCCGTCGATTTCCCAACGCACGGGCACGCCTTTTTTGACGGTGATATTATTCGGTTGATACCCGTAATCCGTAACGGCCATTTTTATCACCTGTTCCGTTGCGTTATTCGTCGTGGCTTCGGCGTTCGCGGCAGTTGTACGCGAGAAGACGGAGGCAAAAGCCGTTGACGGCGTCAGCGAGAATCCGAGAAGCGTCAGACTTCCATCTATTTGTCCGAGCGCGAAAAGGAAAAGCACGGATCCGGCGGCAAGCCGGAAGAAGCGCCGCTTCATTGTGGCGGCAGATCCGAACCAAGTTACTCCGATAAGTACCGGAAGCGTCCCGAGCGCGAACATCGCAAGAAGTAAGAGCCCTTGTTTCGCGGAGCCGGATGCCAGCGCAAGACCTTGCGCGGTTTGAGTGAAGCCGCACGGAAGAACGAAGGTTATGGCTCCGACGAGAAACGGAGTCGCGGGATTGTTCGATTGTTTTATGCGGTCAGCGAGGTGGTGCGATGATGACGGGAGTCGAATTCCGATTTTTGCCATGGACGGCGAAAGTTCCAGCAGATTCAATCCGACGATCAGGAAGGCGATTCCGAGCACGAGCGCGAGTAGGCCGTACAATGTCGTCGAGCCCTGCGGCAAACTTCCGCCGATGGCTCCAAGCGCGCCGCCTCCGATTACAAACGCGGAAAGCCGTCCTATGTGCACGGCGAGCATTTTTATTCGCGATGGATTTGACGACGTGTAAGCCAGAAGAAACCCTCCGGTTGAAGCGAGACAGCTCGACGCGGACGCCAGAAGCCCAAGCGCGAACATTGCGCCAAGAGACGCGCTCGCCGTTATGGACGGGAAGTTTTGTCGAAGCGGGGACGCGAGAAGCGCGATCACGCCGATGAGCGCGATTGCGGACAGCGCGCGTTTTATTCTCGTTGCCAGCGGATCTTTCGAGCAGGCGGCAGCGCAAACTTCCGGTCGTTGTCCTTTTGGAAAGAACGCATAACCGGCTTCGCGCATCTCGTTGTTTAGTTCGGACAGATTCGGATCTACCGCCTCATCCGCAAGCCGGATTGCGGCGCGTTGTTGTTTAAGCGAGACCTCCGTTTCAATTGCGCCTGGGATTTTTTTCAGAAAGGAATCGATGCGTCGTTCGCATGAACCGCATGTCATTCCGGTAATTTCGTATATTACGATTTTAGGCATAGGTAAAAATTGCGTGACAGTAGCATCATAAGGCAAGAATGCCGAAAAAAATACGAAACGTCAATCTGAATTCATCCCTCCCAAAACTTCCTCCCCTTGGGACAAGGGGAGGTTACCCCTTGTTCCAAGGGGGAGAAATAATAGGAAAAGTTGTTCCGTTATAGGAAAGTCATGCTCCAAACACGTAAGCCATTAGTATGTTACACTTTGCGCATGAAGCGTCTTGGTTTGATAGCAATTATGAGCGCGTCCGCGTTGCTTGGCGCCGGTTGTTTTCCCGGTCCGGCTATTCAGTCCCCTAAAGTGTCGGAACCGATCGGCGAAGCATTGCCTGCGCGACCGATCAGCCAAGTTAAGGGATTCGGGGCTATCCCTGCCGCGCCGCTCGCGTCTCTTCGTCCCGGTAATCGCGGAAGCGTGATAGTGCGCGCGGAACTTCCTTCGGTGCCGGAAGTTGTGACGGTGTTGCGGCAGAAAGGCGGGCAGCCGGATGAGACCGTGCTTCGAAACATCGCGGGCTCCATCTATCTGCCCGGCGGAACCATTGGAACGCATCCCGTTGCTCGCGAGATTCGTCTCGATTGGCGCGATGAAAACGGCGTGCAGTGGACGTATTACGGACGAGACAGGCGCACGGAATTTACGGATACGACAAAACCTAGAAAGACTCTTACCGTCTCGAGTTGGCCTACAATGGAACGAATCATACAATCCGCAGTCTCGTTTCTAAATCAGAGAGGAATCAGCCAGAGCCGTTATGGCACGCCGTTTATCGAACCGGACTGGGTATCGTGGCTAAGGGCGGAAAAGGCGGCGGGGCATTGCATCGACAAAGAAGCGTTGCAAACCATTCGAGTTATGGCGACCATGACGGATTTGAAGCAGAGCGATTTGCCAAAGCTTCCTCAAGCCGAGAAAGTTTTATGTCTCAACTCGGAACTTCCTTCGCGGATAACCGCGCGGATTAACGCGACGCAGGATGGGCAGGCGATATATTCCGACGACGGCACGCCATATCCGGCGGCTATTTTGGCGGTAGACGCCATTTCGCTCGAGGTCGTTTCCGGCTCGTTTATCGCCGGCGCCGATCCCGATAGGTCGGATTATCCGGCTCTCTCGTTTGAAGAAGTCCGCCGTAGATTGGCGCAAGGCGGACAAGGCGGAACTCCGCAGGGCGACGTCACGATCGACGACGCGGCGTTCGAGTGGTATCGAATTGAGAGCCGTGAAGACCCGCCGACAAGCTACCTCTATCCCGCGCTCGTAGGATCGGGTACGATCACGTATCCGGATAAGCAAGTTGGAACTTATAGAATAATTGTGCCGTTGGTGAAATAATCAGTGTCATTCCCGTGAAGACGGGAATCCAGATCCAAGTTTATTTTTTACTGTCTGGATCCCCGCCTATGCGAGGATGACAAAAGGGAAATAATTAATAAAAAATATGAACCTCCCCCAAGACCTCCAACATTTTCCTCACGTGACGCTCATCATCGCGAGCGATAGCGTAAACGCCAAGTTTTTTCTCGTCGGCGGCGACACGCTTCAAGAATTGGACGGCGTCGCATTGCTGCGAGAGTTTCGTCAGGACTCGGAAGGGGCTTTTACAAGCGCCGACGGTTCGCGCGTCGCAGGTCCGGATTCGGATATCGACGACACGCCTCGGCTTCAACGTTTCGTAAAACAGGTTGCGGAACAAGCGAATCAACTTTGCAATAAACACGGGATCGCGCACGTTCACCTGGTAATGCCAGCAGAAATCGAACGCCATTTTTCATCCGAGTGCGCCGCGACTCTCAAGGAAAAAATCAGGTTCATCCTCCACGCGGATCTCATGAAGGAACATCCGCTCGAGATCGTCAGAAGGGTTTTGCTGGAAAATAAAAAATAATAAAATGCGGGGAATAACCCCCTCTAACTCCCCCTTATAATTAAGGGGGAGGATAATTCATAAATCCCTCCCATTAACTATACAAATGTAAGGGGAGGTTAGGAGGGGTTATTTCGTAATGGGTTAGTATTGGAGGATTTATTTAATCCAAAAACCGGTGATGTAAGACGTCGTATTGGCTCGCGAGCCACCGTATTTGGATGAGATCGAATGATCCAACTCGCGGAATGTAGGTTTAATTTTCATATCATCAAGCAGCTCGGAGAGAGCGACGAATGACGGGCCGTTGTCCGTATTGTCGTCAGTCACTTGTTTGAATTTGGTTGCATCGAGAGTTTCCAGCCACGATAACGTTTCTCGATCGCGCGCGAGCGCGTCGTTTTCGGAAAGATAGTGGCTCATATCCGACGAAATCAAGACAAAGGTTTTGTCGTCCACGAGGGATTGTAGGGCGCGACCGAGTTTTTCCGCGTCACTTCGGTTGACGTCCGCGCGAATCGCTATCGGAACAATCGTAATATCGGGAAACGTCTCCGCGAGAAACGGGATTATTGCGCCGATGCCGTGTTCGCGTTCGAAGAGTTGACGCGATCCAGTGACCGCGACGCCGATTCGCGTAAGCGTTTCTTCCGCGGCTTCGTCAACGGCGATTTTTTTTCCAAATGACGTGTATGAATCTTGTCCGATCGAAATCGTCGCGTCCCCGCTCTTGAAATGATCCGGCGATAGTATGATCATGCGTCGAAGATCCGGACGCGCCGCGCGGAGCGTGGAAAAAAAACGAGCGAGAAGATCGGATGCGAGAACGTGGTGATTGACTACTCCGGCGATCGTAGCGCCATTTAGATTTTTTGCGTATGAAGTTTTAGACGATCGAAAGAGCGGAAAGTCTAAAAACGAATCGGCTTTTATTAAGGAAGTATTTCTTATATGAACCCCCTCTAACTCCCCCTTGTCCCAAGTGGGAGAAAATAGTTTACCCTCTTGTCCCGAGGATGGGTTATGGGATGTTGAGCTTAAGTAAATGTATCCGAAAGCGGCGGCCGAGATGGCCGCCGCTGATACGATCGCAACTCCTATGGCGCGTTTCATTTTATTGTGACGGATTGTTCTTCAGAAAGCGCGGTTACCGAAGGGCTTTCCATGGATTGCATGATAGCCGGTTCCGCGACGTACGTTCCCTTGTTTACGACCCGCGCGCGATATCTGATCGGATGCGGCAGCTCGTCTTTGCAAGACACGAAACCGAGTTCCTGCGGTTCCACGTAGACGGGAAATGAATCACGAAAGTCTACGTACGGATCGAACGCCAGCGAAACCAAGGGCGACAAACCGGACGGCACATAGTCTCGAACAACGTAGCAGCCGTCCTGCGCCTTTGCGGAAAATGACGGATAAAGCGTCACGTTCACGGTCATGCCTTCCGCGAGTTCCGTTATAGGAGTATCTCCGACAGAGTATTCCCTTCTAAGTCCAACGTCCGGAACCGTCGTGGGAAGCCCCGGCGTTCGACGAATAAACGTTGCCGCCGCAGGGCCTGTCGCGCTTGTAACTCGGAAAGCTTTCGCTTCGTCGCGCGTAAGCGTGAGCCATTTTGTCGCGCCATCTTTTAGGTCGAATGTTTCATCTTTTCCGCCAATCGTATAACCGACCGAAACGTTTCCCGCGTGAAGCGTCGGAAGAATATGCGCGAGAAATGACGCGCGATCCAAGTCGTTCATTGCCTCGTTTTGCCAGTTCGACTCCAGATACGCTTCAAGTTCCGCGGCTTTGGGATTGGCGACAGACGCGGCAAGCGCCGCGGCTTCGGCTGTCGCTTCAAGAATCGATCGTTCATCCTTGTCAACCACGAGGCGCGTCATTCCATCGCGGCTCTCGGACGATTCGAGCAACTTTTCCAGCCACACGCGGGACGCTTCGCGATCACCCGATGCTTCAAGTCCGCGCCCAAGCGCAAGTTTTTCGCGCCAACCCAGATCCGGCTCCTCCGATATTTTTCGCAGACGTATGAGCGCCGGTTCGCCGAGCGCCGCGAGCCCGGACAGCGCGCGAACCGCCTCTTCGCGCGAAACTTTGGCGTCGTCCGCGATTGACCACAGATATCCGGCAAGCCGCGATTTGTCGAATGCGTCCGGCAACGTAGCCGCCACCTTTGCCGAAAGTTCCGCGTCGGATGAAGAGTACGGCAACATGGCGATGCCACCGTCGGATTGTTGATAGGGGAGTAGAGATTCGTTTTCCGGAACGTCGGTTGCGGCGAAAATGTTTTTCAGGAGAGATCTCGCTACGTTTCCGGCAACTTTCGCTTCTGCGCGCGCGGACCACGGAGTTGAAAGCGTCCGTACATTGTCGAAATATCGGCTTTGCGCCCGGCTCGTCACCGTGAGCGTGAGTTCCGCCAAGGATCCGATGTCAGGCAGCGTGGCTCCAGGCACGAGGTCTGTATTAATCATTTCGTCTTTGGTAAATCGCGACGCGTAAATTTTTACATGGCGTTCGATCGCGTCGTTTCCTTTTTGCGATTGCACGCGCACTACGAGGGTCTGATCGCCTTCTGGTAATGATGCGATAGGAATTGAAACCGGTTGGCCGGCAACGCCGTCGTGTTGTTGATCCGCAAGACCGAGCTCGGGAGAACTCACTGTGAACTTGAGCGGTTCATTTGCCGTTAGCGCGGTTCCGAAGGCGCGGATTTTTATTTCCGGTTTGTCGCGCGTGAGCGTTGAGAACGGAATGACCGCATCGACGAACACCGGTTTTGTTACAGGAGCCGACGCCTTTCCGACTCCTGCGTACAGATCTGAAGTCAGCGCGACTCCGGTTAGTTTCCACGACGTGATGTTGTCAGGTGCCGTAAACGTAATCGTCGCCTGTCCATTTCCATCGGTCGTGACCACGGAGAAGTTCGCGGTGTCTTTGAAATTTTTTCGTATGACCTCTCCTCCGCCCCCTCCCATTTCCGCGCCCCCGCGCACCATTGCGTTTTCATCCGTTGCGCCATGCGACGCGCGCGTCGCTATGATCCCGTCTGTCACCCAACTGTAAAGCGAAGTGAGCGGCGTCTCGATCTGTTCACCGCCTATCGCGGCGAGAAGCGAAGCGTCTACGGACGATACAGCCACACGCGCTCCAACGGCCGGCTTTTCTCCTTTCGCGAGAACTTTAATTGTTGCGTTTACAATCTCGCCGGGCGCGTATGACGCCTTGTCCGGCATGATATCTACTTTTAGTTCGCGCGTTTCCGTGTCGAAAGTTACGAAATTGCTCAATTCGGAAAATCCTCCTTTTCCGAACAAGATCGCGCGAACGGTTACGTTTGGAATATATTCCGCGCGGTACGAAAATTTATAAGTAGGAACGTCCGTCACGGAAGCGGTTTTTATTCCTCGCGCGGCTTCCATAAACAGAATGGATTGCGTATCGCGTTTTTGAATTTGCGCGCCTTTATTCAAGATGCTAAGGGACACTTCTTCATCAAGCGAGTAAGCGGTTCCGCGATCGCGGCGCGCGCTTGGTTCGAGCGAATATGAGTTATCATCCGATCCGAAATAATTGTCGTACCAACCCTTGGCAAACGAACCCGTGGACACGTCTTGCGCTCCCGTCTCGTCCGTTGAAGCGGCTACGAATCTATAAGAGACGCCGTCTTGCATTTGGATGGATACGCTCGCTCGTCCTCCGGCATCCGTCGTCAGCGCGATTTGCTGCGGCAGGTCGCGTTCCTTCATGTCGTACCTGACCATTGGAATCACTTTCTTTTCTATCGGATCGTAGGTCGATTGACCTGGAACCTCTACTCGTTCGTAGCGCCGTTCGATTATTTTTCCTGAAATTTTTCCGCCCGATATCGGATTTCCGTACAGGTCGTCGTACTGTCCGGTTTTCGTCAGATCTATTTTTCGAAGGAAGAAAGAAATCGTAGCGCTCGCGCCGTCGGTTTTAATCTCGGTTACCGATGACTGTCTTGCGGCATACACGGAAACCGATCCTGATCCGACGATGTTCGCTTCTTCACCCTGCGTAGGCCGAGCTGAAATATTGTCCATCCAAGAATTGTTGCAATACACGTATTCCTTCGACAGATTGCAAGTTTGTCTCTTGGTTGTAAATTTGAATGGCGCAAATCCGGATTCATCGGTCGTTATTTTGACCGCTTCGTTGTCGTACTGACCGTTTAATATCACTTCCAATTCTTCGCCTCGCAGCGGAGTTCCGTCAAAAAGCGTAGCGCGCACCTGGCCCTCCAAAGCGTCTCCTGCGAATATATTGTCTTTCGACGGAACTACTTCAAGCGCAAATGCCGGTTTGACGATGTCGCGAATTTCGATTGAACGAGAAGCGATTTCCGCATTGCCGCGCTTTATCACCATTTGGTAATAACCCGGAGTCATGGTTTCCCATGAAAGCTCTCCTTTGAAGAATCCTTTTTCATCCGTAGTCGCGCGAACGCTTGCGAAAACTTTTTCCTCGTATGTGTAATAGTCCAGGTAGCCGGACTTTCGCAAAATAACCGTCAAATCGCCGGCGGAATTATTTGTATCGCGATCTTGCGCGATGCCGAAGAACGATGCTTTATCGCGTATTCGATATAATGGACGATCCGCGAAAACGTAGCTTACGGTTTGCGCGTTCTGGAATCCGAACGAACCGAAGTCGCCCCAACCGTAGTTTGTTTTTACGATCGGAACCAAGGCGACGTCCGCGCCGGATGTAAGTTGAAAGATCGACGCGGCGACCTCGGTGCTCGTCGCGACGAGCGCGTCGGGAGTTTTCAAACGCGCGATTCCGGTTTTATCGGTCGCGGTACTTTGTCCTTCCACTTCCGCCATGACGGCCTCCAACGGATTTCGCGTGTCCGCGCTCATGGCCCATAACAGGGTCGTTGCTTCATCCGCGATCGAATAAGTCGCTATTCGCGTTAACTGCAATACGATCCAAGTAGGTTCCGCGATTTCGTTTGCATTAACCGCAGTCGGCATGATGCGTACAAGATAAAGTCCGGATTTTTGCGCCGGAACGCGGATCATCGATTGATTGTATTGGCCGAGAGTTTCAAGCGCGGTTTTTGTTTCAAATACTTTTGTCCGTTCGTAGTTTTTGAAAACATCTCCGCGATTTCTTGTTTCCATCGCCCAATACGGCAGCTTGTAGAGTTCCGTGAGCAGGGTCTTTCCCTGTTCGGTTGAGAGTGAAAATCCGGTCAGCGTCACCGGCTGCGCAATGGTTCCGCTGTTCCACGCATATACGGGAAACATAGTTTCCTTGTCAGGGGTGTTTTCGAACAATGAACCGCTCGGTTCGAGTCGTATAATTGTTTTTTCCGCATCCGCATCTTTTGCCGCCGTTTCAAATCTGATCACATAATCCTTTTCTAGCGAGCGATCGCTTCCGGCAAGTTTCCATCCTTTTTTATAAGTGACTGTGTAAATCCGTCCCTGTTCGAGAGGTTTTTTCGGAATGAACGCGAGTGATCGTCCGTGCGTTTCAAAACGTCCTTCGATTTTCGGTTCGAATGACACGAAAGAACCCGGATCTTCCCATCCGGTTTGAGAAAGAGTGACTTCGATTCCGGTGTCGATCGGTACTCCGCCGATTCCATCGCCAGGGACGGAGGAGAGCACGCGGAAAACGTCGGCTGTCTGAACCGCCCATGAAAAATCTCTGTTGCGTTCCGTACCGTCGTCTTGAACAGCGACTGTCGCGACAGCCAACCGGTAGACGATTCCCGGTTTAAGCGGTTCTTTTGGCGTCACGCGGAACTCCCGTTCGCCGATGGACTCAACTTTTACCGAATACGACGGAGAAACGGTTAAGACTTGTTGCAATTCGTCCGGCTTAACATCCACTTTCGAAGTCACGCGAAACGTCGTGTCAACCGCAGCGGCATCCCCGTCGTTTTTTTCGGTTTGCATGTAGAACGCGTCAGCCGCAAGCGCCGCCGGAATTCGAAGACGCATAACAGCCGCCGCCTGTTGCGGTTCGGTTTTCGGTTTCGTTTTGAGCAACATGACCGCGGCCGTTATCGCGCCGACGATGATTATCGCGCCCACGACCACAAGAATTACGCGAAGACGTTTCCGCGTATTCGTATCTGGCGTTGGCATAGGAACGGAGGGAGTGGGTGTCGGCGTCTGCGGAGCCGCCCCTGACGTAGGTAATATAAAGTTTGTCATATGTGTTGTATTTATTCTTCGTAGGGGCGGGCTTGTACCGCCCTCCCCGTACCCGCCCTCCCCGCATTGTATTTCAAAGCGCCCTATCGAATTCCCTTGCAATCATCAAATCTCTTTCCGTAACCCCGTTCACTTCCTGCGTCTGCAATCTGATTTTAACCCGTGTGCCGGAAAGATCCATGTGTGGATGAGCTTTGTATTTTTCCGCCACAACGCCGCATGCGTTCGCGAATTTTATGGACTCCTCGTTTTTCAAAAAATGAAAACTCTTTTCGATCCCGTCCGCTATCACTTCCCATCCGGGCATTGTTTTTACAGCAGACAAGAGACGCTCTAGCGACAGTTTTGTCGGCTTGCGAAAAGCGCGATAGATAAGCGTGCTGTACGAGTAGGAAAATCCTCCCACGAATACGGCTACCAGAGGAAGGAACATTGCGAAGACTATCGCTTTCGAGCCGTAAAGAATAGGCGCGACAAAAAATCCCAACACGGCGTATGATAATATAAGAAGCAGCCACCAACCCATTCGTTTCCTTTTATGCCACCATGTAAGCCCCGCCTCCATCACGAGAGCGGATAGAAATGCCAGCGTCATGACGATGAACGTCAGAGGTTTATCGAGACCGTAAGTCGCTCCGTGCTCGTTTAACAAAAATGCGAGCGCGTAAAAATAGACGATGGAAATTATGAGCAGCGTTTGTTTGAGGTAGTAGATTTTTTTTACCGGCTCCATGAGGGCAGTGTATCATCAACTTTTCTCCAGCACGATGATGTTTCTTTTGACGCGTTGGTTTGGGCGTTCGTAGAGTAGGGGAGAACCGATCTGCGAGTATCCAAGATCAGAAAGTTCTTTTGTAGAAAGCGATACGTGCGCCGATCCTCGCGACGTTACGAAAGTCGGCCAGACGCAGACTATCCGCCCGTGCTGGCGAAGCAAGCCGCGCAGAGTTGCGAGAGTTTCGCGCCAGAGTTTAATCAGCTCGCCCGCGTTTTTTTCAAGAACGTCCCTCGATTCGGGTCCTTTTAGAAGCGGACCGAGCGATCCTTCGGTTACGATTGCGTCCACGGATCCGCTATCAATTTCGGCTTCAAGTTTTCGCGCATCGGATTGGATTACCTTAAATCTGCCAACGTCTTCCGCAGAAATTATCCTTTCCTTCATGAGCCACTCCAAGTTTGAGTTCGTGGCTTTGATTTGCGCGGCTTCGATGTCGCTTCCTATGATTTTGTGAGCGTCCGTGGCGAGCGCGGCTTCCATCAAAATAGTTCCTGATCCGCAGAACGGATCGAGCAAAGCTCCGCGCGAAGGAATCTCCGCAAGGTTCACCATCATGCGCGCGAGTTTAGGCGGAAGCATCCCGGCTTCCTCGCTGCGGCTTGGGCGACCGTAATCGCGTTTGCTCCAAGCGGTCGCGTCTTGCACATTGGTAGTAAGTCCGACGTATGCTTTTCTTCCGGCGACAAGGATCGCGATATCGTATCCGTCTCGCGTTAAATCGAGTTTCGCGACTGCAGCAGGAGAAAGTCCGCCTGATTCGCGCGACGTGACCCATCGCGCGGATTTGCCATCGCTCTGAAGCGCGCGTTTCAGGGCAAGTCCGAGCCGGTCCAGTTTTTTGTTCATTGCGGAATGGCCGTAAACAGTGAGGCCGAAGATGATTCGCAATCCGCGCGGTCGCTTAAATAGAATGACAGCGAGCTGCTCCGGCCGCAGTTCCGCCAGGGTCGTCTCGAGCAGTATATCTCCCACTTTCACGGTTCCTCCGAGTCGGTTCATAACCCTTTCTCCGTCCCACGAGGCATCTTCTATAATCGCCGCAGGACCGAGGTTTTGGATATGCGCGGTTTTATTGAGGGTTACAGAAAGCTCAACAGAGCTTAAACGGGGGTGTGAGCCGAAAATAGCGAAGTGTTTCATGCGCCAAAGAGTATCGCACTTGACGGAGTACGTCACTTGACTTGGCGCCCGTTGTATGATTAGTTTGACCATTCGTTCTTTTGGCAACGTGGAAGTGGAAACAAAAAGAAATAACAGGAAACGGAGAGTGGAATGAAGCTGTACATCCTGATTCTGACGCTCCTGGCGGGGGTCACCCTCGTCACGAGCAGCGCGAGCGCCAAGGCGGGCGATCGCAAGTTCGAGGCAAGGGGTCAGACGGAAGACGGCAGTCCGATCATCGAGATCGGTAGCGGTCTTGACGTCAGCGTCGTGGTGCAGGCGTTTAGCGCCATGTACGCGGACGCCACAAAGTCGGCTGACAAGCCCGAAGGAGAAGAGCTGACTTGGAGGATCATCCAAGCAGCGAACCCCGATAGCACCATCCCTGTGTGTCGCATCCCGCAGGACGGCGTCATGTGGCGCGGTCGCGGAGACGTGAGCGTGTACGCAAGCTGCCCCAAGGAACTGCAGGGCTTGGCCCTGGTCGCGGGACAGCTCAACGTCATCCCGATGAAGCGGGTCGAGACGATTCAGCAGAAGCTCGGTCGGGTGGAGGAACAGGACGCCTGCATGAAGAGCGCGGCCTGCCTCCAGCAGAAGCTCGCGGCTCTCGGAGCGGTTCCGGTTCTGCCTCCTTCGCCTCCGGTGAAGAAGGTTGAGCCACCGGTCGAGAAGCCGAAGGCAATCGACGCGCAGTACGGCGAAGGTCCGTCGGTCGAGCTCATGAATCTGCAAGCGGAGAACCAAAAGCTGCGCCAGCAGATCGCCGGCGCGCCGCGAAGCCAGCCGTTCGGGTTCGTGTTCTGGTGCATGTTCGCGCTGCTGTGCGGAGTGAGCGTGCTGTACGGAAGCGAGCTGAAAAGGAACCGCGTTCTCAAGACGCGGGTCGAAATCCTTCGCGGAAGCTGCAAGAAGCAGAGCGGAGAGCTCGTTGCTCTCAACTTGGAGATCTCCACCCTCCAAACGCGAGCGAACGAGCTCGAGAGCGAGCTTGCCGCGAAAGAGGACGTCGCTTCGCTGGCGCAAACGGTGGTCCTCGAACCGGAGCCGGAGCGCGAAGCGCCTCCGCCGAGGCCGCCGCAAAAGGCGGCTGACAACGTTCGGCCACTGCATGCGCAGAAGCCCGTCTCGATTCCGCGACCGGCTACCAAGTCGCTCAAGCTTCAGTCTCATGGGTCGCGACCCATGATGAGCAAGGAGCTTCCGAAGTCGCGCCTTGAAGAGGTCGAGTCGGAGCTCGCCGCGGCCAAGGGTCTCGCGGAAGCGGAAAAGAGCCGCGTCGCCGGTTTGCGCAAAGAGAACGAAAAGCTCCGCAATGAGCTGCGTGACTCGAGGCGCGACCATGCGGACGCGGTACAGCGCGCCGATGAGAGCCACAAGACCGCTCAAGCCATGACGAGCGAGAATCTCTTGCTCAAAGCCGTGACCCGTCT
>CAZQNT010000008.1:225-34035 GCA_964595075.1 uncultured Gammaproteobacteria bacterium | reverse complement strand
AAATCAAAACCTCGGTAATAAAACGGTACGTAACAAAGGGTCATGTCCCCGTTTTCGCATTAATGGCGAGGCAGGAGGGGGATTCGGGTTGGGGCATGTGAGTCGGATTCTAACCTATTTCTTGTAATGATTTGTAATTTTAAAAACTTAGGATTCCCCTTCTACCATAAAAAATAACGCCCTATATTTTCTATCAAGCCGGAACGAGTATATACCTCGCCAGCGCGGCTCCAGTAGCTCGGTGTGAAGCGATGCGTGACGAATGTTAGCTTCAAAAAGCTCTTTCGCTTTTGTCCATCGACGCCGCAGACCATACGCATCAATATCTAATTCTATATCATGCCTTAGCGGCTTTATGCGCATACTTTTTTGAGTAAGACGATTGGCGCAAGCCGTCTTCCAAATCGGATAAAAAATCATCGGTATACAATTTGGTGGCGCGAAAATCCTCCATGACCTCGCCTACGGAATCTCGTAGAGGCGACTCGAACGCTTTAGCGACAATAGCGCGATATGCGTAAGCCTCGTGTTTGAGGCGCGAGTATTCCCTTTTGGTTACCGTAACAACGTCATCCCGTAATTTCATTCTATTCGCCATATAGCGATAGAATAAGCTACGAAGAGTCGACTGTCAAAAACATAGTCTGTCAAAACCACATATTTGCCTCGCTCCGTAGCCGAATCACTCTTGCGTGCCAAAATCCAAAGTCCAAAGTCCAATGCTCGTAACGTAGCGATTTTGTATTGATGAGGGTTACTCTTTTTTCGAAGGGAAAACGATCAGGGGCCGGAAACCCACATTAACGAGCGCACGGTAGTCCCAATACACGTCCGAAGCGCCACCGCCGCCGGAACCGCCGCAGCTGAGGCGCAAGCCGGACTGTGTCCTCGATAATTCTGTTCGATGACACGGGGAAGACGGACTGTGGCGTTCAGATCGTCGCCTATGTCGAGGGCTGTTTTGATCGCATTCCAAAACTCCGGTTTCTTGAAGACGTCTGGGTGGATATTGTTCCTTCTGTCAGTAGCTTCGGAGTTTAAGAATCCGTCATTTTTTAGATCAGTTAAAACTTCCTTCATTAGCGCGTCGTTTTCGTATGTCTGGGTTCCGTTTTGGTAGTCTGGTTTAGACCGAGCGTCTTGAAGGACCCAACATCCGGGGAGTTCGGTAGGCGCGAGGTTTTTGAGATTCGGATTGTTCTTGTTTTCCGGAAGTTCTTGGATGGATTGGAGTTCTCCGTAGAAATCTATGCCGTATTGTTGGCCTGGCGTGTATTCCTTGCCTGGCTTGTGGAGCCAGCCCGGAAACTTATTCCCGTCAGCCGCTTTTTTAGACATATCAACCTTAGGCCAGTATTCGAGGCAGAATCCTTCTTTTTCCCATTTGGCGACCATTTCTTTTTTGATTTCTTTTGGAATGGGAGGGATTTCTTTGATGTTTTGATTGAAAAAGTCTTCGCCGAAGAATTTTTTGTTGCGATCGGTTTCGTGCTGGCGAATTTCTTTGAACTCGGCGGGTTCGAGCTTTTCCCTCAAACTCGCGACCCTTTGTTCGAGTTCTGTTTTGAGCTCCTCCGCGCGTTCCAGTTTCCCTGTTTTGACCGCCATATCAAAAGCCGCGTCAAATTCTTGTTTGAGCTCTTTTATCTTTTCAAGCTCCGTCTTAATGGCGAGGCAGGAGGGGGATTCGGGTTGGGGCATGGCTCTATTCCAATCTTATGAGTTTCCGCGCTATGACTGGTATTTCCTTCTTGAAATAATTCTTTACCGTATTCCAACTTGTCTTAAAAAATATCGTCGGATCCGGATCGCTTTCAGCGTCGTCAAAATAAACCAGACTTTTCAAAATATGGTGGTAATCATGCGCCACAGTCGGATACTGGCTTGTCAATCTTTTTATCGTATTCTCCAATGTTTCGAGATTGTTCGCGCACCAATACAGATCAAAAAAATCCCTTTTTTTACCGCGCTGTGAAACGGCTATCAACTTCATCACCGCGACATCGATCGGGTTAAGCACGCAAACAGCGCCGTGCATTTCCTTTTTTTGCTTTGGAATAAAAAAGGATTCGCGATAAAACTCACTTTTGCTCCGAATAACTCTCCATGCACTGTGTTCTTCTCTCGCACTTCGGTTATCCAGTCGGCATTTCCAATAAAGTGCGAAAGCAAATCATTTTGATCGAAAGCGCGGCGTAAGGTAAAAAAATCCAAATCGAACGATCTCCTGTTTCCGACCTGAAGCGCGAGAGCCGTGCCGCCGGCCAAATACCATTATGATTTCCCAAGCCAAGCCGCTTTGGAAAAATAATCAAGCGCCTTTTTCGTCGGTTTCGGCAAAGATTCGTAATGCCACCTTAACGGGTTTTTAACAAAAGCGACCATAATGATCTCGTACTCGGGCGCAAACATCTTGACTTGGCTATCGCCTTTTTCAATGCCGGCTTATCGTATGTATTCCATAACCAACGCACTTCGCTGTCTCTGCCGTGTTCGAGCACGCGTTCAATAATATATGGTGCATTCTTTTTCACATCGATTTTGTGAGGATTAGCGTCCCAAAATAGTGCCTGTCTGAATTTCATACGGTTAAATCGTAACAAAAAAATCCAAGTCATGCAAACATAAAAAATGCGCATAACCCGTTTGTAAGCACCATTGACCCTCATCCAATTTCATGGTTTTCTGTTCTGGCACATTAAACAACGAGGTGACGCATGGAAACGCATGAAAGTCATGCTCTTGACGGATTGTACGGCTACATTGGCGAAACCGTAGCCGCAAAAGCCCGCAAGCACGGACTGGACGATGCGACCGTGCGGCGCATGGCGGATGCGGGTCTGTTCGAGAAAAGAAACTTTCGAATGACCTTGCGACTGCTGGAAAACATGATGTCCGTCCTCGGTCTTGAACGAACGACAGACGTGATCAACGCCGAACCGCTGAACATGCTGAGGCCAATCAAACGTCTCGGATCGCACATCAGGGATCTGGTGACCGAACTCGCCATAAGGCGCGGAGACGCGTTGCAAGTGCTGACGAAAAAATTCGAAGTTCTGGAATTGACGGAAGCGGATTTCAATTCCAAGTGCCGCGCGATTGCGTCAATGATTCCGGATTCCGGCAGGCGCCGCGAGTTCATCCTTGCGTATCCGGAATGCCTGATGATCCCGTACGTCCATCTGCTCAGAAGGCAGGGCATGCGATTTACGGAACGCTCTCCGGATCAAATCTGGGACGTGCTGACCAATGACGGCGACAAACAAGTGGAAATGGAACCCTACGAGCCGCGAAATCGCAAAAAGAAAAAAACTCGTCAAAGTTCGCAGCCCGCGAATAATGATCCCGAAACCCAGTCTACCGAACAACCGCCTCCCAACAGCGATTCATGGCCGGAACAGGAAGAAGACCTGCCGGAACACATGGAGGAAAAAATAGTGGAGAACGGGAAGCTTCGTGAATATGAAGAAAGCGGCGAGGCGGATCTGCCGGTGCGGGCTCCGTTTCCAACTGCGGGCGCAATCACGACCGCGATCGAGCTGACGGACACGAACGGCATGTACGTTCTAAACGTCATCAGGTTCCTAACGACCGATAAAGGCGCCGGCGTCCACTGGGACATCGCGCGGCCGTTGGTTGCCCATCGGCAATGGCTGGCGGATCCGGGGCTGAACAATCTGCGGACGCTGGAAATCCTGTCAGCGCTTGGCATTCGCGGCGGACTCATGCTTGACGCGCTACGGCACGACGGTCTTTTCGCCCTCGGCTACTACGAGCTGGAACCCATGCTCACGGAGCTGACGGAAAACAGCAGTCTGCCATTCCCAGACGACATCCGCGATATCGCGATTCCTCGACGTATCATTCTCCGGCGTCTCAAAGCGCTGGAGGAAAAGAAGATCGCTCCGAGCGATCCCCGCTTCAAACCCGCGCTCTACGCCCCCACCGAGCGCGAATTTAAAAAACGCCTCCCCTCCTGACCCATCCCTCCCCCACGGAGGGATTTTATTTTCCGACGTTCAACGTCGGAGGTTGGACGTCGGAAATTAAAGCTTAAACAACGCCTTAAGTTTCGCATCCAATTCTTTAATCAAATGCTTTTCCAGCATGCCCAATTCACCTAGAATGATTTTCTTTTCAAGAGTCGCGATTTTTTCCGTTTTGATTACGGAGTCCATTTTGAGGCCGTTTGTGATTGTTGATTTTACTTTTACATCAAAACCGCTTAATCGTTTTTGTTTAATGGAGGAAATACATGCGATCACGCAATCTTCCCCTCCCTTTTGTTCATACAGAACAACGCACGGCCTAACTTTATTCCCGGATAAATCCGTAAAAGGAAATGGAACGAGAACGATCGTTCCCTTAGGCATATCGCTTTTTCAAATCCGCCAACGAATACAGCTCCGGTTCGTTTTTCAGAAAATCAAAACTATGCGATAACGCGTTGATATTTGTTATCTCGTTCAAGTCGTTATTGTAGTTGCTTGGAAATTGGATAATGATAGCATCAATGGAATTTCGACGGCCAATTCCAAAAACATCTCCATGAATTTTAACTCGATCTATCAAACGTCCGATGTTTTTCCGAGCATTCGTCGTGCTGATTACTTGCATATGTACAAATTGTACAATATAAACAAAATCGCGGCAAGATCGACTGTCCGCCACTGAGTACTGAGAACTGCGCACTGAGTACTTAACGCAAAACCTTCCTCAAATACTCACCAGTAGCGCTTTTAGGATTTTTCGCTATTTCCTCCGGCGTTCCTTCGGCGATGACTTGGCCTCCTTTATCGCCTCCGCCCGGGCCCATGTCTATGATCCAGTCCGCGTTTTTGATCACGTCCAAATTGTGTTCGATGACCACGACCGAGTTTCCGCGCGCGACAAGGCGGTGGAGAACTTCAAGCAATTTACGAACGTCGTCGAAATGAAGTCCTGTGGTCGGTTCGTCTAAAAGATAAAATGTTCGCCCAGTGTCGCGGCGCGCCAATTCCGTAGCGAGTTTCACGCGCTGGGCTTCGCCGCCGGAAAGCGTTGTCGCGGATTGGCCGAGTTGGATGTAGCCGAGGCCGACCTCTTCCAAAATCATAGTGCGATCGTGAATCGGCGGAATGTCGCGAAAAAACGCGTTGGCTTCTTCTACCGTCATCGCTAAAATCTGCGCGATATTTTTTTCGCGGTACTTCACCTCCAAAGTCTCGCGGTCGAATCTCGTTCCTTTGCACACGTCGCACGCAACGTAAACCGTTGGTAAAAAGTGCATCTCGATGGCGATCTGCCCGTTTCCTTCGCAGTGTTCGCATCTCCCGCCAGGGACGTTAAACGAGAAGCGGCCGGATTTATATCCGCGCATTCTCGCTTCCGGAGTGAGAGTGAACAAATCTCGAATATGCGTCCAGATTCCGGTGTACGTAGCGGGGTTTGATCTCGGAGTTCTGCCGATCGGAGATTGATCCACGTCAACGATTTTATCCAACCAATCAATGCCCTCGATTGCGAGATGTTTCCCGGGCGCCGCCGTTGATCCATGCAAATGCTTTGCCATTGCGCGATATAGGATGTCTATCATTAACGTGGATTTTCCGGAACCCGAAACGCCTGTAACGCATACGAAACGCTTGAGCGGAACTTTGACCGTAATGTTTTTCAAATTATTCTCCGTAGCTTTCCGGATCGCGATATGCTCTTTCGCGAGAGAGCGGCGTTTTTTCGGGAATGGAATAGTTTTTTCGCCGCGAAGATATTCGCACGTCAGACTGTTTTTCGTATTCAATACTCTCGGCATCGGATCGTCCGCGACTATTTCTCCGCCATGCTTTCCGGCGCCCGGCCCGATGTCAACGAGATAATCAGCCGCCGCGATAGTGTCTTGATCGTGTTCGACTACGATGATTGTATTTCCCGCATCGCGAAGTTTTTCCAGCGTCTCAACCAAACGGACATTGTCGCGAGGATGAAGTCCGATTGTCGGTTCGTCGAGAACATAAAGCGCTCCGACGAGACGGGAACCGATCTGCGACGCAAGACGGATGCGTTGCGCTTCTCCGCCGGAAAGCGATCCGGCTTTGCGATCCAATGTCAGATAGTGAAGGCCGACATCAAGTAGAAATTGAAGTCGCGCGAGAATCTCTTTCAAAACCGGTTCTGAAATCGTCGCCTCGTTATCCGTAAGTTCAAGCGAAGAAAAAAACTCATGAGCCGCGCCGATGTCCATCGCTGTTGCCTCTACTATGCTTCTTCCATCTACTAAGACGAACAACGCCTCTTTCCGAAGACGAGCGCCGGAACAAACCGCGCAAATTTCTTCTGAAAAAATCTCCTTTGTTCCGAGTCCATTGCACGCTTGGCACGCACCGTATGGAGAGTTGAAAGAAAAAAGACGCGGCTCGATTTCCGGAAAAGCGAAATCGTGCTTCGGACAAGAAAATCGCGCGGACATTACGTGTTCCGATCCGTCATCCAATATACCGATAACCGTACCGTCTGCGCGATCTAAAGCTATTTCAATCGCCTCGGACACGCGAGAGCGTAATTGTTTATTTCCTTCCACCGGCCATGCGAGCGGGATGCGATCAACGACCAACTCGATCGTATGTTGCTTATACCTGCTAAGCGGAACGCGCTCACGAAGCGATCGCATCTTTCCATCCAACCGCACTTCCAAAAAACCTTTTTCGTATAGATCTTGCAACAACTGGTGATACTCCCCTTTTCTCCCGCGAACAATCGGCGCGAGAATAATGATCTCATCTTTTATTTCATTCCATTTTTCTCTTTTGTCATTCTCGCGAAGGCGGGAATCCATCTTCATTCTTTTTATTACTTCCTCCGGATCCGCATGTATCTCCACCGTCCGTTTCAAAATCGCGTCCACCATTTCTTCGACCGTCATCTTTCTAATCGGTTTGCCGTCGATCGGACAGTGAGGATGTCCGACTCGAGCAAAAAGCACGCGGAGATAATCGTAAATCTCGGTAATCGTCGCGACCGTCGAACGCGGATTGGCGCTGTGCGCTTTTTGATCAATCGAGATTGCCGGAGACAAACCCTCTATTTCATCCACGTCCGGCTTTTTCATCTGTCCTAAAAATTGCCGAGCGTAAGCCGAAAGAGACTCGACGTAGCGCCGCTGGCCTTCGGCGAAAATCGGATCAAACGCCAAACTAGACTTGCCCGATCCGGACAAGCCAGTAAACACAATCATCTTATTGCGCGGAATCTCGAGCGAAATGTTTTTCAAATTATGCTCGCGAGCGCCTTTTATCGAGATTTTGTCTTGCACAGAAAACCGCAAACACCCCGGGAAACGTGGCCTTTACGTAGGACACGTCCGGGTAGTTGCAATTTGAAGATAGCGGAGATTTGAGACGGTGTAAAGTATAAATCCCTCCCCTTAACTCAAATAACATTAAGGGGAGGTTAGGAGGGGTTATATTCAAAATACGTGTTATTATCTTCTAATGTTTGGTTTAGACATTAAAGAAACCCGCCTACTTCGATCGCTGAAAACGCCGCGAAAGATTCAGAATTTTTTAGAGGAAATCCCAATCAACTTCGAGCCCGATGGCGACACCTGCCTTTCTCCTCGCCGCGTACTTCGAGAACGGCGCGCGCACTGCATCGAAGGCGCTATGCTGGCGGCGCTGGCTCTTCGGATTCATGGCCAACGTCCTCTTGTTTTAGATCTCGAAGCAGCGCCAAGCGACCACGATCATGTTATCGCGCTTTTCAAACAACACGGATGTTGGGGCGCAATTTCAAAAACCAACCACGCAGTTCTCCGATATCGCGAGCCGGTTTATCGAACGATACGCGAACTAGTTTTGTCTTACTTTCATGAATATACGGACGGGACGGGAAAGAAAACCCTGCGATCTTTTTCTGCGCCGGTAGATCTATCGCGATTCGATAGCATAGGCTGGATGACGTCGGAAGAAAACGTGTGGGGAGTCGCGCAGTACCTCGCGGATGTTCGCCACTTGCCGCTTTTGTCACGCGCACAAATTCGGACATTACGAAAAGCCGACCTGTTGGAGATTGAAGCGGGAAATTTAACTCAGTGGAATAATAAGAAATAACCCCTCCTAACCTCCCCTTACATTAGTATAGTTAATGGGAGGGATTTGCGTGAATTATCCTCCCCCTTAATTATAAGGGGGAGTTAGAGGGGGTTATTCCCCGCATTTCTTTTACTTCTTCCTAACCGCCAAAAACAAATCCGACACGTTCGTACCGGTCACACCGGTCATAATCTGTCCTCCGACGCGTTTGAAAAAAGAAAACGAGTCGTTGCGTTTCAAATATTTTTCAGGATCAAGTTTGAGACGATAAGCGTGTTTACGAATTTCCGCATCGGCAAAAGCTCCGGCGGCAGGAGAATTATCGATTCCGTCAGAAGCTAAGGACGCGACCAGCGCATCGTCATCAATAATGGACAGAGCGCCGAGCGCGACCTCCTGATTCCTTCCGCCTTTACCCTTTCCTTTTACAGTTACGGTCGTTTCCCCGCCCGCCAAAACCATTTCTCCTTTTTGCGGCAAACCCGCTAAAAGCCGTCCGACTTCTTGCGCTTCTCCGGACAAACAACACGAATATATACGTACGCGGTAGCCGAGTTTTTTTGCCTTATTTTTCATAGCGTCCAAAGCTTTGGAGTTGTTCGCGATTACGATATTGGTCACGCGCTGAAAGTATTTCGGATCTTTTGGAGTCTCTTTAAGTTCACAATGCGGAAGACGGCACGCCTTCTGCAGATCGTATTTCGCCATAATCCGCGCCGCGTCTTCTATGGTCGAAAGATCCATGACGGTTGGACCGGACGCGATCATTGCGGGATCGTCTCCAGGAATATCGGAAAACAGCAAACCGATCACGGTCGCCGGATAAACCATTTGCGCGAATTGTCCTCCTTGGATTTCTGAAAGATGTTTTCTGACCGTGTTTATTTCCTGAATGGTCGCGCCTTTTTTCATCAGTGTTTTCGTGAGCAATGTAAGCTCTTCGCACTTCAATTCAAACGGCCAGCAAAGAAGTGACGAACCGCCGCCGGAAATAATAGCGATAACCAGATCGTTTTCCTCCACATGTTTCAAAATGCCTACGATTTCACCCGTAGCTTTCATGTTCTCGATTGATGGAAAAGGATGAGTTCCGGCAATGCTTTTCAATCGTTTTAACTTAACGGTTTTAACGTCGAGAATAACGCCGGAAGTTATCCGATCTCCTAAAATATTCTCCAACTCTTTTCCGGCTTCAGCCGCCGCCTTTCCAATGCCGATGACGTAGATCTTGTGAAAATCGGACAAATTCCAAGATTGCGTTCCGACCAGAAGTTTCGATCCTCTGAGACGAACGGTTTCCTTGATGACACGGTTGGTGCGAATCGCGTCCAAACCTGCTTCAAGAACGTTGATCGCGTCTTTACGAATACGCGACGTGCTCAAAGCACCGAAGTTTTTGATGAGTCGTTGTTTCGCGAGCATAAAATCAAGCATATCGTAGCACGCCGTGACAGCTACTCGAAACCTTGCTCATAGTCGCGTTTTTTGTTACATTCCTCGCGTGCAAAAAAACCAAGGGGGCTTGTTGAAGTGGCATCATGTTTCTCTCCAAAAGAAACGTCGGGGGTTCGATTCCCTCAGCCCCTGCCAGCAAAAATCACCGTAATATAAGCGGTGATTTTTGTTATAAGCGCAATAAGAATAAAGTGTTTGATCTGCTATACTGTCTGTATTCCACAAAAAATCCAAAAAAATAGCTACGTGATGACGCCGCTTATTTCGTCCAAAACTGATATACTCATTCCGTATGAAAATCCTGTTGTACGGATTCAAACCGTTTGGAGGTGATGCATGGAACATCTCCGAGCGCATTGTCAAGAGCATCCGGTCGCGGCACGGCCTCATAAAGTTCATTTTTCCCGTCATATCCAATCGGTTGCTCTATACCAGTACCGTAAAGCACGTACGACCAGATGTCATACTCGGTATCGGGCAATGTAACCGAGGGCACAAAATTCGCATCGAGCGTACTGCTCACGGACATGGTAAGCGCGTGCGGCGCGTCAGTTTTAGACTCCGTCCGGATGCCATCTCCAGAATCTCGTATGACGCGGGTGACTACGTCTGCAATTTCTCCATGATGAAGATACTTGATATCCTCCATGGCCGCCGCGCGAAATTTGCTTTCATCCACATTCCGAAGACGTTCAATCTTGATCAAGCGACAAAATTTGTAGAACGTAGTCTGGATGCGATACAGAACAGACGAGAATTCTAATTTCTTCCAAAAGCGCCTACAAAGAAGAAATCACGGCGGAAAAAGCCGTGGTCTTTTTATCCACAATCTGGATTTCTTTGCGCGCTAGAACAAAAATAGAACGTATGTTAAAGTAATCAAGTTACAAAGATTGACATATTATGCAAACCACTCAAATCGCCTTGTTCAAAGGGAAAAAATCAGAAAAACACTATATGGAAACGAGTGGTGGTTTTCGGTAGTTGATGTGGTTGAGTCGCTTACCGATAGTGTTAACGCGCGCGATTATTGGTTCAAAATGAAAATCAGAGTCAAAGACGAGGCTGGTGTTGAACTGTCGACATTTTGTCGACAGTTGAAACTGCTAGCTCCAGACGGCAAAATGCGCGAAACAGACTGTGCTAATACCGAAGATATCTTTCGCATCATACAATCAATCCCCTCTCCCAAAGCTGAACCGTTTAAGCGATGGCTCGCCAAGGTGGGATATGAGCGCGTACAGGAGATTGAGAATCCAGAGCTGGCGACTAAACGGACGCGGATGCTGTACAAGCTAAAAGGATATAGCGACGAATGGATTGAAATGCGGAGAAAATCTGCGCGATCACATGGACGATTTCGAGCTCATCTTCACCATGCTCGGCGAACGTTCTACAACCGAACTCCACACAACCAAGAATTCAAAGGGTCTATCCGAGCTCGCGGACGACGCTCGAACCGGCGGGAATGTCGCCGCCGTAGCAAGAAAGGAACTTGAAAAGCAACTTGGACGATCGGTGGGGTAGAAGAAGAATTATTTGAAGAAGCAACAAAACAAGAAGCTCATAAAAAAAGAGCCCCGGACATCTCCTCTAAAGATGCCTAAGACTCAAGAGACTTGCAGAATTGTTCCTGCGGCTGGACGATCCATGGCCGCGCGCCGGTGACCGAATCTTCCGCGATCAGTTCGGCGTAGAAATCAGGAACGAACGCGGACCAACTCTTGTGCCAAACAGTAGCCGCCTTCACTTGGTCGGGTTCGATCGTGTACCACCAGCAAAGCCACTTCACGGTTTCAATAAGCGTTTTTCCGGTTTCGGTGAGATCATCCACCACCAAAACCTTTTCGCGCCGTAGCGGCTTGGCTGAAGTCAGATCACGGCTGAACTTCATCTCTTCCTGTTGCGTCTTCTGGTCCGGGTAACTTGCCACTGACATCACGGCCAGCGGCGCATGGAAAGTCCGCGAAGCGATCTCCCCAGGGATCAGACCGCCTCGAGCCACGCAAACGATCTGCTGTGGAGCGAAACCCGAGGATCGAATACACCTCATGAGCTTGCCTAACAGTCCAAAGTACTCTTCCCAAGTCACATGAATTTTCTTCGGCTCATCCATGACACACTCCTTGTAGAATGCGACCTTATAATAAAACCGACGGCTTGCCAAATTATTTTTATCACTTTAGCCTCTTGCGTTTCTTCAGCTCACCTTCAACTATGAAGCTCTCAGAACTTACTACACGCTCACCAATCTGTTTTTCAAGCTGAACACGCGCGCCTCGGGCTATTAAGCCGCCTTTCTTTGCCGCTACTTCGTTCGGCTTATATCCATCTGCGTTTTCTACTTTGGCGATCTTCGTAGTCGATAATTCAGCGAGCGCAGTAAAAATCAACTCGGCATCGGTCATGTTGTCGCGCAGATTCTCACGCTTCAATCCTTTGAATCGCTTATGTTGGTTAACAGTAATACCTGACCATTCAGTATGAATAACGTTTGTTAGCTTGGCGAATTCGATACCTTCTTTCACGCCATGACCGCTCCAATAATCCGTTAGCTTATTACGAACTTCTTGACCGCGCATACGACCTTCAATCCATTTTTCGGATCTCCCAAGCATCTGCCAATTTTTACGCGCTCGATTTATACCAAGTTCCGGATCAACAGTTTCCTGTAAACGTTCGTAGCCGACTTTAGCGAGCCACAACTTGAATGGCTCCGCTTTCTGTGATGGTATTGATTGGATAATTCGAAGAACCGTCTCTGTGTCAGCTGTATCAGTCAGTCTTTTTTTTCCATCAGGAGCAACCATTTTCAAACCGTTACAATTTGTAACGGTTTCGTTCGATCCTTCTTCCAGTAGCCGTTTTTTCAAAACACGCCAATAAACCTGGGGATTCGTGCTTTGAGTCAAAACGCGAATGATGTCAATTATTGCAAAATACCACTTCTCATCCTTCTCAACCCACACCCGACGCACGGGATGGTCTTCGAATATTACGATGAATTTTGAACTTGAAGTGTCTTTTTTCCGACGTGGCATAATATTATTGATATGTTAGAGGTCGGTCGTACTTTGAGCAATGCGGTTTCACACCTCTTCGCATCCGCAAACGCGTGGAGTACATTTATTTCATGCAGTTATTCATTGCTATCGCCGGAAATGTTGGCGTGGGGAAATCGACATTCACTCGGCTTTTGGCGCAAACTTTGGGAGGAAAACCTTATTTTGAACCTACGACCGAGAATCCGTATTTGTCGGATTTTTATCAGGACATGAAACAATGGGCGTTTCATTCGCAAATGTATTTCCTTGGTCGCCGTCTGAAAGACCATTCAGTCATACTTGCCGATGAAGGAGTGCTGGTTCAAGATAGAAGTCTGTACGAAAATGCCGAAATTTTCGCTCGAAATTTATTTAAACTCGGATATATTTCTGCGCGTGATTGGGACACGTATCAAGAAATTTATCACACTGCGGCTCGCCTGCTTCGTCCACCAGACCTGGTGATCTATCTTCGAGCCTCTGTCCCGTCACTTGTGGAGCGAATTAAAAAACGAGGACGAGACTATGAACGGACGATCGACGCGGCTTATCTGGAAAATCTGAATGACTTATATGAAGACTGGTCGCGCGAGTTCACTCTTGCGCCAATCCTGACAATTCCTACAGAAGACATACATTATCTTGAAAATCCAACGGAATACGAAGCGGTTCTAAATCTGATAAAACAACGTCTCGGCGGACTTCCAACCCCATTGCCGACGCGCTAATCTAGAGCCGAAACCAAATAACTGAAACCTTGCTATACTTGAGGTATTATGAATAATAAAGTCCTAAAAATCGCCGCTCTCAACGCGTTTGGAACTACAGCCTACATCGCGACCGTAGTATCATTAATTTTTTATGCGCCAAAGACGATCGACGAGAAAGCCACGGTATTTCTGCCCATGGCAATGTTACTTTTATTCGTTATTTCCGCCTCAATAACAGGATCGCTGGTTTTCGGAAGGCCGATTCTCTGGTATATGGATGGCAAGAAAAAAGAAGCTATTGCCCTGCTCATCGCTACATTGGCTTTTTTGGCAGTCGTCACTCTCACGGCATTTATCTCACTAATCATTTTTAATCGCTGATCGTTTTTCGCGTACGATAAATTTCTCTCACTATTTGAATAACGTCCCGCAAACGCACTCTGCTTTCGCGGCCGTGACGCCACTCGACGGGGATTTCGGCGATGCGGAGATTTTCTTGTCTGGCGCGGACTAAAAGCTCCGCGTCGAATGCCCAACCGTTGGATTTGAGATCTCGAAAAAGATATTTTGTTTTTTTATGAAACGCCTTAAACCCGCACTGCGTGTCGTTAAACGGAAGACCGAGATACCAACGCACCGCAATTTTATTAAATAGCTTTCCTAATAAGACGCGGTATAGCGGCTGTCTTTTAGCTATAACGGAACCTCGTGCCGTGCGCGAACCTATTACGATGTCATTTTCGTCTAGCGCTGGAATAAATTTTTTGAATTCCGCCGGATGGGTCGCGAGATCCGCGTCAAAAAACAGAATAACCTCTCCGGTGGAACGTTCTACGCCTACTCTGACAGCCGCGCCTTTGCCTTGGTTTTTAGAAAGACGTACGAGAATTAACGACGCGTTAGATTCAGCGAGACGTTGCGCGATTCCCGCGGTTTTATCGCTCGAGCCATCATCTACAACGATGATCTCGTACGGTTTGGATAATTCTTCAAAAACACTAATAGTTTCGCGAATTGCGCGCTCTATCGTCCGCTCCTCGTTATAAGCCGGGATGATTATTGAATACTGAAAAGACATCCGACGAATGATAACATGACTATGAAAAACCCGGCATTTTCATGTCGGGCATTGAGTGAGGCGGGCTCTCCCCCGCTTTTAGCGACGAGTGTAAACGAAGACGTCGCCTTCCTTCAGTTCGCGGGCCGGTTGAGTGGCGCGGATCGTAACCTGTTCGCCACCCGCGTGGTGCAGACGGAGAATTAGTCGCTTCTTTGCGCAATCCGCTCGCGGAATCACGATTCGCCCTTGGTCGAGCGATGTGCGCGCCGAGCATTCGGAGGATACACGGCGTTTCCAGAAACGCTCGAGCGAGCGTACGTCCAACACCACCTTCCACGCGTCGTTCAACATAGGAATCTCGAAAGATCCCTTTTCGACGAGGCGCGTCATCCTTTTCAATAACGACGCATCCACGCCGGACTCCAGTTCGTCGTATGTCAGAAGGCCGAGCTCGAGCAGCGCCTTCGCTGTCTGACGAAAGAACGCCTTGACCACAGAAGCCGTCTCCTGAAAGTAAACCTGAGAGTACATGGCCGCGCGCACTGCCATGAGTCGTTCGAACGGACGGGTGTCGCTGACTATCAGTGCGTCGTCGGTCGTACCGAGAAACGCGCTGACAATTTCGCTGCCAAAATCGTCTTCCAGCGGAATCCGCATCGCGCGCGTATCAAGCCGGAGGTAGCCGAGCGTATCGGCGAGCGACAGGATTCGACCGAGGCGCGATTTCTCCTGTACGATCTCCGAGATCTCGCGGGGCTCAACGCCGCAAAAACGGAAGACCGTTTCGAGCTGCGAATCACGCAGTATAAGCTCAATGCCCCTTGCTTCGTGCGACCGCCTGCCGAGTTCCACGAGCAGATCGTCAGTGTCGTGGCCGAGAGCCGGATGACCCAAGTCGTGACAAAGCGCCGCAAGCGCGAGCCGGAGCAAATCTTCCTCCGAACATCCGACTTTCACGCCGAGGACGATCGCGTGCGCTGCAACCGTCAGCGAATGAAGATCTCTGGTAAGACCAGCCGGGAAGCGGGCGCACAGTTGCGCCGAACAACCCGGAAGTTGGACTGAAAGCGAACGATTCCCGGCGGCGAACGAGAAAGGTTTCGTTGCCATGATGTTTATCATCCGCAATCTGCGAAAAGTGGACGACCGCGTCACTTCGAAGATCGCGTTCGCGTCCCTCTGGAAAAATTCCGCCGCACTCGCCTGATCTTTCGCACTTCCTTCGAAGAGCTCCAGCGCGGTCGCGCGAAACAGCTCTTCGATCGCCGAAGTGGATTCGGCCAAACCGAGAGTCTTGGCGTGGGGAGTGATATTCCCACGCTCGTCCGTCGTTTGAATAGAGCAAGACATGGGAGAACTCCTTCCGCTGAGATACAAGTTGTAAGGAACGTTTTGAAAACGGTACCATGCCGTCCAGAGGTGATCTTATTCGTTCGGTTTCTAATAGGTCAAAACTAAATTGTGGATAACATAAATCATTTCTAGCACATTCCACGTCACCCATTTACGAATACTCGCAAAAGAGCGTTCTTTTTCTTATAATGAAGCGAAACAAACTATGACAGGATGTTCATATATAGAATTCAAAGGCGATAAGGAACGATACGACGCGCTGATTATCGGTTCCGGAATCGGCGGACTTTCGGTTGCCGCGATGCTCGCAAAGGCGGGAAAAAAAGTTTTGGTTCTTGAGAGACATTATAAAATCGGCGGCTATACTCATACGTTTGAGCGAATGGGTTATTCGTGGGACGTGGGGCTTCACTACGTTGGGCAGGTTCATATCGATGGAACTCTGATAAACAAAGCTTTTCGGTACATAAGCGATGAAAAACTAAAATGGGCGCCGCTTGACGACGCCTATGATCGCGCGGTTTTTGGGAACGAGGCGTTCCACTTTATACGCGGTCGAAAAAATTTAGTGACGGCTCTCAAGAAGTTTTTTCCGGACGCGAAAGATCACAAATCAATTGACGACTATTTTGTACTGCTAAAAAAAATAGAGAAGGTAGGTACCGGATACTTCGTGGAAAAAATACTTCCTGCGTTTTTAGCGAAATTATTGGGTCCGCTTTTGCGCCGCGGGGTGCTTAAATACTCGGATAAAACCACGCTTTCCGTCCTGCGTACTTTGACTGACAACGAAAAGCTGATAGGCGTTCTAACCGCGCAGTACGGCGATTACGGATTACCGCCATCGCAAAGCAGTTTTTATATGCACGCTTTGCTGGCTAATCACTACATGGAAGGCGCCGGATATCCTGTTGGCGGAGCCGGAAGCATCGCGCGTACAGTCGTTCCTGTTATTGAAAAGAGCGGCGGCTCGGCTGTGTTCAGCGTCGACGTCAAACAAATTATCGTGAAGGATAATCAAGCGATCGGCGTAGAGATGGCGGACGGAAAAAAGATATTCGCCGGCAACGTGATAAGTGATGCCGGAGTTCGCAATACTTTTACGCTATTATTGCCGCCGACTATCATCAAGCAATACGGATTCGATAGGATGTTAAAAAACCTTGAGCCCGCAGCCGCGCACATCGGAATGTATTTAGGACTTAATGGATCTGCGGAAGAACTGAAGTTGCCGCGCTGTAATTATTGGGTTTTTCCGGCTGAATACGATCACGAGATTAATCAGAAAAGATATAAAGACATAAACTGCGAATTGCCGGTGTCATACATATCTTTTCCTGCGGCAAAAGATCCTGATTGGGCAAAAACACATCCGAACAAATCAACGGCCGAGATCGTGATAATCGTGCCCTATGACTGGTTTTCAAAATGGGAAAATACGAGATGGAAAAATCGAGGAGACGATTATGAGAAACTCAAGCAATGCGTTGGCGAACAAATGTTGGAAGAGCTGTATCGCGTCGAGCCGCAACTCAAAGGAAGGGTGGAGTATTTTGACATTTCCACTCCCCTTTCAACCAAACATTTTTCCAACCATGCGCGCGGTGAAATCTACGGCATCGCGCATTCGCCGAAACGCTTCCGCCAAAATTTCTTGAAACCGCGAACTCCGATAAAAAATCTATTTCTCACCGGCCAAGACGTTATGACTGCGGGAATAGCGGGCGCGCTTATGGGCGGCGTACTCTGCGCGACGGCGATTTTGAAGCAAAATGTTTTGAGAACAATACAACGCTCCATCAAATGAAAAATAATAAACTCCTTCGAATATGCATAGTTGGCGCCGGACCCGCCGGACTTACTGCGTCCGAAACCTTGCGCGACATGGGTTACTCGAACGTTACGTTGCTTGAGAAGCAAGATCATCCCGGCGGAAAATGCCGTTCCATAAAGCACGCCGGACGCAATTACGAATTTGGCGCGGGCATCGTTACAGGAAACAACGTCACTGTGCTTGATATGGCAAAAAAATACGGCGTAAAAACCGCGCGCATTGATACTCCGTCGGCGATTCAGCTGGACTCCGAGACTTACAAGCCGCTAAAGACTCAAACGGTGGCGGAGAAAATGGCGCTATTCCATCAATTAGTCTTCAAATATCGCAAACTGGTTAATCGCTATAATAAAGTCACAGAACCGGGTTTGACTGGGATAAATCGCGAGCTCTGCGCGCCGTTTTCGCAATTTGCCGCGAAACGCGACATAAATCTGGTCACGGAAGAACTGGCGAAATATTTTACAGGATTCGGTTACGGATATTTCGACGAAATTCCTGCGGCTTACGTTTTGAAATACTATTCATGGGAAACCGGAGACGCGTTCTTGAAAAAAGCCATCTACAAATTTCCAGACGGCATTCAGGGACTGTGGGACACGGTCGCGAAAAACCATCGCGTGATATATAACTCCGCCATAAAAAACATCAAACGAGACAAAGTCGTAACCGTCACGACAGATACGGATGAATTTATATTCGACGCGCTGATTATTACATCGCCTTTGGACGAAGCGTTGCATTATTTGGACGCCGGCGCGAAAGAGACGTCTTTGTTTTCCAAAATCCTATACTACGACTACCGAGACTACTCATGCACTGTTACGGGGTTTCCAAAGAAAACCGGATTCATTCCGGGCAATTTTACCAAGCAACGTTCCGGACATCCGGTGTTTTGGTACAAAAGATATATTGACGACGATTACTACACTTTTTACGTCATCTGCGACTGGAAAATCAGCGACGACGAAGTCAAGAAAAACATAGAACGGACGGTGCGTCCGCTCGGCGGAAAAGTCACTCGCTTTGAAGAGGCATTCCATTGGAAATACTTTCCGCATGTCGCTCCGGAAGAAATGCGCAATGGATATTTTGATAAACTTGAAAGTCTGCAAGGCGATAAACACACATACTACGCAGGAGAACTGCCGAACTTCAGCACAGTCGACCAAAGCGCGTCTTATGCAAAGATGCTGGTGGAAAGATTCTTTTGACTCCGGAATTTTTGACTCCGGAAAAGAAATGTGTTATAAAGTTTCCAATGGAAAAACGCTTTAACAGGTTAGCCACCTCATTCGCTTTTACGGCGTTGATTCTCGCGTCTGTAGTTGGAATTTGCAAACAGACACCGGCAGTCTGCGGTCTAAGCTGTTCAGAGCAGGCGATGGGTGCCATACATATAGATTCCGCGACAGAAGGTTGTGAGCAAAATATATCAACATGTTCGGCTTCGATAGAGGACCATATGACGAGCTTTACGGCCGTGTATCCGTCGGTTACGGCAAATACGGTTTCACTTTTATCGGTCGCTGTAACCGCGTTTTTAGCCGCTTGGTTCTTGGCCGCCAAACGCGAAACGGAAGGTTACCAAAAAATCAAAGCGAGATTAAGAGAATTTAAGAGGCGAATTTCAAATTCCTTCTCTCCGGCTTTTCTTGTCTTTGCTTACAGTCAAGGCATTCTCAACTCCAAAATTTACGCTTAGTCGAAAACGATAGGTTTTTCGCGAGTCATCTCTCGCGGCCTGTCGTTTTTGATTAAACATTTTATTATATTCTTTATTCATTATGGACCAATCAACCTTATCGCATCGCTATACCTTCGGCGTTGACGCGCTAAACGGCAAATCCCGCGCCGAACAAATCAAAAGCATTCTTCGCATAGCCCTTGAACACGCTCCGGGCGGACAAAAAGTTGAGACGAATACCGAACGTCGCATACTTACGCTACTAAGTTCGGAACACTTGGATATCGGGCCGATAAAAGCGGCTCTCCAACCCTACGGGTACCATCTTCGTGAATTAACGGAGAAGGAAACGGCCAACGCAAATTCGCCGGTTCAAGAAATAAAAATCACAAAAATCTGCGTCGAAGGAATGACATGCCACAGCTGTGAAGTCATTGTCGAACGCGCATGGAAAAAACTGGAAGGCGTTGACCGCGTGGAAGTGCAGGCTGCAACCGGCAAAGCTAAAATCACGCATACCGGCGCCGCGCCCTCCATCGCCCAACTTCAAAATGCGCTCGGCGAAGGGAAATATATAGTAAGTATAAACGGCACGGGACACAAAACAACCAAGCCGTCATTTTTCCAACTGGTCGGATTGTTTGCGTTGGTCATTATTCTCGGAAAAATTCTCTCCGGACTTGGATTGTTCGACACAAGTTTTTCAGTCGGCAGCGGTATGAGCATTGGCGCAATATTCGTGGTCGGCCTCGTGGCGGCAAGCTCTTCCTGCATCGCGGTTTCCGGAGGACTCCTGCTCTCATCCGCCGCAAAATTCAACGAGCGCTACGGTTCGGTCAGCCGCATGGAGAGAATGCGTCCAGTCATACTATTCATATTGGGGCGTGTAGCCGGATACGGACTGCTCGGAGGATTGCTGGGCGTGGTTGGAAAATCGCTCTCACCATCTCCGATCGTAACGGCCTTCATCGCCATTCTCGCGGCCGCATATATGCTGGTTATGGGTCTTGATATGCTCCAAATCGCTCCGGCATGGCTGAAACGGCTCATGCCCAAGATGCCGAAATCGCTTTCGCACCGCGTGATGGACGCCGAAGGCAAAGAACACCCGTTTATGCCGGCCGGATTGGGAGCCGCGACATTCTTCCTTCCTTGCGGATTTACCCAAGCGCTGCAACTGTACGCGCTGACTACAGGAAGCTTCAAAATCGCGGCGCTCTCGCTTGGCGCGTTCGCCCTTGGAACGGCTCCGGCGCTGTTGGCGCTCGGCTGGGCGTCCAGTTCGCTGAAAGGGAAAGCCGGTCGCTTCTTCTTCAAGTTTTCGGGCGCGCTCGTAGTTGTGCTTGGCATCTGGAATATCCAAAACGGTTTGGCCATCGCCGGATATCCGATCTCATTTCCGAAATTCACGACAGCATCTCCAAGTTTGGCCTCCGCGCCGACTGGAGCTACGAATTCCGCCGCAATAATAGACGGGAAACAAATCATCAAAATGAAAGTTACTGCCGGCTACCTACCCAACCACTTTACTATCCGCGCAGGAATCCCCGTTCGTTGGGAAATCGACGCGACGAACGGCGGAGGATGCGCCAGCGTTCTAGTATCGCGGCAACTCGGAATACAGAAATTGCTTGAACAAATACCATCTAACATAATTGAATTCACCCCAACCATAACCGGAGAAATCCCATTCAGCTGCTCCATGGGCATGTACCGTGGCAGCTTCACGATTCTTCCGGCCGCCTAAATATATGATCACAAATTTCAACATCCAAGGAATGCATTGCGCTTCGTGCAAAGTCCTCATCGAAGAGGTGTGTAACGACATCGCTGGCGTAACTTCGTGCGACGTCGATGTCTCAAATAATACGGCGCGAATTGAACATGACGAGTCGGTTGATATCGAAAACGTTCGTAGAGAAATAGAAGGCCTTGGCTCATACAAAGTTACAACCGTATGAAAAAAACAACTTTCGGTATAATTGGCATGACCTGCGACGCATGCGCGAAACGGAACGAACATGCGCTGAAAGAATGCCCGGGCGTTATTACGGCCGCGGTAGACTTTCCGAGTAAACAAGCTCAAGTGGAGTACGACGAATTCCGCATTACAGAGGATCAGTTTAAAAAACTAGTTGAGGAGTTGGGATTTCGAGTAGAAGTGAACTCGACAAAAGTTATCATTCATCGGGAAGCTAAAGCCGACGGTACGCTTAGAGCATGGCCTCAAGGCACAACGGAATTTACCGGAAATGTCACCGTAACGACGAAGTGCGAAGTGGATCCGAAAAATCTGAAAGAAGGTACGGATCTCGTTTCCGCATTCCAGAATGTATTTCAGATAGGTTCGGGATTAGAGCGAGTGGATCATTACGCTATTGCGTCGTCGGATAAAAAACCCGCAAAGGCATTGCCTGACGCGAAACAGGAAAACGTCAAACAGGAGAATGCCTCAATGCCGCAAGAAAAACGAGCGAACTTCAACCTATACGGAATGCATTGCGCGAGCTGCGCCGGCCTCATCGAACGTAAAATTAAAAAATTACCGGGCATAAAAGAAGCTCGCGTTAATTACGGCGCGGAAAAAGCGCACGTTACGTTTGACGGCAACGCCGTGACCGAAAGGCAAATCATAGCATCCGTTAAAGACGCGGGCTACCGCGCGGAAATGGCGGATCAGAAAGACGCGGGCTTCGAACGCAAGAAGCGCGAAATGGAAATCACTTCCTACCGCAATAAATTCTTAACCGGTTTGGCATTCAGCGTTCCTTTGCTCTACTTCATGCTTCTAGACTTCATTTCGTTCCTGCCGTTGCGAGAAATAATCTTGCCGCGCATGGGATTCATCTCACTGCTTCTCGCGCTGCCGGTGCAATTCATTCTCGGAGCAGGCTTCTATAAGGGAGCATGGTCGAGTCTGAAGATGAAAACGTTCAATATGGACAGTCTCATCGCCATCGGCACTAGCACCGCGATCTTCTACAGTCTTTTCGAGTTCATTCGTTATGTAGCGTTGAACGGTTCCGTGTGGGCGCCGATGGGCGCGAAAATTCCTGATCTGTATTTCGAGGTAAGCGTTTTCCTGATTACGTTCGTACTCATGGGCAAATGGCTTGAGGCGCGGGCTAAGGGAAAAACGAGTGACGCCATCAAGAAGCTAATGGGATTGCAAGCAAAAACGGCTCGCGTGAAACGAGGCGATGCCTTGGTTGATATACCGATTGATCAAGTCGCGCATGGTGACACAATCGTCGTTCGTCCTGGCGAAAAAATCCCTGTTGACGGAGTTGTACTGAATGGAAGTTCATCAGTGGATGAATCCATGCTTACCGGAGAAAGCATTCCGGTCGAAAAAAGAGAAGGCGATACGGTGATCGGTTCGACGTTGAACAAAAACGGCAGTTTTGAATTCAAGGCAACGAAAGTCGGATCTGAAACCGCACTGGCGCAAATCATCAGTCTCATCGAGGATGCGCAGGGTTCGAAAGCTCCGATACAAGCTCATGCCGACCGCATTTCCGCTTGGTTCGTGCCGGCGGTTATAGGGATTGCGATTGTTACGTTCGCGATCTGGTACTTTCTGCTTGGCGCCTCGCTGTCATTCGCGCTTCTCGCGTTCGTCTCCGTAATAGTGATCGCCTGCCCTTGCGCACTCGGACTTGGAACGCCGACCGCTGTGATGGTTGGGACCGGCAAAGGAGCTGAACACGGCATCCTTATTAAAGGAGGCGAACCGCTTGAAGCCACATCGCATATAAACGCCGTCGTATTCGATAAAACAGGCACGCTTACGAAAGGCAAACCGGAGGTAACGGATATTGCTTCGCTCTCCGACATGGATGAGGAAGAAATTCTAGCCATTTCCGGTAGTCTTGAAAAAACATCGGAGCATCCGCTGGCGGAAAGCATTTACGAATACGCGAAGGAAGAAGGCGCGGCAATGGAAGAAACAAAAAACTTTCGGGCTATTCCCGGACATGGCGTTGCCGGACAAATAGGTGAAACCGAATATTTCCTAGGCAATCGAAAACTGATGGAGCAAATGAACCACGATCTGACAAAAGCCGAGCGCAAACTCCAACGTCTCGAGGAAGCCGGAAAAACCGCTATGTTGCTCGCTACTAAAGAGCGCCTGCTGGGAATTATCGCGGCTGCCGACGTATTGAAAGACACTTCGTCCGAAGCCGTCAAGCAACTGGAAAAAATGAAGATTGGCGTCTATATGATCACGGGCGACAACCAGCGGACTGCGCTGGCGATCGCCAAACAAGCCGGCATTACGAACGTTCTTGCCGAAGTGCTTCCACAAGACAAAGCGAACGAGGTGAAGAAACTCCAACAAAGCGGCCTACGCGTTGCCATGGTTGGCGACGGAATCAATGACAGTCCGGCTCTCGCGCAAGCCGATGTTGGTATCGCTATGGGAAGCGGTACGGATGTCGCCATGGAAACAGGAGGAATCGTAATCATTAAAAACGACCTGCGAGATGTGATCGGCGCTATCAAGCTTAGCAAGAAGACGATGGGCAAGATTAGGCAGAATCTCTTCTTTGCGTTGTTCTACAACATTGCCGGTATTCCAATTGCCGCTCGCGCTCTTATTGGATTCGGTTTTGTCCTTCGTCCTGAACTTGCAGGTCTTGCGATGGCGTTGAGCTCTGTCTCGGTCGTAATGAACTCACTGCTATTGAAAGGTTTTCATCCTCAAAAGAAGAACTACCTTTCAGATGTCGCACCTGTACTGATGACGGTTGTATTCGTTCTGATCTTCATCGGTTTCGCAAAAATTAGTGCCTAATTATTAACCGACCACGGCTCAACAATCCGGAACTGCAGCCGATGAAACAGTAAAGCCCTAAGGCGTGACCGGAACACATGGAATTATAATTGGAACGAAAAACGTTGAGAGAGACTGCTCCTCGAAGGACTAAGGGTAATCGTGCTAAAATACGTATACCTGTTATGAAAGATCCGGACAGCCATGAAATGATGCGAATGCCGGCGAATTGCGCATGCGGGCGTGAGTGTATTGCGTGCACTGCAGATAGACTGTCTCTGACATGTGGCTGCGATTACGAAGCAAAGCAATTCGAGTACCCGGAAATCAGTAGCCCGAAACACGGTGTCCATAAACATCAAGAGAAGGGCGCAAAGGAACATGCCGATCATGACATGTCCAAGATGAGCCACATGGATCACGAAGCTGCCATGACCGATCCGCAAATGGCTAAGGCCATGGAAACGGACATGAAGCGCAGATTCTGGATCTCCTTTGCGCTCTCGATTCCGATTTTTCTCTACTCCCCTGTCGGAGCATCGATTATCGGAGGCGAGATTCCGTCTCCGATTCCGATCAACTGGCTATTGTTCCTGCTTACGACGCCGATAGTATTCTGGACCGGATCGATCTTCATCACAGGCGCGTATTATTCGCTAAAGAGCAGAAAGCTGAACATGTCTGTGCTTATCGCGACAGGCGTGCTGGCGGCCTATCTATTCAGCGTACTCCTCACATTCACGATCGGAGGCGAGACCTTCTACGAAGCCGCGGCGCTTCTGGTAACGTTCGTGCTATTCGGGCACTGGATGGAGATGAAATCGCGAAAAGGCACTTCGGACGCGTTGCGCGCGCTGTTTAACCTTGTTCCGCCTCAAGCTACGGTCTTGCGAAAAGGAATAGAAATAACGATTCCCAGCGCGGAGATCGTGAAAGGAGACGTCGTGATAATTCGTCCCGGAGATAAAATAGCCGTGGACGGAGAAGTGGTTGAAGGGGGCAGTTCGATCGACGAATCTCTGGTTACGGGAGAATCCATCCCTGTTCTGAAAAAAATCGGCGACCGCGTAATAGGAGGGTCGATCAACCAAAACGGATCCCTGCAATTCCGAGCCACGAAAGTCGGAGATGAAACCGCGTTGGCGCAAATAATCAAATTGGTCGAGACTGCGCAAAATTCCAAAGCCCCAGGCCAACGCATCGCCGACAAAGCGGCTGCCATTCTTGTAATCGTCGCGATATCCGTCGGCGTGGTAACTTTCTTCGGATGGTTCTTCCTGGGTAACGCATCCTTTATAACGGCATTGACGTTCGCCGTGTCCGCCATCGTCATCGCCTGCCCTGACGCGCTGGGCCTTGCCACTCCGACGGCGGTCGCGGTAGGCACAGGGATAGGAGCCAGGCACAACATCTTAATAAAAGACGCGGCTACTTTGGAACAAGCGTCAAAAATCCAAGCCGTGGTGCTGGACAAAACAGGAACGCTCACGGAGGGCAAACCGAAAGTCACGGAAATAATCGTAGCGCAATCTTTTTCGGCAAACGACGTCCTCGGAGCCGCGGCATCGGCCGAGAAAAAATCCAATCATCCGATCAGCAAAGCGATTTTGGAAGAAGCTAAAAATAAGGGAGCGACCGTGGACGAAAACGTTTCTGACTTTGAGGCCATCGGCGGCCATGGCGTTCGCGCAACGGTCGGCGGCAAACAGGTGTTGGCGGGAACGGAAAAATTGATGCGCGACCGGAACATCGACCTCGAACCGCTCCGAAAAGAAATCGCCCGCTTGCTGTCATCGGGAAACACGATCAGCATAGTAGCGATTGGTGGCGTCGTCGCAGGAGCGATAGGCGTAGCGGATCAGATCAAACCTACGGCTAAAAAGGCGGTCGCGGGAATGCAGGCTCTTGGATTGGAAGTCGCAATGATTACGGGCGATCACGAACAAGTTGCGAAAGCAGTTGCAAAAAAACTTGGGATCAAACGTGTTTTCGCGCAAGTTCTGCCCGAGGAAAAAGCGACGTATGTAAAAAAACTCCAAAAAGAAGGAAAGTTCGTGGCAATGGTAGGAGACGGAATAAACGACGCGCCGGCGCTGGCGCAATCCTCTATCGGAATAGCCATCGGCGCCGGCACGGACGTCGCAATAGAAACGGCTAACATCGTTCTGATGAAATCCGACCCTGCGGATATTCTCGCGGCCATCAAACTTTCCAAGGCCACGGTAATAAAGATGAAACAGAATCTTTTTTGGGCGGCGTTTTACAACGTCCTCGCGATTCCGGTTGCCGCCGGGGCGTTTTATACGTCGTTTGGTTGGGTTTTACGGCCGGAAATCTCCGCGCTTCTTATGTCGGCATCGTCAATCATCGTTGCGACGAATGCGGTTTTGCTAAAACGCGTAGAAAAAGAACTGACTACGTAACTTCGCCTTGAGCGAAAAAAGCATCCTTGATAAAATAACCTTATTCTCTAAATCCTTATCTAATGTGTATGCAACATAATTTAGGAAAACTCGATCGCGTGCTCCGGTTCGCGCTTGCGTTTTGGTGGCTCGGCCCATGGGCTCCGAGTTACGACTTCGACTTGATGAACTGGATCATCCTATTCGTAGGATGGGTGGCTCTCATCGAGAGCTTCACCGCTTGGTGCTGGCTTCACACCGCATTTAAAATAGATAACAAGAATCAATAAAAATATGATGTCATATTATTACAACATGATGGGATACGGAGCCGGTTTCGGATGGCTCACCATGATACTTCTTTGGGTTCTTACGATCCTCAGTATCGCCGCGCTTTGGAAGTATATTTCAAAGAAATAAGAACCAGTCCGCCGATAAGCGAACCGGCGGCCGCGATCCGGAAAGCGATTTCCGGTGTTTCGCGATCCCAGATATTGCCTAGAAGATAGCCGCCGGCTATGAGCGATAGCCCTACGCATGTGTAATACGCGCCGTATGCTTTGCCGTGAGATTGGCTTGAGACTATGTCGGCGATAAACGCGCGGCCTGATCCTTCGGTCAGCGCGAAAAATAATCCGTAACACGCGAACAGCGCGAGCGCGGCGCCGAGAGACGGATCAAAAGAAAAACCGAACTCCGTAAACGCGAGAACTATCCAACCGCCTGCGAGCAGAGGCAATTTTCCGATTCGGTCGCTCCATATTCCGATAGGATAAGAAAGTAACGCGTACAGAAGCGTGAATCCGCCGAATAAAAGCGGAATCCACGCTTTTGATATTCCGATATCTTCGGCGCGGACGAGAAACAGCGAGTCGTTTATTTTCGTGAGCATGGCGAACGACATGGCGAACGTGAAAATCCAAAATCTCGCAGGAAGACGAGCGGCGGTTTTCACGGCGCTCTTTATCGCGGTTTTTTCTCGCACGCCGAAAAAAATCAAGCCAAGAGCGATGGCGCCCGGAATGACGGAAAGAGCAAAAATCCAGCGATACGTCGCGATACTTGGAACGAATAAAAGCAAAATCCCGAACGCCGCCAATGGACCCAGAACGGATCCGGCCGTATCGATCATGCGTTGGAATCCAAACGCGCGTCCTCTGGCGCCGGATTCGGCGGCATCGGCTATAAGCGCGTCGCGCGGCGCGTCTTTAGTCCCCTTTCCGGCTCCGTCGATCGTCCGCAAAGCCGCGATCGCGGCAAATCCGGATGTGAGCGCGAGCAGAGGCCGGCTGACGGACGACAGAGCGTAACCCAAAAAGATAGCTTGCTTTCTTTTTTTCATCCTGTCCGAAATCCAACCGGACAAAAATCTGCACACGTTGGTCGCGCCCTGCAAAAGCCCGTCTATCAACCCGATATTCGCGCGGCTAAGTCCGAGCAAAGTGAGATATCCCGGCAATATCGGCGCGATCAAATCCTGCCCAAAGCCGGACGCGAGAGCGACGAATGCGAGGACAAGGACGTTACGGGGGATGCGAGGACGTTGGTTCATCGAACAATTATAACACTTATGAAACACAGACAACGATTCACGCGCGACGATCTACACAAAAAGTGCCTATAGGCACTTTTTGTGTAGATCGTTTTAATTACGTCATTGCGAGGAGTAGCAACGACGCGGCAATCACTCCCGACTGTCATTGCGAGGAGTAGCAACGACGCGGCAATCTAATAAGAGTAATAATTTCTTCTATTAGATTGCCACGCCACTGCTGTGGCTCGCAATGACAGAGAGGAAGATTGCCACGCCACTGCTGTGGCTCGCGATGACAGATCGAAAAAAATGTTATACTTATATATAATTTTCCCTCATGACTACTCAAATACGAAACGAACTTAAATCCCGCATCAAAACTTTTTTTCGCGGCGACGTGGCGATTGACGATAAGACGCTGGAAAAATTCAGCAGAGACGCGAGTTTGTTTTGCGTTCGTCCGAAGATAGTGGTTTTTCCGAAAGACGCGGAGGATATACGGCGGCTAGTCGCGTTCGTTGCGGCAAGCAAACGCGCCGGAGAGGATATCTCAATAACGACGCGAAGCGCCGGAACGGATATGTCCGGCGGGCCGCTCTCGGCTTCAATCGTAGTTTCGATGATGAGATACATGAACCGGTTGAAAAAAATTGGAAAAGATTTTGCCGTGACCGAACCCGGAGTATACTATCGCGATTTTGAAAAACATACTCTCAAACGCGGACTTCTGCTTCCTTCGTATCCCGCGTCGCGGGAAATCTGCGCCATCGGAGGCATGGTCGCAAACAATTCCGGCGGAGAAAAAAATCCTACTTACGGCAAAACGGAAAACTTCGTGAGACGGATTAAAATGGTGATAAAAGACGGGACAGAGCGCGTTTTTGAACCGCTCTCGATAGAGGAACTGCGAAAAAAGAAAAATCAATACGACGCCGAAGGAGACATCTACCGACGCATGTTCGCGCTCATAAACGACAATTACGACGCGATAATGTCCGCAAAACCGAATGTCTCAAAAAATTCCGCCGGATATTATCTATGGAACGTCTATAATCGCGACAAAGGAACGTTTGATCTGACTAGACTCATTACCGGTTCGCAAGGAACGCTCGGCGTAATAACGGAGGCGACGCTCGGACTCGTGAAACCAAAACCGCACTCGAGACTTCTCGTTATTTTTCTGCGGGACATGAAAGACGTTGCAAAAATCGCGAACATCGTCTTGCGATTCAAACCCGAATGTTTCGAGTCCTACGACGACAACACGCTCAAAGTCGCGATGAAATTTTTGCCTGACCTCGCGAAACAAATGAAATCCGGTTTGCTTAAAATTGCTTGGCAGTTTCTTCCGGAGTTTTTTATGGGAATATCAGGCGGAGCGCCTAAGCTTATTTTGATCGCGGAGTTCACAGGAGATACGCCGGAACAATGCGAAAAAGCCGCGATCGCGGCTAAACGAAGTTTGGCAAAGTTCAATATAAAAACGCGCGTGACGAAAAGCGAACGGGAGGCGGAAAAATATTGGACCGTGCGGCGCGAAAGTTTCAATCTTCTGCGCAAACACATGCGCGGACTCCGTACCGCGCCGTTCATAGACGACTTCGTGGTTTTGCCGGAATATCTCCCGAAATTCCTTCCGCGACTATACAAGATACTCGACTCCACTCGCCTGCTCTTCACCGTCGCAGGACACGTTGGAGACGGAAACTTCCACATTATTCCGCTCATGGATCTCGGGGATCCGAAAACTCCGCTGATTATCAAAGATCTCTGTAAAAAAGTTTACGACCTCGTGCTTGAATATAACGGTACTATCACGGGCGAACATAACGACGGATTGATCCGCAGTCCGTTTCTGAAAAAAATGTACGGCAAAAAAATCTACTCGCTCTTCGAAGAAACAAAAAACATTTTCGACCCTGACGGAATTTTCAACCCTGGCAAAAAGACAGGATCAAGTCTGAAGTACGCGTTCGATCATTTGGATAAAACACATTAACTAGGACTTATGCATTTGTACAATCCCCCTCCTTACGAAGGAGGGGTTAGGGGAGGTCTCTTCCGAATGGGCTCGACCCCCTCTAACTCCCCCTTCGTAAGGGGGAGGATCTACTCAAACAAACGCCAAGTAACCCGGTACGAAAAAGTTTATTCCCGGCACTAGAATCAACAGTCCGCTCCACCACGGTTTGCGCTTCATCTCCGCGATAGCGATCCAAGTTAGCGCGATGAAAACAAAGTTTACGAAAGGAATCAAATATAGCGCGTGCCAATACCACGGTTTTCGCGCGATTGCGATGGCGTAAAATACGTTGACAAGCGGAATCCATGCGAGCCATGACCGGCTAGTTCCAAAACTTGCCGCGATAGTTTTTATTGAAATAGCGAAATAACAATACGCGGCGATTATTAGGATCAATCTAAATAAATCGACCGCGCCGTTTAACACGAGAAACAAAAGAAAAACCGCTAACGCGATCAAAAGCCATCGCGGAACGGTTTTTTTCTTTCCGGTCGCTCCGATAAACGATCTTGTTCGCGACGATTGTGACATCCCGCTCAATTTGTCTTTTGGCTCGTGAAGAACTTTGTAAACCTTGATCTCGTTCGGGATTCCTTTCAAATATCGCAAACCGACTTCGGCGCTTGGAATTTCACTTTTATTCATCGCGAGATAAACGGCTTCGGTAAAATACACTTCGTTCACTTCAGCGATGCCTTCGATTCTCGCGGCGATATTCACCGGTTCGCCGAAAACGTCGTTGTCGCGGATCGTGACTTCGCCGGAGTTTATTGCGACGCGAACTTCGATATTTTCGTTCTCATGCGCGGTTTTATTGTGATAACGAAGAACCTCCTGTATTTTCACTCCGCAAAGCACGGCGTCCGTCGGACTCTCGAATGTAACGAGAAACGCATCGCCTATGGTTTTCACTACTGTGCCTCCGAATTTTTCAAAAAGCGGACGGACGAGCCGCTCGTGCTCTTCCAACATGGTCAACAATTCCTCGCGCGTCTTGTGCGAAGTTTTATTCGTAAACCCCTTGATGTCCGTAAACATCACGGTAAGGTGTCTGGTTGCCATACGTTTTGCGTCCATTATACACAGATCTAGCAAAAATTGCGGGTTTTAGCAATGCTACGAATACGACCCACATATAATCGCAGGATATATTTCAAACTAGGTGATGTGTTAGTTATGATTATTGTACAGTTGTCATTCCCGTGTAGACGGGAATCCAGATCAAAATGAGTATTCTTCACTGTCTGGATCCCCGCCTACGCGGGGATGACAGATTGACCAAAGCCCCGATAGATGGGATACTCCGCTTAATAACATGCCGTCTCCGACAAACGTCACAATGCTTCCTCCCGGTTTTTACGGGCTGGGAATCGCGCCGAAACTGCTGCAAATCCTTGATCAGCTTAAGTTCAAAGTGCCTACTCCAATTCAATTTAAATCAATCCCGATCGCTATAGAAGGAACCGACATGATGGGAATTGCGCAAACCGGAACCGGCAAAACGCTTGCTTACGGCATTCCTCTCATACAAAGACTGGCGCAGACGAGCGGGATCGGTCTCGTTGTTCTGCCAACGCGAGAGTTGGCGCTTCAAGTAAACGAGGCGTTCCAAAAAATCGGCAAACATATAGGACTGCGAACAGCCGTGCTCATCGGCGGCGCGTCCATGTACAATCAGATACAGGACATACGCAAACTTCCTCACGTGTTAATCGTAACGCCCGGCCGTCTTATCGATCACCTAGAGCAAAAAACCGTACGGCTCGATCACGTAAAAATCCTTGTGCTCGACGAAGCGGACAGAATGTTGGACATGGGATTCGAGCCGCAAATAAAACGAATTCTCGGGCGCCTTCCGACTGATCGGCAAACCATGCTTTTTTCCGCAACCATGCCGACGCAAATCGTGCGCATCGCGGAGTCTTACATGAAACTTCCTGTCAGAGTTGAGATAGCGAAATCAGGCACAACGGCTGAAAAAGTGGCGCAAGAAGTCTTTTTCGTGAAAAAAGAAGACAAGCTGCGGCTCTTGCAAAAACTTCTTGAAGAATATCGCGGAACCGTTCTGGTTTTTTCCCGTACAAAACACGGCGCAAAGAGGATCGCTCGCTCAGTACGACAGATGGGACACACTTCAGCCGAGATACACTCTGATCGTTCGCTCGCGCAAAGACGCGACGCGCTGGGCGGTTTCAAGAATGGAAAATACCGCGTGCTCATAGCGACGGATATTGCGGCGCGAGGAATCGACGTAACAGGAATCGAGCTCGTAGTGAACTTCGACCTTCCGGACCACACCGAAGAATACATTCATCGCATCGGCCGTACCGGACGCGCGGGACAAAGCGGTCGCGCCATTTCATTCGCAACTCCGGATCAACGGCGCGACGTAAAAGACATAGAACGACTGACGCGCACGATGCTTCCTGTTTCCAGATTGCCGGAATTGCCTCCGCACCTTCAACCTGCAGCTCTTCAGCAATACGAGCAAGATTCTCCGCGCGCTTCCGGTCGACCTTTTCATAGGGCTGGAGGCGGACGCTCGAATGGGCCGAGACGGTTTCAACGGCGACGGCCTGGAAGAAGGTAATTATCGATATGAATAATATCCTCTCGGTAAAAGAACTTTCCGTTTCTTTGGCCGATCAGACGATTATCAAAAACATCAGCTTCGACCTTGAACAAGGCGAGTCTTTGGCGGTCGTGGGACCGAACGGTTCCGGAAAAACTGTTTTTTTAAAAACATTGCTGGGACTCATCCCCTATCAAGGAACTATAAAATGGAACGATACTGCGCGACTCGGATACGTTCCGCAGAAAATCGACGCTGACAGGCATTTACCGGTAAACCTCTACAATCTGCTTGAAGCGAAGGCGGACATTCAACGGCTTCCGAAAGAAAAAATCGCCGCGACCTTAAACGCAGTTGAGCTGCCCGCGGAAACTCTCAAAACCCCTATGGGCCATCTTTCCGGCGGACAATTTCAAAAAGCGTTAATAGCTTTCGCTCTTCTCGGAGATCCGAACGTAATACTCTTCGACGAACCGACAGCATCGCTCGACGAACTTTCCGAAGAACACATTTACGACCTACTGAACGATCTTCGGAAAACGCGCGGCATTTCAATAATCCTGGTATCGCACGATCTCGGCGTAATTCCACATGTTGCGAACACCGTGCTCTGCCTAAATAAATACGCGGTATGTTACGGGCCGCCTCAACAAGTTCTGACGCAGGCGACTTTCGAAAAATTATATTCGCCGTCTCATAAGTTCGTTCAACACGCTCAGGGTCATCACGCGCACGACCGCCACTGATATGGCAGAAACAAACATCTACGCGCTCATACTCGCGCTTGCGGCGGCAGTCGTAACAGGACTTGTCGGAGGATTCGCGCTTATGAAGCGCATGACGCTCGCAGGAGACGCGATGTCGCATATAGCGTTGCCGGGACTCGGTCTCGCCATTCTCTATAACGTGCAGCCGGTCATAGGTGCCGCCGTCGCGCTCGCGCTTGGCGCCGTTCTGATTTGGAAAATTGAGGACAGGACGAATCTCTCAACAGAAACGACTATAGGCGTAATCTTTTCAGCAGCGCTCGCCGTCGGCGCGCTCGTCACTCCGTCCGAAGACATCATCGAAGCGTTATTCGGAGGCGCGTCTCCGGTTTCGCTTACGACGCTCGCCGTTTATCTCTTGCTCGCCGCGACAATTACTCTTTTTGTCCGGAAAGAACGCAGCGGACTCGTCTTGACTCTTTTCAATTCAGACCTCGCGACAGTTACCGGTGTAAACGTAAATCGACTGAACATTTACTATCTCCTTGCGTTCGCCGCGACTCTGGTACTCGGGCTACGATTCCTC
>CAZQNT010000008.1:0-215 GCA_964595075.1 uncultured Gammaproteobacteria bacterium | reverse complement strand
GCGCTCATCATCATTCCAGCCGCGATCTCCCGTCAATTCACGCATACTTTAGGAAAATTCCTCGTCGTATCGGCTGCGGCAAGCGTTTTATCCGTCGCATTGGGATTGGGGATCGCTTCCGCCTTCAACCTCCAAACCGGCCCAACGGTAGTTTCCGTGGCCGCCGCGATCTTCTTTTTAAGCTTGCTAAAGAAAAAAGAGTGACTCTGCTATAC
>CAZQNT010000007.1:0-35078 GCA_964595075.1 uncultured Gammaproteobacteria bacterium | reverse complement strand
CAAAACGTCTACGTCTCCGACCGCCGGCTCATTGTCGGCGGCTCCGAGAGCTGCGGTCTCGCGGGCGTGCACGGCGGCTGGCACGGCTGCCGCCACGGCGACGTCGGTTTCCGCGTCCTGGCAGTTCTGTAGTCCCTTGGGTCCTTGGCCTGACATCGATTGGTTCGTTCCAATTGATGCCAGGTCTTTTTCATATCATCATCTTGCCTCTTTTTTTCATCCGGCGTAGTCTGTTCGTATTATGGAATACATTTTTACCGATGAAAATTTCGACACAGAGGTTTTGAAATCTTCTGTTCCCGTGCTCGTAGATTTTTGGGCTCCGTGGTGCGGGCCGTGCATGACAATGGGTCCGATCGTGGAGGAGATAGCGGATAAAATCGCTCCTGAAACAATGAAGATAGGAAAGTGCAATGTGGATGAAAGCGGGAAGATCGCTGAACGGTATAATATACTTTCCGTACCCACGTTTCTCGTGTTTAAGAACGGCGAGGTCGCGGAACAGATGACCGGATCAATGAGTAAAGAAACTCTCACGGCGCGTATAAAAAAACATGTCTCATAAACTCATCATCATCGGATCAGGCCCCGCTGGATGGACGGCTGCGATTTATGCGAGCCGAGCGCAGCTGTCTCCGATTATTTTTGAAGGTCCCGAACCCGGAGGGCAGCTCACCACCACGACCGAAGTCGAGAACTTTCCGGGATTTCCGGAGGGCGTGATGGGGCCGGAGTTGATGAACAAATGCAAAGAACAGGCAAAAAAGTTCGGTACCGAAATAATTTCCGAACTGGTTGAAGCCGTGGATTTTTCATCGCGGCCGTTCAAGGTCACGGCCAAAGGGAAAGTGTACGAAGCCGAGACTGTAATAGTCTCAACAGGCGCATCCGCGCGTCGCCTCGGTCTTCCAAGTGAAAAAGCTTTGTATGGCCACGGCGTTTCCGCATGCGCCACTTGCGACGGATTTTTTTTCAAGGGAAAAAAGGTGATCGTGGTTGGAGGAGGGGACGCGGCCATGGAAGAAGCGGATTTTCTGACTCGGTTCGCAAACGAGGTTACGATAGTTCATCGCGGTAACGCGTTCCGCGCGTCGAAAATCATGCAAGATCGCGTTTCAAAAAATAAAAAAATCAACGTCGTGTGGAACGCGGAAGTCGTCGAAGTTCTAGGAGTAGATGTCGGTCGCGTCACTGGCGTCAAATTGAAGGATACCGTTTCCGGAGAAACGCGGGATATGCAGGCAGACGGAATGTTTACGGCCATCGGACACGAACCCAACATCGCCTTGTTCAAAGGCGTGCTTGATCTGGATGAGAGGAACTACATCAAAACGATTCCAGGTACGTCACAGACAAATATCCCAGGAGTTTTTGCCGCCGGAGACGTCCAAGATTCAAAGTATCGCCAAGCCATCACGGCCGCAGGATCCGGTTGCATGGCCGCGCTGGAAGCGGAGAGGTTTTTGGCGAAAAACGGCTAGAAGATTAAGGCTTGTTGACGCTTAATTTATAGTGTACGCTAGATTGGTAATCGTTAGTTTTTATTCATTATTTTCATTTTATGAAGAAAGCAATTGCTTTTGTTTCCGTCATTTCTATGGCGAGTACGATCTTCGCGCCAATGGCTGTGTTTGCGGAAGAAACGACCGCCGCGCCAACGGTTTCAACCAGCGACGCAAAGACGCGCTGTTTGGAAAAGATCGAGAAAAAGACCGGCGAACTTGAAAAGCGCCGCGTTGAAGAAACATCCAAGCGCGAAGCTCGAAAAGTGGAGCTTGATAAAAAGTTTTATGAACGGACAAGTGATCGTGACGCCAAACTTTCGAAGGCGCGCGAGGAACGGGATAAAAAGCTAGCTGAACGAAAGGCGAAAAAGGATGCAAAAATGCCGGAAGAATTGAAGGCGGCTTGGGAGACTTATCAAACTGCTTTGAAAGCGGCGTTGGCTACAAGACAGACGGCGCACGATGCAGCCGTGACTGCATTTCGCGATGCGGTAAAAGTCGCGAGCGACGCCCGCAAGGCGGCGGTTGATGCGGCGATCACTACGCGACGCGCGGCTGTTGACGCTGCAATCGCGGAGTATAAGCCCTCATGCGACAAAACCGGCGCAGAACAACTCGCGGCATTAAGGAAGTTCAACGACGCCGTGAAGGCTGCCGTTCGAACGGCTAATGACGCGATCGTAGCGGCACAAAGGACTCATTATGATGCAATGCGCGCTGCTACAAAGACGCGCAACACGGCAATTGAAAAAGCGCGAAAGGATTTTCGAACAGCCCACGAAGCCGCGTTAAAAGTGTGGAATGACGCCCGAAACGCGTATTGGAAAGCCAAATGGGAAGCAAAAAAGCAGAGCATTACAACGCCGGCGCCTGTAACTCCGTAGTTTAAGAGCAATAAGCGCAGGTGATAACCCCCGTCTGCCATGGCGGGGGTTTGGAATATGTCATCTATTGACGAAAACCCGAATATTTCCTATTATTCCGCTACTAACTACTCGCAGGGCGATCGCGAGGATACGCCCATACGAGGGGGAGGGCGGGACAAGCCCGCCCCTACAAATTATTCGCTACTAACTACTCGCCTCACCACCATGTTAAGCATCAGATTATCGCGCATAGGAAAGCGCAAACAGCCGGTATACAGACTTATCGTAACCGAAAAAGGACGCGATCCGTGGGGTCGTAACTTGGAAATTTTAGGTCAGTACAATCCGCGTACGTCTCCTTCCACCGTTAACTTTAAGGAGGATCGTATCAAGTATTATCTAAGCAAGGGCGCGCAGGCCTCGAGCACCGTTTGGAATCTTCTCGCCGATTTGAAATTGGTGGAAGGCGCCAAGCGCAATAAGGTTACGATCACAAAAAGACGAAAGGACGCGTTGGCAAAAAAAGCGACAGCGTGATACTCTCGCCGCGTAATTAGTAACTAATCCATTATTAGCCGCCGATATGGCAGAAACTTTTAAGGATCAGGAGTTTATCGAGTTTTTGGTGAAGTCCATCGTGAATCACCCGGAAGACGTGAAGACGGAACGAACGGTCGATGACCGCGGAGTCCTGATCACGCTTCACATAAATCAGGAGGATATGGGATACGTCATCGGCCGTCAGGGTCAGACCGCCCGCGCCTTGCGCATCCTTTTGAAGACGGTTGGCGCAAAGGCCAATGCTCGCGTGAACCTAAAGATTTACGAACCCGAAGGAGAGCGCCGCGCGTATCACGAACGGCGCGGTAACGAAGGATCGGTCGCCGAACCGGAAAAGCGTCACGGTGACGCAGGACTGGTCTCCGACTCCGACCTAGCCGATTTGGGGATATAAGATCGACAAATTGCAAAAACCATGGGAATATTAACCATGGTTTTTGATATGAAAACAAAAATGATTGTCATCCTGAGGGAAGTCGGAGCGACGAAGGATCTTCCAGTTGAAACCACTGTCGAGAACGTACAAGAAAAATTGAAGATCCTTCGCAAAGCCTCAGGATGACATTTATGAACTTATGAAAAAGAAAGCACTCAATATCGAAGTCCTCTCCATTTTTCCAGAGATGTTTCCCGGGTATGTTGGCGCGTCTATTTTGGGCCGCGCTCAGCGCTCCGGTCTTTTGCGCGTAACGGCGCATCAGCTTCGAGAGTGGACGCATGATCCGCATAAGAAAGTGGATGATCGTCCGTACGGCGGCGGTCCCGGCATGGTCATGAAAGTCGAGCCGTTTCACGAAGCACTCATCGCGTTGAAACTTCGTACGAAGAAAGGCGCGAAGACGTCTCTAGGAAAAAAGGCGCGCGTCATTCTTACGAGCGCCAAAGGAAAAATGTTCACGCAGAAAGACGCGGTTCGTCTCTCGAAGATGGATCGTCTCGTTTTTCTTTGCGGCAGATACGAAGGCGTGGACGAGCGGGTTGTAAAAAAATTGGCGGACGAGGAACTGTCCATCGGTCCGTATGTGCTGACAGGAGGGGAGTTGCCGGCGCTTGTGATGATCGACGCGATTTCACGCTTGCGTTCCGGCGTGTTGGGCAAGGAGGAGTCGCTCGCCGAGGAGTCTCATTCGACTCCAGGAAGTTTGGAATATCCGCAATACACTCGTCCAGAAAACTATCTTGGTTGGAAAGTTCCAAAACAATTACTTACCGGACATCATGCCGATATCGCGGCTTGGCGAAAAAAGTTTATGCGCGGCGAGAACGGAATCGCCACTTGACCGCTTCTACAAGCGCGACGTTAAACGTAGCTAGAAGAAAGACTCCTACAAGCCAAGTAAGCGGCAATGCCGAGGTTTTCAGTATGTTTTGCATGAACGGAACATAGATCGCCGCAAGCGTAAGGCCTATTCCGAAACACACGCCAATTGTCAGGAGGCGGTTTGAAAAAATCGGAAATGTTCCGAGGCGTTTTTTTATGCTCCGCAAGGAGAATGCCACGATTAGCGAATGGATCGAAAAAGACGAGAATATGAACGTGCGAACCGTTTCGATCGGGAAGCCGAGGTTGATTAATGCGAAGTACGCGAGAAAGAGAACGGCGCTTCCGATGAAACCGACGAATAAGATGAGCGCTGTAGTGTCAGCGTCGATGACGGCGCGCGTGCCGCGCTTGGTTCGTGTGTGGATGTCCGCTTCCGTCTCGAACGCGTACGCTATCGCTGGAAAACTGTCAGAGAAAAAGTTTATAAAAAGAATTTGCAGCGCGTTGATTGGGAGCGCGAGACCGGCGAGAAGCGATCCTCCGATGAGAAAGATTTCGTCCATGGCGTTTGAAAGCAAATATACGATTACTTTTCGGATGTTGGCTATTATTAGGCGTCCTTCCTCGATGGCCGCCACAAGAGTTTCGAAATTATTGTCCATTAAAACAAGATCTGACGCGGCTTTAGCGACTTCGCTTCCAGCTCCGACCGCGACTCCGATGTCCGCGGCTTTAAGCGCCGGACCGTCGTTCACTCCGTCGCCCGTGACCGCTACTATGTCACCGCGTTTTTTGTAGAGGTTGAGGATTTGTACTTTTTGTTCCGGCGAAACACGCGCGAAAACGGCGATTTTTTTCAAGCGCGAAATAATGTCGCCGGATTTCATATTCGCTAGTTCGTAGCCGGTAATGACGAGTTTGCGACCGTCGAGTATCCCAAGTTCGCGCGCCACGAACGCGGCCGTCCCACGATGGTCGCCTGTAACTATTACGGTCTGGACTCCGGAAGCGGTCATGCGTTCGATCGCTGTTTTTACGCCAGAACGAATTGGATCTCGGAAAGCAAGTATGCCAAGAAAGATATGAGGCGACGTCATATCTCGCGCACCAGCTCGTCGCGCAACTCCAAGCAGGCGTTCGCCTGATTCGGCGCGACGATCGATCTCTTTAAGAATTCGATTTTTTTCTTTCGCCTCCAATTTGCAGGATTCAAGAATGATTTCAGGCGCTCCAAGCATTACGGAAAAGTCGCCGTCGGAATTTCGTAGCATTGTTACCGAGTATTTGTTCGTTGAATTGAACGGGATACGATCGAGTATTTTGTGTCGTGTTTCGAAGTCTCGAAGACTTATTCCTTTGCTTCCCGCCGCTTGAATAATGGCCGTTTCCAATGGACTTCCGAATAGCCGCCACTCATGAATCGGCGCGTCGGGATTTTCAATCACGACATCAGTGTTCACGAGCGCGGCGGTAAGCAGTTCTTCATCACTGGCGGGCGCGTCGGAAATCGGAAGCACTGCCGCAAGCGTCAGCCGAGCTTCAGTAAGCGTTCCGGTTTTATCGGTAAGGATTACAGTGGTCGAGCCGAGAGTTTCCGCTGCCAGCATTTTTCGGACCACCCCCTTTTTTTTCGCCAAACGTTCCACGCCGACCGCGAGTATCACTGTAACAGCGATCGGTAATCCTTCGGGAACAGCTGACACGGCAACCGCTACGGCGATTACGAACATTTCTTTGAGAGCTATGCCGCTGAATACGCCGCTAACGAAAAGCGTTATAGTTCCTATTCCTATGATAAGCCCGATCCATCCCGCAAATCGAGCTACGGCGCGTTGCAGGGGAGTGGGTTCGCGTTGTTGTTTCGTGGCAAGCGAAGCGATGCGTCCGAATTCGGTGTTTTCGCCGGTCGCGGTTACGACGGCTGTGGCATATCCGTCAACGACCAGTGTTCCTCCATAAAGCATTGATGTTCGATCGGCAAGCGCAGCCGATGATTCAACGGGACGCGGCGTTTTTTGTACCGGAAGCGATTCACCTGTTAAGATCGCCTCATCAATGCCGAGCCGATTGGCGGAAATAATACGCGCATCAGCCGGTATTCGATTGCCGGTAGTAAGATGGATGATATCGCCGTGTACGAGCGCAGTCGCGTCTATTTCACGTTCCTGATCTTCACGCAGTACTCGAACTTGCGTGCGAATGTAAGCGCGCAATTCTTCGAGTACGGATTCGGCTTTGTTTTCCTGCCAGTATCCAAGCGCCGTATTGACGGAGAGCGCCAACATAATGAAAGCCGCATCGACGAATTTGCCGATAACGAGTGTAACAACGCCAGCAACCAGAAGAATAAGGATCAACGGACTTCGGAATTGATTTAAGACTATCGTCGTTCGCGCGAGACGCGTTTTTTCTTGAATCGAGTTTTGTCCAAATTCAGACAGTCGTTTTTCCGCTTCTTTATTCGTAAGGCCGGTTTCCTTCGTGTGAAGTTCGGCAAGAGTCTCTATTGCGGAAATGGACCAAAATGGTCGCTTGGTGCGTTGACGGATCGCGTTATTCGTTTTGGTCATATTAAATAGGTTGAAACGTCAAACGCAATGCAATATATGCGGCGTAACTCAAAATGCAAATGATGCCGCCCATGCGAGAGAGCGCCCTCGGTTTGCGAAACATTATCAGCAACCATACTAAAATTGTGGAAAGCGCGACTGCGGCCATGTCGTAGAATTGTGAGATTTGAATTGGAAGAGGGTGCATGAGCGCAGTAAGGCCAAGAACGAGAAATATATTTATGAGGTTTGATCCAACGATGTTTCCGATTACGAGTTCAGTGCGGCCCTTGAGCAATCCGGCGACAGTCGCGGCGAGTTCTGGGAGCGACGTGCCGAGTGCCACGATGCTAAGTCCTATAAAATGTTCCGAAAGATTGAAGACGTGAGAAAGAAAAGTCGCGCCGCGCACTATCCAGTTCGCGCCAGCAATAAGCCCTGCCAATGAAACTACAAAAGTCAGAATAGAGAACAAAAGTTGTTTTTTATTTAACGCGCCATGTTTTGAACGCGTTCGTTTCGCCATGGTAAGCGCGTAGTATATGTAAGCGCTTAAACCTCCCAGCAACATGAGTCCGTCGAGGCGCGAAAGATTATTGATGATTAGCGGGAAAGCCGCGCGACCGCTCGCAAGAACGGCTACAAGCAGAATCGCCAGTAGATTGAGCGGAAATCCGATGCGCAGAGTGTCGCGTTTTATCGGCACTGTGCGGATCAGCGCCGCGACACCCAATACGAGCAGAAGATTGGCGATATTGCTTCCCAATATGTTGCCAAGCGGAAGTTCCAACAGATTTTTCGAAACCGAAGTGAGATTGACGGCAAGCTCTGGCGCCGAGGTGCCGATAGCAAAGATCGTTAAGCCGATAAAGACTTGCGAGAGTCCTGTAATGCGGCTGATTTGCATAGCCGCCTCGATAAACCAATTTGCGGATTTAGCTATGACTACAAAGCCAACGACCAAAAGAATAATTTCAATCATAATCAATAAAAATTGTATCACGAAAACGATCCCAGCGGTCGGATGTATGCTCTTATTTATTTCATTGCTTTTTCCTTGACGAAACGCAGTATTTTCGATATCGTCCGCGTCGCGTGGCTTACACTTGTTGATTCGCGGCCGTGCCACGTGACCAACAGAGTTGGTTTTACGTGGCCCCTTCGTCTAACGGTTAGGACAGCGGCTTTTCAAGCCGTTAACAGGAGTTCGATTCTCCTAGGGGCTACCACCGAGCTCAGCTCGGCTCTGCGGATTGGAGATCGAAGCTAAGCTTCGCCCAACCACCATATCGCTAAGTCGAGGTCATCTCGGTCAAAACAACCAGTATATATATGCTGGTTGTTTTGTTGTCTACGTGTTCGCTCAATACGCTGGACGACCAACGTAATTAATGGTAGCGGTATATATATGCATTACGTTTACGTTCTATTCAGCGAAGTTGATCGAATGCTGTATGTCGAATCTACGAAAGATCTACGACAACGCTGGAAAGATCATTGTGCTGGACGAGCTGATTCAACGAAGAGTCGACGTCCACTTAGAATCCTTTACTATGAAGCTTACCCGTCGCAATACGAGGCGGAACGACGAGAAAGATATCTCAAAGTAGGAAATGGACGAGGGCAACTCAAGCGGCAATTGTCTGTGACGTTAACAAGATTGAATTATCGATTCATGGATACGGCATACAGTTTGGCGCGCAAAGCCAAAAGCTAATTGTCAGTTAGATTGGCGAGATAGGGATCGATGCGGCGGCATAGCTTCAAGATGAGCATGGAGCAAGCATAAAGATTGGCTGCGCGGGAGTCGAGATTATTCACATACAAAACAAAATAGTCCATGTAGCCCATTTGTTTGCTTAGTTTTTGGGAATTGACAAATTTTTGAATAAACAAAAAGCGCACCCGACGGCGTAGAGCGAGTTTGCTCTTTGCCGCGCTAGATGCGCCGAGTCATTCACTCACACGTGGGCAGACCGAGGAGCTCTGCGATGCGCTGCATTGCTACTCCTTCCAGTCGGATTTGAGCTCGACGAATGAGTCTTTCTCGGGGTTGAAGCGCTTGACTAAAACCTTCACACTCCAGTCTGCTGGAAGGTTCAACTTCGCGTGCCTTGCGAGACAGGTGGCAAGCCGATCCCGCACATTTTTGGTCCGTTCGGGTCGGTCGAACAGGCCTTCTACCACCACCATGAGCGTCGTGTCCGCCGTGTTGAGCTGCATCCCGCCAGCGACCACGGTGACGTCCTGCACCTTGATGAATGGCACTTCGGCAATCACGAACGCGACTCGCAGTGCGATCGCGATGTTATTGATGAGTCCGGCGTAGGGGCCTTGCTGGTCTCTCGGGTAGTTCTCGATGCGAATGAGCGGCATTTCTTTTCCTCATCCTTACTGTTGAAAGTCCACGGCTTTCCCTGCCGCAGGGGTTCGAAAGGACGTTATTTCGTATCAATTTTTGGCATTCCTGTCAAATCATTGTACTTGCGATATACTCATATAATGAACAAGCAGTCATCGCATTGGCACAAAGACGCCAAATGGTTGGCAGGAATATTGGCGCTTATTGCGTGCTCCGCCGCTCTTTTAGCTTATTCCCTATCTTGGCTGACAGGCGAGGAACGGGCGGTGCGTATTATGAGCGTGGGAGTTGCGACAGCGTTTAGCAGGAACGGGCTTGATGATACGACGGAATTCAAAACGATAAGAGCGAAATTGAAGCAAAGCGGGCAAAAAAACTATCAGCCCATTCCGGCACTGAATTTTTATGTGACAGAGGAGGATTTTATTGCCGCCGAATCATCGCCTGCAGAGGCGCGCATCGCATTTTTTAGTCGGCTGGTCGAACCGCTGTATCAAGGAGGCCCGGAAGGTTTGGCCGCGCTCGCTTCCAATGACGAAATGCGAAAGCAGTTGTTGGAAAGCGCTCAGCCGTTACGTTTCATAACCAAAGATACGCATTTGCTGATTGAAAAGATTTTTTTCTATCTTGCTGTCGCCGCCGCGTTCTTACTTTTGCTCACAGCATTTTTTTCCCGCGGATTCGGCCGCTTGATCAGTCCGGCTATCATTATGCTCATAGCCGCGTTTCCGGGATTTGCAATAACGTTTTTATTTGGCATCCAGGAAGGGCCTGCTGTAATGAAAACCCCGACCACGGAAGCCACCTTAGGCGCGGTCACTAGCAATATGATGACTGTTTTAAAACCGAGTTTGAAGGAATTGAACGGCGTATTTGGAATAATTATGCTGGCAGGCGTCGCATTGCTTCTGATCGCGTGCATCGGAAAACTTGTCACGAGCATCGCACGGAGAAAAAAGAGAAACAAACTAGAATGACATTTCGCCGTTTCTTTTTTGATGCTTCGCTTTTCTTCGGTAGATTTTTTTTGACGCGTGGATCTTCGTCGCCGGCGCGTGCGGTTTGCGGATTTTTTTCTCAATATCGCGCACGTTTATTCGTACGACGGTTCGTCGGTCCTTTTCTTGCGCGGTTTTGTATGATCGGTGTTTGGGCATAGGTTGTAAATTATCAAATTTCTTTCGATCGAAAGAAATTTGATAATTTTAGAACTAACGCGTTTCCCTCATATCCCTCCTCTTAAGATAAGAGGAGGTTAGGAGGAGTTATGAAATGTGAATAGTCAAATCCAATTGGAAAATTTCTTCACGGTTCATAACCCCCTCTAACTCCCCCTTTGCTAAAGTGGGAGGATCGGACGGGATAAAGCGCGTAAATAATAAATTTGTCATCGTACTCCGCAAGCGCGTTTCAATATATCGGCGCCTCGTTTGGCAAGTTTTTTTGTGAGCGCGAGCGGTGGAGAGAAGAACAGCGTGTTCGCGTCGGAGAGAGTTACGAGCAATCCTTTTCTATAACATGACGCGGCAATGAGTGCGGCTATCGGCATACGGAACTCGATACCGAAGAGGAGTCCAATCCCTCGCACTTCTTTTATTTTGCGGAGTTTAGTCAGAGGTTGCAGTTCTTTCAATAAATAATCACCGACATCGCGCGAGTTGTCCGCAAGTCGGTCTCGCACTATCATTTCCACATTCTTCTCGGTCGCGGCCAAATCTTGCGGCAGCCAGCCGAATGTTGAGTAATCCGGAATGCCGCGGCTGCCTCTATATACGGATTCTGTTACGAGCGTAGCGCCCATGGTCGCGTATCCTCCGGTGAACGCTTTGCCGATGCACAAAATATCCGGCTTCAGATCACAGAGTTCGCTCGCGAAAAGCCGTCCGCATCGTCCGAATCCGGTCGCGACCTCGTCCATTGCGAGTAGGATGCCGTAGCGTCGGCAGATGCGTTGGATTTCCTGATAGAAACCGTCCGGCGGGATAAAACATCCGGCGTTAGTCCAAACCGGTTCACTCATGAAAGCCGCGATATCGCCGCGAGTCCGCGCCAGCTTTTCAAATTCCGTAGCAACCTTCCGACCGTCTTCCGCGTTTTTCGGCATGGGCAGTTTGATGAATCCCGGGAGACACGGCTCCATTTTTTTTCGGCAGGCGTCTCCAACGGACGCGGCTCCGTAAGTGTGTCCGTGATACACGCCGTCGATTGAAACGATCGTCGGTTTTCCTGTCGCCGCTCGCGCGCATTTTATAGCGAACTCCACGGCTTCGGAACCGCTCGTTGCGCGATAAACCCGCGATAATTTTCCCGGCGCCAATTCCGTGAGCCGCTTCGCCAACCTTTCCTGCGGCGTATATCGAAGTAGCGGGGGAATGTACGTCCCCACTCGTGCCTGCCGAGTAATCGCCTCTGCCATTTCTTTGTTCTTCCATCCCACAGTCGCCACGCACCACCCGCCGATGAAATCCAGATACTTTTCGCCTTTCGCGTCAATCAAAAAACAACCATCGCCTGAAGAAAATTCAAACGGAATGCGAAGGTGTTCGGCAATATGTCGCGGCATTAAGACAGAATATCAAATTTTTACTCACTTCGAAACAACCGTGGCTAAGGCGGGCTTGGCGTTCGAACTAATCGTTAGTTTTTGGGATAGCATTTTCCGTATGGGCCAGGGTTGGCCGATTCGCAACAAGTCTTCGTGGTAGTGAGTTCCGGCGGAACATTTTGATTATTTGAACAATATGCGGGTTTTTCCGAGCAAGTAAGATCGTTTTGCAAATACAGACCGGGGCAGCACGATAACGATTTCGATACGTTTACATGGGAATTAGCCGGCGCACATTCAGGCTGAACGGCCGCGCAATATCCATTTGCATCAATGATATTCGCGGGATCGCAACAACCCCATGTATAAAGACTTGCTTTTGACCCCACTCCGCCACAACCAGTAACCTGCTTATCGCATGCACCCGAAGAAAACTCCACCAAATCAGAGCAACAACCCGGGATGTAATTTTTCGCTAATTTTGTCGCCGATGCGCAAACTTTGTATTTGCAAATACCATCTTCTAGTGCTTTTAATCCTAAACAACAACCTTGAGCGTAGAGATTAACAGCAAGGCCAACTTCGGCGCAGCTGGAATATTTGCACATGCCTTCTTTCTCCACTACTGGCTGATCTACTGGTCCGGAGCAACACTTTTGATTTTTTGAATCTGCAATTTTCTGGCCTACAGCTGAACATTTCGGCTGGGAACAAACACCGTTTTCCGCTGGAAATTGAGAACAACATCCTTCATTAAAATTAATCGCCAAGTCATTCAATTTGCCGCATCCCGGTTTTTTTAGAGATGCTTTCTGAGGAGGAGAAGTGAACTTTGCACTCTGGCGCAATCCGACGCCTAACGCATAAGCCGCTGCTCCGACGAGGAAGATGAGCGCGGTCGCGACCGCTACTTTAGTACCTACGGAAACCTTGGTTTTTGTCTTTACCGGCATAATGCTAAGAGATGAATTATTAATTAATTATACTCCCTTCCATCTCTTTCAGGTATAGCCCCCATTGACAAAGGGCATTTTTTGTGGTTTCTTATTTGTTCGGACTCCGGTTCCGGACCTTAAAATTTAAAGTGCCTGGGATCTTCTGCATTTTGTTGAGTATGAGAGGTGAGTCAGAAAACAGAGGTTGATCATGGATAAAAAAATCGATTATGCAGCGCTTCGTATAGGGTCCGGCCCTTCCCGGAGCAGTCCGGCGCCGAGTCTCGTGCTCCCGGCGGATCACTACCGCGTCATGTTGTTCCGCAACCCGCTACCGTCTTTCGAGGAGCTGAAGACGGAGTTCGGAAAGGGCAACGTCTCTGACATCTTTGACGGTAGACCGTTCGAGCTCCACTCGTCCTGCGCGGACATGGATCTGACGCCCGGTGACCGGATCTTCTATCTCCACAGCGCCGGTCGGGCATGGCGTCGTGAGGAGCGGATCACCTGGGGCATCAAGCAGCGAAACGCTGTCGCTCCTCATGGCTACCGTCCCGCAACCCCCGAAGAGGCGTACGAGTTCTACAAGACTCACACCGAGCTCGTGGGCTACGTCGCTCTCGGTTCATCCGCGATGATCGGCGACTCCGAGTGCTGCGCCACGTTTTGGGGAAACGACGGTCGGCGGATACTCGGCTGTTGGATCAACTATATGTTCAGCCCTAATGTGCGTATCCTGTTCGTCAGCAGGTAACGCTGGTGGGCTAGGGCACTCGGTCACCGGGCCATTAAAAGGATCTTGGGACATTGTACTCTTGGAGTTAAATGCCTCGTCTGACACGCGTCCGTTACTTGGATGCGCGTTGAACGGGGTCTTTTTTTATGCCAAGAATATTAGAATGAGATACGTAGGAAGTGAGAAAAAATAAATTAGTGAGAAAAATAAAATGCAAAAGGCCGCACTGCAACCCTTCTTTCTCTAATTCGCGCGAATTAGAGAATAAAGGATGAAAGCATCAAAAAACGCACTCGGTCTAGGGGAGTAGTCCCGGAGACGGGTGCGTTCAAGTCAGTGGAGCGGAGCGGTTTGGTATTTGGCGTCGCTCACTTCCGTGCGCGCAACGAGCGTGAGCGGAGCCTCGAGTCCGTTCTGCATGATCGCGAAGAACGTGCAGTCTTCGTGTCCGATTTTGACTCGGAATTGGCGGTCGTGGTTGACCGCGTCTTCGATCATGGAATTGCCGTCGAAAGGGCGATAGCCGACGCGGTAGCCGCGTTCGGCAGCTTCGTTCGAAAGCTGGAAAACGACCGTCGTTTTCCATCCCCAAAGGGCAAGCCAGAGGTGGTTCCACCATCTGGTTGGAGGCGAGCTTTCGTCGCCCATGATGAGGGTGCCACGGATTTCCGGCCCCTCGAACCTTTTCCATCCCATAGCATTCCTCCATGTGAGCAGCCCGATGCAGAGAGCCGAGATGATGATGAAAATAGCGAGCGTGCGGCGGGAAATACGTTTCATGCACTCTCCCGTTGTTGCGAACATACGTTTGCATTAAAAGACGGTTTCGTCAACCCGAATATCCCTTTGTATTGCTCCGATTTCTCGCAGCTATTTGTCATTCCAGCGAAGGCTGGAATCCAGAAATATAAGAAATGTGTCTTTTTGATTCTGGATACCTGCCTCCGCATGGATGACATTAATAGTATCGCTATTGTCTCCACGAAAAGGGTTTATCAAATCGCTTTCATCATGGTAATCTCCAATCGTAATATGTCGGGCAAGAGGCGTTTGAGAGTCCTCGGAATCGAGACGAGTTGCGACGAAACATCCGTCGCGATTTTGGATGTTTCCGGAGGATCTGCGCGCATCGTTTTTCATGAAATCGCCTCGCAGATTCCAGCCCACCAAATCTACGGCGGCGTGGTGCCGGAAGTTGCCGCGAGGTTGCATGTGAAAGAGGTTGTGGAGCTGTTGGATAGGGCATTGGAGTTGAGTGCAAAGCGCTCAGTGCAAAGCGCTCAGTCCGAAGACCACTCGACACTAGGCACTCGGCACTCAGCACTCGGAACTCGGCACTCGACATTTTCTTTCGACGCCATCGCCGTAACCCAAGGTCCCGGACTCGCTACTGCGCTTCGCGTCGGGATCGAGGCCGGTCGAACGCTCGCGTTTCTAACCGGCAAACCGATCGTTGGTGTGAATCATCTTGAAGGCCATCTCGCGTCCGCGTGGCTGGTTCCGGAGAATCGAAAGCTTTGGAAATTTCCGATCCTGTTTCTCCTGGTTTCCGGAGGACATACGGAGTTGGTACTGATGAAAGATTATTGTTCGTATCGCGTCATCGGCAGAACGCGCGACGACGCTTCCGGAGAAGCGTTCGATAAGACAGGTAAGTTGATCGGTTTGAGTTATCCCGCCGGTCCGCAGATGGCAAAGCTGGCGGAAGGTGGCGACTCGTCCGCGTTTGACATTCCTCGTCCAATGATAAACGATCCGTCGTTTGATTTTAGCTTTTCGGGTTTGAAGTCCGCGGTTCGTCGATTGTGGGAAGACATGCCGAAAGCGAAACAGGCGAATAAAAAAATTCGCGCTGATCTTTGCGCGTCGATTCAAGAAGCTATCGTTGACGTTCTCGTCGCAAAGACCGTATCAGTCGTGAAAAAATATAGGCCGAAAGCCGTCGCAATAGTCGGCGGAGTATCTGCAAATAGGCGACTGCAAGAACGTATGAGAGATGCGCTGGAAGGCGCGACTATGCTTCATGCCGCGCGCGGACTTCATACCGATAACGCCGCAATGATCGCAGCCGCCGGCGCGTGGCGTCTCATAAGAGGGGAGAAACATGATTGGAAGAAGATAGATGCGAAACCGGAATGGGATCTATGAAGATGTTGTTACAAATAGCGAAAATAAGAAAGTGTCGTTCTGAGCCATATCCTAAAGGCGAAGAATCTTCCACTTGTTCGTGCGTTCTCGACAGCCGTTTTAATTTGAAGATCCTTCGCTACGCTCCGCAGACATCCGCCTGCGCCCTTCGGGAGGATGACAATTATTTCATATGAGAAATATAACTCTGAAAAAAGGCAAAGACTGCAAACGCTTCCGCGTCCCTACCGAGAAGGATTGGGGGGAGCTTGCGGAATACGTTGCGTCAAAAATAAAACCAGGAGACATCGTTGCTCTTTCCGGCGCTCTTGGCGCAGGAAAAACCACCTTTGTAAAATCTCTTGTCTCGGCACTCGGCACCCGGCACTCTGTGATCAGTCCCACCTTTTCTTTGATGAGATCTTACAAGATTTCCAAACGTGGAAATCTGAAGCGGATTCTCCATCTCGACGCATACCGCATCGTGCGCGAAAGCGAAATATTGGCGTTGGATTTGGATGAGGAGCTTGGAGACGGGAAGACGGCGCTCGTTATCGAGTGGCCGGAGAATATAAAGAAATGGCTTGGTAGACAGGCGTCCGTGTTGGAGCTTTCGATCACGGGTTTTTAATCAATTCCAACAAAAATGGTTCGGACGGGCCATTTTTGTTGGAATTGAAAAATCGATTATTATGCTTCCGAAACGTCTTCGGCGACCGATTCTATTTCCGCGACGCGCAGCACTTCCTCCACGGATGTCATTCCGTCCAAAGCTTTTAGAAGTCCGTCCTGAGCCATTGTTATCATTCCTTGTTTGGCAGCGATATCCGCCATCTGATATTCGGAAACATTGCCCGTCAAGATCAGGTCTTCTATTTCTTTTGTCATCGCCATGATTTCGTAGATACCGACGCGTCCTTTATAGCCGAGTCCGTTGCAGTTTTCGCAAGTATTTTTTTCTTTTGGTGCGTCGTAGAATTCGAGTTTTTTCATGTCCACAGCGTAGCCGGAATTTTTCGGAATCGCGGCAAGCACGGTTTGAACTTCTTTTAGAACGGCCGCATCCAGCTCGATTTTTTGTTTGCATTTTTCGCAAAGCCGTCGTACCAGACGTTGTCCGATGATCGCGTTTATCGCCGGAGCCAGTAGGAACGGCTTCACGCCCATGGATAGGAAGCGGGGGATTGCTCCGGCTGCGGAGTTTGTGTGGATGGTCGAGACAACCAAATGTCCGGTGAGAGCTGCTTGAATTGAAATTTCAGCGGTTTCCAAATCTCGAATTTCTCCGACCATCACGATGTCCGGATCTTGGCGTAGAATGGCGCGCAGCCCTCTCGCAAAATCGTATTTTTTCTCGTGGTCGATCTGGCTTTGGTTGATTCCGACGAGTTTGTATTCGATCGGATCCTCAAGCGTGATAATTTTCACGTCCGGCGTGTTGAGTTTTTTCAAGATCGCATAAAGCGTGGTCGTCTTACCGGATCCGGTCGGCCCCGTCGTCACGATCATTCCGTTCGGCCGTTCGATCTCCCGTTTCAACTGATCCCAAGCAAGTCCGCGAACGCCGAGATTGTCGAATTCGAGCGACACTGCCTTGGGGCGCAAGATACGCATAACTACAGATTCGCCGAAAGCTGTTGGAAGGAAGGATACGCGAATGTCGATTTTTTCGGCGGCGAGATAAATCGTGATACGCCCGTCTTGCGGCACTCCCTCGACGTTGATTTTCGCGCCGGATAGGAGTTTGAGACGGCTTATCATCTGCTTCCACGTTTCGCGCGGAAGTTTAGCTGCATCCTGCAAGATCCCGTCAAGACGAAATCGAAGTTTCACATCATCTTCTTCCGCTTCAACGTGAATATCCGAAGCGTTGCTTTTTAGCGCAGCTCCGATCATGAGCGTGATGATGTCAGACGTTCCGACTGTCGAGATTTTTTCCTGCAAATCTCTAAAGCTCGAGATTTCTTTCTCAAATTTCTTTAATGCCTCTTCTTCGATACGAACGCCGTATATCACTTCTTTTGTTTCCGGCAACGCATCGTAGAGCGTCTCTGCGGATTCGAAGCTCGAGTCGCTGATGAGATATGTCTGTACGTTGACGGCTTGTTCTTTTGCCAGTTGTTTCGCCAGCGCTTCCACTTCTTTCGATGGAGTTGTTGTTGCGATGCGAAGTTCATCGCCTGATTTGAGAAATATGATCGTGCGAAGTCGCATCGATTCTTCACGCGGTAATAAAATCAGCGCTTCAGGAGCGACGGGAAAACCGTGAAGATCAATAAACGGGAGTCCAAGTTTCACCGCTTTTTCCTGCGCGGTTTTTTCAAGCTCGGCAAGTTTAACCTCCGATAGTTTATGTTCCAGTTTTTCAGCCGCCGTCATCTCTTCCAGAGTCGGCTTTTTTGCTTTTGCGGTTGGAGCCGCAGCTGCCCCCGGAACATATCCTGGAGTCGGCGCCGGAGCGGCAGGCGCGGCTTTTTTCAGCAAATCCTCAATGGACTGCGCTTTTTTTCGCGTGGGTTGAGGCATAGGGGGAGGGTGGGGTTGTAGTTGTATCCGCAATTCGCTACTCGCTACAAAACAAACTACCAACTTTCAAGTTACGCTTGCGGGATTCTGAAAAATCCGAATAATCCTCGGAAGATGCGATGCAGTTTCGGGATCACTCCGCCTTCGCCAAGTCTTCGATAAAGATATGTCCACGTGGCGTATTGGAGTTGAATTGTAAACGCGGCAGCGACAACCAGACCGATCACAAAAACAACTGAACCTACGATCATGCTGAATGCAAGAAGCGATTGCGAAGAAGTGACCGCAGATGCGAAGATCAGGAATAGAAGCGGGAGCGATGCGACGAGCAACGTGACCATGAACACGAACCAGACCACGAGAGACAGCGCGATCTGCAAGACCGCGGTTTCGAGCACTACGACCCAATGCTCCTTTATCATAAAATATCCGCGGCGGATGGCTTCCGAAAGGTGCGCGCCTTGCAGTATTACGGCATTCAGCGCGAAGATTTGTAATGTCGCGATAAAGAATACCAGAGGAACGAAGACTACGAACGAAACTATGTATGTAAGATACGTTGTAGCGGTTGTAAAATCCAAAGCCAGGAAAAGCGGAAGCGATACTAGAAAGCGCAAGATCCAAACGAGAGCCAGCGTCATGATGTTTAGGACGATGACAGGCCACATGGCGTGGCTTCCGACTTTGAACGCTTCTTTCAGGGTCGGAGTTTTGCCGCGGACGCGCGCGCCGAGAGCGAATACCAACGCTCCTTGCGCGATACACGAAAGCGCCGCGACGAACACGATTATCAAAGTAAGAAACATGAGAATCTCAACGCCTCCGATTATTGAAATCGCCCTATGAAATCCCGTCGCTCCGGTCGAAGCCACGGTTTCGATAAATGCGGCGCCCGTCGTAATGGCGACGAACTGCCCTTGCCGCGAAATGTTCATGAACGCGTTCCAAAGCACGTCGTAAGAACCGGCTGTAACCAATATGCCTGCGAAAATTGCAAGGATCCAATAACGCCTGTCGTGCCAAGCCGTATGAAATGCTTGAGCCACGATCTGACGATAAAGCGGACCACGATGTGATGTGCGGATCATATTGCTATATGATAGCACATCTAATGAAAAACGCTCCCTTTTTAGAGCGCGTTTTTCGGATTCGCGGGAGCCACTCCCACCACGTCGTAGAATTCTTGTCTTTCCAGCGTTTCTTTTTCGATAAGCGTTGCGGCGACTTTTTCGATTCGTTCCGTGTTTGAAGATATTATTTCGTTCGCCGTCGCGAGGCCGTTTGATATGAGCGTGTCGATTTCTTTGTCGATCTTTTCCGCTATCGCCTCGGAGTAATCTCGGTTTTCGTGAATCTCGCGTCCGAGGAAAATCATCTCTTCCTGTTCGCCGTAGACGCGCGGGCCAAGAGCGTCGGACATTCCCCATTTGGTGACCATGTCTCGCGCAAGACGAGTCGCGTGCTTCATGTCGCTCGAAGCGCCGGTGGTAATGTCGCCGAAAAATTTCTTTTCCGCGGCATAACCGCCGAGCATGACGGCGATGTCCTCAACGTATTCGTCGCGGCGTCGCATTTTTTTATCCTCGATAGGCAATTTGATGGTGTATCCTGCGGCGCGTCCTCGAGAGATGATGGAAATCTTTTGTACCGGATCCGTGTGCGCCTGAAGATGGGCTACGATAGCGTGACCTATCTCATGAATCGCGGTGATCTTTCGCTCCTCTTCGTTCATGAGGTGGCTGCTGCGTACTGGGCCGAGCATGACTTTTTCGATTGAGTTCAACAGATCGCTTTCCGTGATCGTTGTCTGATCTTTTCGCGCCGCAAGAATCGCCGCCTCGTTCATCAAGTTGGCAAGATCCGCACCGCTGAAACCAGGGGTGCGTTCCGCAAGCTTGCGAAGCGATACCCCGTCTGCAAGCGGCTTATTTTTTGCATGAATTCCAAGTATAGCTTCGCGGTCCGGTAGATCCGGAAGATCCAAAATTACGCGGCGGTCAAAACGTCCGGGTCGAAGCAGCGCCGGATCCAGCACGTCAGGGCGGTTGGTCGCGGCTATCACGATAATTCCAAGATTCGGTTCAAAACCGTCCATCTCCACAAGGATTTGGTTGAGCGTTTGCTCGCGTTCGTCGTGCGAGCCGCCGAGTCCGGACCCGCGCTGGCGGCCGACCGCGTCGATTTCATCGATGAAAACGATGCACGGCGCGCTCTTTTTTGCTTTCGTAAAGAGATCGCGTACACGAGACGCGCCGACTCCGACGAACATCTCCACGAATTCCGAGCCGCTCATGTGGAAGAATGGGACTCCGGCCTCGCCGGAAACCGCTCTCGCCAAAAGAGTTTTTCCAGTTCCCGGCGCGCCCATGAGCAGAACTCCTTTTGGAATTTTTGCGCCTAAGGCAACGAATTTTTGCGGACTTTTTAGAAATTCTACGATTTCAAGAAGCTCTTCTTTCGCTTCGCGCGCGCCGGCGACGTTCGCAAACATTACCTTATCCTTATCATCCTTTTGCATTTCACGCGCTCCGGACTGGCCGAACATCAGGGCTTTGTTGTTTTGTCCTTGCGCCTGCCGAAGGAAGAACCACATTATGCCGAGGATAAGGAGGAACGGGATTACGTTCGGAAGTATGACAGACGCCCAATATCCAACGCCGGAACTTTCTTTCACTTCAACTTGAGTCGCTCTAATTTTCTCCGGCGATACGCCGTAGTTTTTCAAGAGCTCGGAAAGCGATTCTCCGGATTCTTTTTTTACAGTCGCCTTGGTGTCGTCGCTCAGCACGATCTCAATCTCCGTCCCGCGCACCACGACGGATTTCACCTTTCCTTCTTCGATATTTTGCGCGAAAGTGGAAAGATTTATGTTGTTCGGAGTCCCTACGTTTACGAACGCGAGGATGCCGCCGACGAGTAGAAGCGAGCCGACAAAAAGAAGGACGTGTCGGACTGTTTGGTTCATACTTTTTCAGTTTCTTCTTTTGACTTTTTCAGCGACAAACCAAGCCGGTGATTCTCCGGTTCAAGCGAAACGATACGGAATTCGAATTCATCTCCCACGCGCGCCACTTCGTTCACGTCTTTGACCGGCTTGGCGGCCAATTCGCTGATGTGCGCGAGGCCATGGATTTCCGGATCAAGCTCCACGAACAAGCCGAACGGATTGATTTTGAGAACGCGTCCTTTTACAGTTTGTCCCAACTTGTATTTTATTCCAACGTCTTTCCAAGGATCCTGAACAAGTTTTTTCATCGAGAGGAAAATCTTCGATCCTTCGATGTTGATGATTTCAGCGCGCACATGGTCGCCCTGTTTCAAGACGTCGCGAGGATGATCGATGCGCTGCCATGCGATTTCCGAGATATGGACGAGTCCTTCAAGATTCGTGTCGAAGCGAACGAAGGCGCCGAAATCCGTTACCGCCGTGACTTCTCCATCTACGGTGTCTCCGACTTTGAATTTAGCGATTACGCCTTCCTGCTGCGTTTCCCAAACCGCTTTTTCGGAAACGATCAACTTCTCTTCTTCTTCGTTTACGTCAATCACTTTTACGTTTGCGGACGTACCGATAAGTTCGCGAAGTTTTTCCAAGATTTTTGCTTTTTCGCCGCCTGAAACGCGCGGATAATTTTCCGGAGAAAGTTGCGACACGGGAAGGAATCCGACCACGCTCTCAAGACGAACGAGCAGTCCGCCTTTGTTGGCATCCAAAATTTTAACCGGAACCACGTTTCCTGCAGCGAACATTTCTTTAAGTTTATCCCATGCCTTTTTGCGACCAGCTCCTTTGAGTGAAAGCTCGAGTTCGCCGAATTCGTTTTCAAGTTCAAAAACCGTGGCCTCGACTTCGTCTCCAACCGCGAGATGCGCGTTAGGATCAAGTTCCGGACCGCGCACGAGTCCTATGGCGATGCCTCCGATATCAACGCGGACTTCGTTGCGTCCGACCGAGATGACAGTTCCGCTTACAACGTCTCCTTTTTTAGGAAAATTAACCCCCACGCCGTCGTCTATCAAACGCTTCATTTCTTCGGATGCTACCTGTTCGATGGCAGCCGTTTTCGTTGCTGAATTCATATGTTTCGCACATTACCCGGCCTTCGCCAGGATCCGTCCCAGGTAGGGAGTCGGAGGATTAAATTAGGTGTGGGCACTATATAGGAATATGGAATCTCTTGCAAGGGTGGCAATGCCCCCCATACTATCGCTAGATTATTCTTCGTGTCATTCCTGCGGAGGCAGGAATCCAGAGATGATGGGAAGTATTCACTCTTTAAACTGGATCCCAGCCTCCGCTGGGATGACATTAGAAAAAATGCAGAAACCTTCGCGGGGATGACAAATTAGCATCGTGCTATACTTGTCTCCATGACAGAAACGTTTTTTTTGAATTTGAGCGACGTTCCGCGCGTGGTGGATTTTTTGGTGGACGCGGCTGCGTATGCGGATGCGAAAGAGCGGGCCGTGGCTGACGGCTGGGCGAGGAAGTATCACGATGGAGACACTTTGGATAAAAGCGAGCTTGCGAGCGCGGCGATCAAACTAGGTTGGAACACATGGCCCGCGCGAACAGCGGTCGTCGAAACGTTGAACGGCGAAAGATCGGATAAAGAATGGTCGAGCGTCATGGCGGCCGTACGTCCGTCCACGGCGCAGCTTCTTCGAAGATTTATAAAGGCGAGTGAGTCGAAGACGCTGGAAGAATTGCTTGCGCACGAAGATGTTGAAACGGCGCTTCGCGAGGAGGAGCGTATGGAAGTTAATGAAATAAGGAAGCACGTACGCGAAGATTTTTGGAAAACAGACGGAGAAAAGATAGTGGAGACGGTGAAGAAACGACACGGTATCCGCGACGAATATAAAAAACGATTGGGAGTGTTGCGCGAATTGGCGGTTTCTTTTTCGCCTGTGATGCAGGACGAGGTTTTTTCCAAAGTTCAACACTTCGAAGATCGCATAATTTTCTCGGCAGAGACAGTGCCGATGGAAATTTTGGAAAAAGAAATTCAATACTACACCGAACAAAAAGAAATCAGCCCGCTCGACCAGGGCTGATTTCTTTTTTGCGTGGTTGAACCCTACTAATCCTCCCCCTTAGAGTAAGGGGGAGTTAGAGGGGGGTTACTCCCCGTATTTTGTATGAGGGAGTTTTAGTATCTGTATATCGTTTTGTATCCCGTCCAGAGCGAGTAGCCGCCATTGTCGGTTAACGTCGCGCCGTAGGTCACGGTTGAATTCGTGTACGGTCCGCCTGTCCATGAACAAGAAGTCGCGGAGTAGCACGTATTAACAACCTGTGCGTTCACGAGAAGGTCTATTCGCGCCACGCCGTTTTCATCTCCTGCTTCTGCCGTGAATGTGATGTACTGATTTCCGGTGTATCCCGAATCGTGATCCGACTTTGTTTGGATCCACCCCGGAATATTCGCAGGCCCGTAGTAAGTCGTGTTTCTTGGATTGTACGATCTGTTTTGAACAAGAAGCGAGCGCGTGTCGCTCCACGAAGAATTGCCGTTTGCGTCGATGGCACGCGCCGAAAGCGTGATATTGGATCCGTTCGTATAGTCCGCCGAAGAGACGTCAAGACCGCACTCAACGTTGCCTTGCGCGTTTGAGAAATAACAGTTGCGTCGCACCGTCCCGTTCACCATGATTTCAACCTGCGCAATCCCGTCGTTGTCCCATGCCCCGACGTGGTATGAGGCGGTGCCGTTTAGCGTTGTGACGCCGCCCGGTATTGTCCACGCCCAGATCGCCGGAGGAACGGATTTGGAAGAAACGGATGAAGCCGTGGAAACCGAAGTTCCATTCACCACGAGCGTCTCGACCGCGGATTCCGTACCGTATCCGTATCTGTTGGTTGCCACTGCGCGGAATTTTACAGCGCGGTTTACATTGCCGTTGCTGTAATAAACGGACGCGAAGTTGCATGTCGGCTCGTTGCACGTTTTGACTTTCGCCTCGTTCACGTATAAGTCGATTTTGTCGATTCCATTATAGTCCGTGGCTTCAGCGCCGTAGTTAAAGGTACTTCCGCTTTTGATTGTGAAGCTGGCAGGGCTGCCGTACGTAGTGAGTTTCGGTCCTTTGTTTGAATAGAATACTCCGCCGCCGGAACCGGTAGTAACGTTTGTAGGCGCAGACGCCATATACGCCGGAGTAAGCTTCACGAGTTTTGCCTTGAGAGGATATGAGGGGCCGTTTTGATAGCTGTTTGAAACCGCACCGCCGAGAAGTATCGTGCCGTTATTGTTTGAAGCGGATGTAACGAAGTAGTCGCCGGTTTTTCCTAGAGATTCAACGCTTCCGTCGATAATCGAGACACGGATATTTTTTTCATTATCAATAACAAACCAATTAGTACCGGTCCAAATTGCCTTGCTCGGTTTTAGAGTTTGATTTGAATATTTTCGCACCGTCGTACCGGAAACGATTCCAATCGAAGATTCGCTTATTATGATGACCTCGTTTCCGTTGCTGTTTACGGATCCCGGATTGACTCCGATTACGGAGGCGACTTCGTTTGAGATGTCGGTAAAACTGGATCCGTTAGAATAGATGTATGCAGCGACAGGGGACCATGTTCCGTAATAGCCATAGCTGTATTGCGATGCCACGAATAGCCACTGGTTTCCGTTGATCGGTACGATGGTGAAATTGCATGATGGCTCCTCAATGCTCAAGCGACAATAGCGAAGTCCGCCGTATGTTGACGCTTTAATGCTCAAGTTGGATTTTAGCGTACTTGGCAAAACGAGTTCTGTCGGAATGGAATTAACGCCGGCATCCGTGTACCAAGTCAAGACTCTGCCCTTTGTGGTCGAGATCATCCAGTGGCCGTCTTTCCCGACCATTTGAATGATTCCTTCTGAGGAATATAAAGCAGATCGAATGTTTGTGGTTTGATTTATATACGATCCGTTTTGATATTTAACAATTCCGAAATAAGAATTGCCGTTGCCAATGGAGGTTCCGTAGACAAACAGAACGCTCTGTCCGTCGCTTACGATATCGTCAACACGCGAGATTCCGGATATTCGAACTTCGTTCGTAATGTTCGTCACGTTCGTTCCGTCGGTTCGGTAGACCTGACCGCCGCTCCAAAGCTCTTGGCCGTCAGTGAAATAGTAATATCCGCCCGCATAGGCGCTCGCCCATACCGGTCGGTTGGTGCGATATTGAACTTGGCTCGAGATATCGGTCCAAGTAAGCGGAGTTGCTGCCACAGCAGGTACGATCCCTGAAATCAGCAAGCCGAAAACAGAGAAAATGGTGATGAGAAGTCGTTTCATATGAGTGAATCTATGCGCCTATTTGGCGATAAAGTCAAGAGTTTTTGAAAGAATTGCCGCTGCCTTATTCCACGCTTCAGGATCGGACGATATCGCGTCCGGTCTAGGCGAAGAAAGCGCGATTTTTATCGCCTCTACCCAATGATGCGGCTTGGCAGGATCGGCAAAGATGGTGCCGTGCGGCGCCGTCTCCGGCAACGCGCCTGAGGTTGAAGCGACGCGTGGAATCCCGAACGCCGCTGCCTCGTGGAGCGGAAGCCCGTATCCTTCATACCATGAAGGATAGAGGAAGACGGATGCGTTTGAGTAGAGGGAGGCGAGTTCGGAGTCGTAGGGATGCTGAATGTGATGGATCCATGTAGGGGCGGGCTTGTCCCGCCATCCCTCGGTGTCATGGTGTTCGCCATACAATTCAATACGGGGAGGGCGGGACAAGCCCGCCCCTACGAGAATTAATTCAATATCAGAAAAATCTTTTTCGCGACGCAGCGTATCGATTGCGCGCACTGCCGTCATGGAATTTTTTCGCCGGTCCTTTCCTCCGAGAGCAAGTATGTATCGGTTCTGCGTAGGGGCGGGCTTGTCCCGCCCTCCCTGCGTAGGGGCGGGCTTGTCCCGCCCTCCCCGATCGAGCGAGTAGCGATTTGGCGTAGGGGCGTATGGTGATACGCCGATCCCCAAAGAGGGCGCATTACCATGCGCCACTACCGACAACGTAAATCCAACAGGGATCACCGTGATTCGTTCCTCCGGAATATCGAGCAACCGCATCGCATCCCGTTTCGTGGTTTCCGATACGGCGAGAAGATGCGCTGCGTTTTGGATGCATCGTTTCGCTTGTATCGCCTTATGCCAAAGCCGGGATTTGAGTGAGAACCATCGCGGTTCGATTAAGAACGAGAGATCGTGCAGCAAAAGGACGTAGGGGCGCATGGCGATACGCCCAACGAATCCGATGTTCGGAAGGAAGATTGCATCGATTTTTCCAGCGCGTTTTTCAACGGCGCGGTCAAAAGACGTTAATCCCGCCATGCACGCCGCGCTCCAAAGTTTGTTAGGAATCCGGATGTGTATATGCGTAGGGGCGGGCTTGTCCCGCCCTCCCCAGCGTCCTTCATATCCTGGGAGGGGGAACAGGGGAGGGCGGGACAAGCCCGCCCCTACGGGATTTGTGTTGCCGGTCGTAGCAAGCACGATCTCGTCGTCTTCGCGATGTTTTACGAACGCATCAACAATTCCGCGCGCCACGCGGCTTACTCCTCCTTGAATCGGATCGACCAGCGGCCGCGCGTCAATCAGGAAGCGCATTGTTTATGAAATTACGGAACGCCGAAGAAAAAACTTCGGTTGAAAATGTTTCTGCATGAGCGCGGATCGCATTCGAATCAAAACGCGAAGGATCAAAACGGATGATCGCATCTCCTATTTCTTCCCAAGATTGCGTTTCAAGATGAATGCCGGTTTTACCAGGTATCACGGTTTCCGTTCCACCGCCTTGTCCGAACGTGATCACCGGACGTCCGGCAGCCATCGCTTCCACGATCGTGATTCCAAAGTCCTCAACTTGAGGGCTTACGAAACCTATAGCGCCGCGATAAAGTTCAGATTTGTATTTGTCGGAAACATTCCCTAAAAAAGCGGTCTTACCACCGGCGAGAGAACGGAGTTTTTTTAGCTCCGGTCCGGTTCCGAAAACCTTGAGAGGCAGGTTAAGTTTTGCGAATGCCTTCACTATCAGATCAAATCTTTTATATCCGACAAGACGTCCTCCGCAAAGCCAATACGTTCCGGGTTCCGTGGAGACCGAAATTGCCGAAACGTCTACCGGCGGATAGATCACGGCAGCGTCCCTTCTATAATATCTCTTGATTCGCGCGCAGCTCGTGCGAGAGTTTGTGAGCAAAATATCCGGTCTGTCAGCCGCGAGTTTGTCCCATTGGCGCAATTTGTGAAGCAGCGGAGGCAAGAGAGCGCGTATGAACGCGGGTTGCGGGAGGTCGTTCAGATATCCGATTCTATCCTGCCACAAAAATCGCGTGGGCGTATGGCAATAGCAAACATGCAAACTCTCCGGAGAGACGATTACGCCTTTCGCGAACGAGCTTGAAGAAGATATGACCAGATCGAATCCTCCCAAATCCAGATGCTCTGCCGCCATTGGCATGAACGGGAGATACCATTGATAAGCGCGGTGCGCGAACGGGTATCCATCCAAAAACGATGTGCGAATCACGCGTTCCCTAAAGCGAGAATGGCTGCGCTTCGGGTCATAAATCAGAACGTAAGTCGGCGCATCTGGAAAAATGTCCTGAAGAACGCCAAGAACTCGCTCCGCTCCGCCGTCTTGAACGAGGTAGTCATGCACAAGCGCCACCCGCAATTTTTTCTCCATCCGAACATCTTATGCACGCAATTAAGGAAGCGCAACTTTTGTGCTTTCAATCCGATTGGCCGCGAGGTTTCATGAGCGGAAAAATCTGACACTCGCGAATGTTTTTATCCATCAAAAAGCTGAAAACGCGCTCGCTCATTCCAAAGCCGCATGTCGGCGGCATTCCGTATTCCAGCGCTTCCACGAAGTCTTCATCGAACATCTGCGCCTCTTCGTCTCCCTGCTCGCGCAGTTTGACTTGCTCTGCGAATCTTTCCGCTTGGTCTACAGGGTCATTCAATTCGCTGTAACCGTTTCCAACTTCCGATCCGGCGATGATCGGCTGAAAGCGCTGCGCCAGTTCCGGTTGTTTTTTGTCGCGTTTTGCGAGCGGAGACACGGCGATCGGAATGCCAACTACAAAGCCGGGACCGGAAATTTGTTTGCGGCAATATTTCCAAAGATTGTCTATTGCGCGAGTGACATTGAATCCTTTTTTATCATAGTCGATTTTCAATTCTCGCATCTTGGCTTCCATTTCTTTTATCGTAGAATTCAAAACGTCGATGCCGGTGTGTTTCAACACTGTTTCCTGGTAGTCGTAATGTTCCCATTTTTTGCCGAGATCTATTTCGTGGCCGCTTATTGTAAATTTGTGCGTGCCGAACGTTTCTTTCGCCACGTATTTGTACAGCTCCTCCACGAGCTTCATCCCGTCCAGGTAGTCGGCATAGCCCCAATAGAACTCCATCTGCGTATAGTCCTGAAGATGCTCGGAGTCCATGCCCTCGTTGCGGAATTGTCTGCCGATTTCAAACGTTTTTTCGTATCCGGCAACCATCAGGCGTTTTTGCCAAAGCTCGCCCATGGAAATGCGAAGGTACACGTCGATATCCAGCGCGTTATGGTGAGTAACGAACGGGCGCGCGTCAGCTCCGCCGGTCGTGATTTCAAGCACAGGAGTTTCTACCTCTAGAAATCCGCGGTCGACCAGAAAGTTTCGGACCGATTGCCAAAATTTTGCTTTTTTCACGAAGATTTCGCGTATGTCGTCGTTCGTCAATATATCGAGATATCGTTTGCGAAGACGCTCTTCCTCGTTCTTGAAACCGTAATACTTGTCGGGAAGCGGACGCAACGCTTTTGTTAGCAGCTTCGCGCCCGTGACTTCCAGCGAGTTCTGGCCGGATTTTGTGACGTACGCCTTTCCGCGGGCTTCCACGAAATCGCCAATATCGATCAGCTCTTTAAATAGTTTGAAAACGTCCGTTGAAACGTTTTTTTCATTGATTACAACCTGGACCGAACTCGTTCCGTCATCAAGATCGGCAAACACAAGCGCGCCGTGCGCTCGTATGCTTCGCAGGCGACCCGCAATAACAACTTCATCCAAAGATTTAATATGATCGGGAAATGATTCGACGAATTTGTTAACGCTCGTGTCGCGCGCGGTATTCGATTCGAACGGATCTATTTTTAAGTCGCGAATCGCAGAGAGGCGTTTTTTTCGTTCTTGGTATTCGTCAAAAGGGTTCATATATCTTGAAAATCATATTGGATCGACGACAAACGGTCAAACGATTGACATGACGGCATACTTGTCTTGACGCGGTTGGCAAAGTGGGGTAGTTTGAATCGCCAAGCGCACATGACTGCATCTTGGAAGGAGAGTGTACATTGCCAACTACTAAAAGGCTCCTGAATGGAGCAAAGTGCAACAAGCGTCATTCCACAGTGATTCCGGAGGCGGAGACCGTGATCTTCGCAGCCAAGAGATTGACTGCGGTGAAGAAGGCTTTGCCGAATCGTATCGTTCCAAGGGGAACGAACATGCCTCGTTTGGACTTTCAGGAAATAAACGGCGGCTTTAGGGTCGTTGTTCATGGCAGCGACTGCCTGCAGCACGTCATCGTCTACACCACGAATCCGGATGAGACGAGGCGAGCCATAGAGGACGCTTGGAGCAGGCGCTATTAAGCCCTCCTTCCAACCTTACCGGTAACACCGGTTTTTTTAATACACGCCCTTTCTATAAATGATCGTGAAAGGGGTTTTGAGAGCGATGTATAAGTCCAAAAACAATGACCAGTTTTCGATGTACCAAGAGTCGAGGCGCACTTCATCTTCAAATTCCAAATCGCTGCGGCCGGAGATTTGCGCCAAGCCGGTGATGCCCGGACGTATGGCGAGCACTCGGCGGTGGTGGGGGAGATACTTTGCGACTTCGCGCGGCTGATGAGGTCTCGGTCCCACGATCGACATGTCGCCTTTAAGCACGTTCCAAAATTGCAAAAATTCGTCGATTGACCAACGGCGCAGAAAACGCCCGACATTCGTTACGCGCGGATCGTCCGCGATTTTATATACTGGGCCTTGCTTGATGCTTTTTTTTGCGATCAGTTCTTTTTCGTAACGAAGTTTTTTCGCGCTGTCTTCAAATTGCGGACCGATCGAATGTTTTCGATACATGGAGCGCAGCTTGTACAGCATGAACTGCTCGCCCTTTTCCCCGACGCGGATGTTTTGGAACACTACCGGCAATCCGTCCTCTATCATTATAGCGATCATTGCTAGCAGCACGAACGGAAGAGTTGCAATGATGATTATTAGCGACAAAATTATATCGAACGTTCGTTTCGCGATCCTGCCCCAGCCATCGAGCGGAGTGCGTTTCACCTCGACTATCGGAACTCCGGCGGCTGTTGAGACCTCGATGTTGGTGAACGCGGCGGCAAAGAAATCCGCCAGATAATGGAAAGTCACGTTCTGTTCTTCGGTGAACGCTATGAGGTCCAAAGCGCGTTCTTTCGGAAGATCGGGATCAGCCAGCAAGACAACGTCAATGCTCGATGTTTTTGCCAGCTTTAATAACGCTTTTTTCGTTTCATCGTTCCATCCGTCGAATTGACCTATGACCGTATATCCCAAAATCGGACGAGATTCGTATTCACGCGCAATGCCGTCCGCGGCTTTTGATCTTCCGATAATTACCATTCGTTTATGGCCGATGCGCGCTCGGAGCAAGAGGTGTCGAATGGACCGGAGCGTCAGACGGACTACCAGAATGAAGACAATGGAGAATAACCAAACCGCGAGGACGATGAAGCGAGAAGTCGCGATCTCGCGTCGGAAAAATACCGTTGCGATTAGAAGCATGGCGCCAGCCGTACAAGCCAGCGCGATTCGGCCGAACTCGCCCCATGCTTTTCGTTGACGCGCGCTGTACAAACCGGCGAGCGCGAATAAAGCCATCCAAACGAAGGCGAACAATAAGACGGTTCGAAGATATTCCGCGAACGGGACATTTTGCAAAACCGGCAGAACTTCAGTTACAAATCTTGAAAAACGAAGAAGATACGCTGCCATGCCGGCGCAGAAAAGCGCAATAAAATCCAGCGGGATCAAGAGCGCGGTAAAGGTGAGATCTATTCTTCGAATCCGCATTTGATGGAAGTTTATCACGTTGAAGCGATCATAAAAAGAAAATCCCCGCATCTTTCGTCTTTTGCCTATACGGCTTAAGACAAGAGATATGGGGATTCGGGCAGGACGGTAAGCCGAATTTTGTCGCGGATGACCATCTATCTGGGATGACGATTGCTCGTCGCCTCTAGCGAGCTACCAGCGCCCCGACTCGCGTCGAAGCTCTTGCTCTTGCACCGGAGAGGGTTTACCACGGGGACGTGATCGCAAGAAGCGATTTTACGTCCCACGCATCGGCGTTACCGCCGACGGAGAATGGTGGCAGTGCGTTGCTACGAACGAATCGTAGACGACCACGCCCATTCACTTTTCACCTTTTATCCCGACTTACGTCGGAACTAGTATTGTCTCTGTGGCACTTTCCCTAGGTTTACGAAGTAACGTTGGGCACGGAACGTATAGGCGTGGCTTCATTCCGAGTGAACGGTTATCGTCTGCTTGAGGCTACGATTTGAAGTCATGATTCGTTTCTACGTTCCACGTGTCCTTTCGTTATCTCCGCCATATCCCGGCCGCCGTTAGCGGCTCTCCATGACCCCGACGGTTGTCGGGGACGGTGTTCGGACTTTCCTCCCCGATCATTACAATCAGAGCGGTCATCTATCCTGCTCGAACACGTGCAACATACCAGAAAAAAGGCCGTTTGTCAATGCTCGCGCTTCGTTTGGCGGTGTGTTACGATCACCGTAGAAACCCGTTATGAAACGCAGATATTCCGTTGGGATCGTTTTTGTACTGTCGCTCACGGCGTTCGGTGTTTGGTTTTGGTCGTTGGGATCGCTCCCCGCAATGTCCGCTTCAAATATCGTTTTGAGCATTGAACGTCCGGGAGTCGAAGTGAGGGTTGCTGGCAGCGATAAATGGGAGTCAGCGACGGATGGCAGGATATTGAACGAATCGGACGAGGTTAGAACGGACATTTCCGGGCGCGCGACAATCGGGTTTTTCGAAACCGGCGAAGTCAGGATGCAGGAGAATTCCAATATCGTGATTGAAAAAGCGGAAGAAGGCGTTGAACAGCCCACGACTGTTTTAATAAAGCTGAAGTTGGTTACCGGCAAGGTGTGGTCACGCGTTTTGAGATTGCTTGATCTGGACAGTTCGTTCTCGGTACGGACCGACACGGTTGTCGCAACGGTGCGAGGAACCGCTTTCGAGGTTTCAAAAGAAGAAGGCACGACGGTGCGCGTATTCGAATCCGCCGTGGAAGTCGGATCCGAAGACGCGGACGGCGATACCGTGTCCGAAGGATTCAAGGTGTCTCGCGAAAAAGGCGGAGCGTGGAAAGCGATCGAGCGCTTTGGGGCGGAAGAAGAATCCACTGAATGGTATGAGGAAAATTTGAAAGCGGACGAAGTGTACGCAAACGCAGTCAAAGAAATCGTATCCAAACGCCTGTCCGTACGTCCGGTTTCACGTCCGGATCATCCGCTGTTCGGTTTGGCGCGCGCTTCGGAGCGTTTGCATTTAGCATTGTCCGGTAAAAAGAGAAGTGAAAATTTCGGCCGCTATCTCGAATACCGTTTTTATGGGATCAAGACGCTGGTGGATAGAGGCAAATCCGGTCTCGCGTTTCAGGCGATGACGGAATTGGATCAGGATATCAATAAGCTGTTAAAGGAAAAGAAAGGCGCGGATGACGTAAAATTCATGCGTCGCGCGGAGGCGAGGATTCGCGTGCTTTTCGAAGGCGTCGGACCAGATTCGCCGTTGTATCGCTTGAAGCAGCGTATGGAGGATGAAGTGCAGGAGATGTCGCGGTCGGATAAGGCGTCCGAGCTTTTCGAGCGTATTTCGGCAAGCGACTCGCGTCTTCACGAGGCAGCTGCTTTGCTTAACGCCGGAAAATTGGACGAGGTTCAGACGACCTTGGAAGCCGCGACGCAGGGCTTGATGAACGTTGACAGAGACATGGATGGGGTTACGGATATATCGCCAAATCGAATAAAGGTTTTACGCGGGAAACTTAAAGCGCTGCGCTTGCGTGGAGCCGTAATTTCGTCGCGCTTGAAAAACAGTTTGCTTATTCCCGAAGTCAAAACGGAAAGTAGTACTAGTACAACCTCGATAATCAAGCCGGCGCTTGTTACTACGACATCAACCGGAACCGTATTGCCAAAACCAATGGCTACAACGGTAGAATCCATATCGTTGATCGCCTTTCCAAATCCGATAGAGATCGGCCAGCTCTCCAGATTACGCGTCATGGGATTGCTAAGCGACGGTTCGAAAGCCGACATCACGGCGCGAGCGACGTTTGCGATCATCGGGAACATGGGAACGATAAGCGGAGCGGCGTATTCCGCCGCAAGGCCCGGATCGGTGATTATCGAGGCCGCGATTTTTGACAACGGACAGAAAAAAATCGCCAAAACCGCGCTCACAATAATCGAGCCGCCGACGGCGCCGATCAGTACTGCGCCGATCGATACCGCGCAAACCACTTCCACCATCAGGTAATGAACATAAAAAGGAAACGCGCGTTTTTTCGTCCGATCTCTATTGGAACAGCGATCGGGATTATTGTTGCGATCGCGTCGTTTTCTGGAGCCCTGTCTTCGTGGAGTTCGTTTGCCAGCGATCGATTTTTTTTATCACGTCCTGCAGATTCTTCTATCGTGATCGTTTCAATAGACGATTCGTCGCTCGCAACAATTGGTCGTTGGCCGTGGCCGCGCAGTGTGCACGCAAGGATTATCGACGCCCTCTCAAGCGCCGGAGCTGCCGCCATAGGATATGACGTGAATTTTCCGGAACCATCCGACGAAGAAAATGACGCGGCGCTTGAACGTTCTTTGCGCGACGCCGGAAACGTAGTTTTGCCGGTTGAACTCCGGCTCGCTTTTTCCGGCGGCGATCTTTCATACGATACTGCGTCCGTCGTATCTCCATTGCCGCGATTTTCCGCAGCCGCGCGCGCAACCGGACACAGCAATACGCCGCCGGATATGGACGGCATAGTGCGTCGCATCCCACTTGTCGCGTACGCGCCGGATAAAAGCGCGGTTTCCGCGTTCGCGCTGCAAACTCTGCGCGTTTTACAGCCGACGGTCTCGGCGCCATCGAAAGTCGTAGATCGCTACGGACGGCTTTTGGTTAATTTTGACGGCCCTCCGCGTAAAGTTTTCAATACGATTTCCGCAGCCGATGTTTTGCGCGGTAATTTCGATCAGTCGACAATCAGAGGCAAGACAGTGTTCGTCGGATCAAGCGCGGCGGATCTTCACGACGACCGGTTGGTGCCGACTTCGCTGGGGTCGCCGATGCCGGGCGTGGAAATTCACGCTTCACTTGCCGACACCCTTCGCGCTGAAAGATGGCTTGTTCCGGTTCTGAAATGGATCGAGATGTTTTTGATACTGGCGATCGGCGCGTTTTTCGGTATGGTCGTCACCTTGCTACGAGCTAGAAACAGCATCGCTCTCGTCGTGGTTTTTTGGATCGGTTTAATCGTAATCGCAATCGTCTTGTTCGACAGAGGACGCATTCTCGATGTCGTGTGGCCGACGATAGCGATCGTGTTTTCATACGTAGCCGTCACATTGGAACGCCGTTTAACATCCGATCGCGAACGACGAGAATTGAAGAGCGCGTTTTCACGTTACGTCGCCCCCGAGGTTGTGGAGTCGATCCTTCAGGACCCGTCGCGGCTAAAACTTGGTGGAGAAAAGCGGAGAATGACGGTATTATTTTCCGACGTGCGAGGTTTCACTACGATTTCAGAGTCGCTTCCGCCGGAAAAGCTGGTAGAAATAATGAACACGTATCTCACCGCCATGACCGAGATCGTGTTTGCTAACGGCGGCACTCTCGATAAATATATCGGCGATGCGGTAATGGCGTTTTGGAACGCGCCGCTCGATCAGCCGGATCACGCGATTCGCGCTGCAAGGACGGCAATCGAGATGCAGAAAAAATTGGCGGAGATGAATAAGGAAAAAATATTTCTGAAC
>CAZQNT010000006.1:4924-35811 GCA_964595075.1 uncultured Gammaproteobacteria bacterium | reverse complement strand
GTTGAATGGAGATGCCTCCGATTTTTGAAACTTCTTCTTCGGATTCGGGGATTCGGAGGTTTCTGGAGTTCCGAGTGCCGAGTTCCGAGTGCCGAGTTCAGGTTCTTTTATTTTAGATTTTTGGAATTCGGTTAGGAATTCGTCGCGTTCTTTTTCGGTGAAAGCCCAACGAGCGTCTTTGCCTTTTGCAACGCGGAAGAGCGGAGGTTGCGCGATGTATAGGTGGTCGGACGTGATGATATTCGGGAAGTAGCGATAGAACAATGTGAGCAGAAGCGTACGGATGTGCGCGCCGTCGACGTCCGCGTCCGTCATTATCACGATGCGGCCGTAGCGGAGTTTTTCGATGTCGAACATTTCACCGATGTTCGTGCCAAGCGCGATTATCAGACTTTTGATCTCGTTGTTCGCTAGCATTTTGTCGAGACGCGCGCGTTCCACGTTCAGGATTTTTCCGCGAAGGGGGAGAATTGCCTGGAAGTTGCGGTCGCGTCCTTGTTTTGCCGAACCTCCGGCCGAATCGCCCTCAACTATGTAGAGCTCGCAATTCGCGGAGTCGCGGCTGGAGCAGTCCGCGAGTTTGCCGGGGAGCGTAAATCCTTCGAGCGCGCCCTTGCGAAGGACCGTATCCCTTGCGGCTCTGGCGGCGGCGCGCGCGCGTTGTGCCAGAACGCATTTTCCGATTATTCCTTCTGCGTCGCGCGGATGTTCCTCTAAAAAAGTCGCGAACGCTTCGGTCATGACCGTCTCCACGTATCCGCGAACTTCCGGATTTCCAAGTTTCGCTTTTGTCTGACCCTCGAATTGCGGTTCTGGAATTTTGATTGAAATGACCGTTGTCAATCCCTCTCGCACGTCTTCGCCGGAAAGGTTGTCGTCTTTTTCTTTCAAAAAACCTTTCGCTCGCGCGTAGTTGTTTAATACGCGCGTGAGAGCGGTGCGAAAACCTGCGACGTGCGAGCCGCCCTCCGGATTATAGATGTTGTTTGTGAACGCGTAGAGACTTTCGGCGTAATCTTCCGTGTATTGAACTCCGATTTCGATCGTGGCTTGTTCGATCGTTTTTTCGGCGTAGAACACGTTGTCGTGTTTCGCGTGTTTGGTGTGGTTCAAATGGCGAACGTACGAAGCCACGCCTCCTTCGAAATAAAATCCGTAAACTCCGTGTGGAGCCGTGCGCGCGTCGATCACGGTCAGTTTTATGCCTTTAGTAAGATAACACTGCTGGCGAAGGTGTTCGAGAATGCGATTGAAATCGAATTCCACGGTCGTAAAAATCGTGGTATCCGGTTTGAACGTCACCTTGGTTCCGTGATTTTTACTTTTGCCGATCTGTTTTACTTTTCCTTGCGGCTTTCCGCGTTCGTATCGGTGTTTATACATCCCGCCGTCGCGTTCGACCGTGACTTCCAGCCACTCGGAAAGCGCGTTAACCACCGAAACGCCGACGCCGTGAAGTCCGCCGGAAACTTTATAGCCGCTCTCGTCTCCGCCGAATTTTCCTCCGGCGTGGAGTTTTGTCATGACGAGTTCCAGAGCGGAAACTTTATATTGTTTGTGCGTCTCGACCGGAATGCCGCGGCCGTTGTCGCTAACCGAAACCGTGCCGTCGTCGTTAAGGGTCACTATGACGTGATCCGCATGACCAGCCATTGCTTCGTCGAACGAGTTGTCCACGACCTCCCACACGAGATGATGGAGACCGTCCGGTCCCGTTGAACCGATGTACATCCCCGGACGCTTTCGCACCGGATCCAGTCCCTCCAGAACGGTTATTTGCTCCGCGCCGTACGCGCCGCCTTTCGGCTTCTTTTCAGATTTTGGCATGGCAGGATTTTACATCTTGGAGAGAACTTTGCCAAGGGGGCACTTTTATAAAAGATACCTGAATTTTATTAAGAATTGCGATGCTGTGATTATTTGAATTCCGTATAAATTTATAATTTTCAACAAATGCTTGTCACCGGATATTAACCACTGAGTGTCACATGATATCGCGCAATTCAGGAAAATATCATCCGACGGATCATCTTTTACGAGCTTAACATAATTTATATCAGGGAATACTAAAGCATGTCTGACTAAATAACCGATTGCATCATTCGGCTCGATTCCGGCATTGTTCAAATGTTTATGTATTTTTGGATATAAAAGAACACGCCTGACTTCTTCGATGATATTCGGAGTAACGCAAAGTTTCAAGCCGCGTTTTTCGATTAAATCAAAAAGAATTTTTGGCGGTCCTTTCCATAAAAGGCCTGATACGATTACGTTCGTATCTAAAACTACGCGCATACTACTCTCTGACGGCGCGTACAGCGGATGCTATATCTGCGTTTGTTATTTTTCGTCCCACATCTTTCAGTTTTTGGCGAATGTCAATTATTGGGGTTTTTTGGAGGCGCTTTATTAACAAAGCGTCTCTTGTTGAAAAAATCATAACCCTGCTCCCTTTCCATGTTTTACGGAGCTCTTTTGTTAACGGGATGTTGTCTTTAACTTGTATGGTCATGTAGGGACTATATCAGAAATAATATACGAAAACAACAAATATATTCGTTTATGCTACAATTCTTGTATGCCGCCGAATAGTGCCCAGCTTGGAAGCGGGTTTACGGAAGGCGAGTTGAAGTTCGCGTCGTTTTGGGTTCGTAATCGGATTCCGCTTCGAAGATTTGGATATGGTTCTTTGATCGCTCTGAACTCGGTCGTTTGGTTGTATTCGGCTTGGGGACTTTTGGATGCGTACGCTATTTCATATCCGCGCGAATCAAGATTGACTCAAGATATCGCCACAAATCAGTTGACGCTCGAGTCTCTTTTGCGCGATCAACCGCAGCCCGTGGCAACCGGCAACGCGCAGGTTTTTGAAGGAACGGATAATCGGTTCGACATGGCGGTGGATATCCAAAATCCGAACGAGCAATGGTGGGCCGAATTTAATTACAGATTCAATTTGTCGGGACAGCAGACTCCGCTCAGGAACGGCTATCTTCTGCCAAGCAGCGCAATCACTTTGACGGAGATCGGTTTTCGTCCGCGTGAAAGGGGAGGGACGGCCGCGCAATTGGAGGTCGAAAATATTCGTTGGCATCGCGTCGATCCGAACGTTGTCGGCAGCCGCTATGCGGACTACGCGCTGCAGCGCTTCAATGTCGCGTTCGAGAACGCTGTCACAAAAACAGGCGGTCAGGTCGGCACGCAGTCTTCCGGCAGAACGTCGTTTGATGTGGTGAATCGCGGCTCGTTCGGATATTGGGCAATGGATTTAGTCGTGAAGCTTTATCGCGGAAGCGGAGTCGTGGCTATAAATAAACTCACGCTCACCAACGTAGCGCCCGGAGAAACGCGCCATATCGACATAGACTGGTTCGGCAAACTCCCGTCTATCAGCCAGACTGAGATTATTCCTATTATCAATCTGCTGGATCCGAACGCCTATCTTCCAACGCAGTATTTCAGGAAATAGGTGCGCGGTTTTTGTTCTCATGGCAAAGTGTAGGAATGAAGCGCGGTCTGGGACAATTCGTAAGATTTGATTGGATTCTTCTTATTTCGTCTTTGACCCTGACTGTCATCGGTCTTTTGGCGATTTACGGTTTGAGCGTATCGCGTGAGTCGTTGGACTTTTTTCAATTCAAGAAGCAGCTTATAGCCGCGATAATCGGGCTGGCGCTTGTTTTCGGATTCGCGTTTTTCGATTATCGCCACATCAAAGCATTCGCATTGCCGATTTACGCAGCAGGACTCGCGTTACTCGGAAGCGTCCTTATTTTTGGAACGACGATCCGCGGGACAAGGGGATGGTTCGTGCTTGGAAGTCTTTCTTTTCAGCCGGTAGAAATTGCAAAAGTTTTGCTCGCGATTTTTCTTGCGTTTTACGTTTCCAAACACACTCATCGAAGAATAGGACTCGTCGCGTTTTTCGGAAGCGCGCTTGCGACCGGTTTATACGTCGGATTGGTTTTGCTGCAGCCGGATTTCGGTTCCGCCGCCGTGATGATCGCTATGTGGTTTACCGTTGTTTTTTTTGCAGGCATTCCGCGCCGCGCCGCAATCGCTCTCGTCCTTTCTTTTGTCGCGATCTCCGGTTTGGTTTGGCAGGTTGGTTTGAAACCGTATCAGCGCGAGCGGTTGGTTTCGTTTTTCGATCCCACGTACGACACGCGCGGCGCCGGATACAACGTGACTCAAGCGCGAATCGCAATCGGATCCGGAGGATTATTCGGAAAGGGGATTGGCGAAGGATCGCAGTCGCGTCTTCGATTTTTACCGGAAGCAACTACGGACTTCGTGTTTTCCGTGTTAGGAGAAGAACTTGGGTTTGTAGGAGTTACGTTCGTACTTTTGTTATTTGGAACGCTGTTTATTAGATTGGTCCGAATCGCATCCGCAATCGACGATCCGTTTCCGCAGCTGCTATTAATTTCGATACTCGCGTCATTTCTGTTCCATCTCATCATCAACGCCGGAATGAATCTCGGCATAATGCCGGTGACCGGTATTCCTCTTCCATTCGTTTCCGCCGCCCCGTCGTCTCTCGTCGTCGCGTTCATCAGCGTCGCGCTCGCGGAGATGATCGCGGTCGAGAGGCAGCCGGCGACGTTTAGGTAGAAAGGTTTCAGGTTCCTGGTGTCAGGTTTCAGGTTGGGGGTTCGTGTGCTACGCTTTCTACGTTATGGATCATGCCCATTCCTCGCAGCTGCTTGTGCACTGTCCGCTGTGTCAGGCGATGTATAAGAATGAAGAGGTTCGGTTGCTCGGCGAACGCGGACAGACGCGGCTTTTTCATTGCTCCTGCCTCGCATGCGGTCATGCGATGCTCGCGATAATTCTTGAAACTCAAGGATCCATCAGCTCCGTCGGCGTGGTTACGGATCTTGAAGCCCACGACGCCATGAGATTTCGCACAGCGGCTCCTGTTTCGGACGACGACTGCATTAGAGCGCATAGGATGCTCGAAGAAGAAAGTATCGACTTTTGCAAGGAATTGATGAAGGTATAACCCTGGTTCCACGCAATAAAACAAGACTCGTCTCGCTGCGGAACTCGCTTCGCTCAAACAGTCCTCGCTTCGACGAGTCTTGTTTTATTGCGTGGAACCCTTGCAGTCGATGGTTTCCATTGACAGCCATGGAATATTGTCGTATGGTTGGGCGACTTTTATGACACTTGCATTAACCGCGGTAAGCCGCACAGAGACAGGGCGCCAAGCCACGAAGGTACGAAATTCCGGACATATCCCGGCTGTTATTTATGGCAACGGGATCGCTTCGCGAAACATCACATTGGGCGTTTCCGAATTTCGGAACGTCTATCGAACCGCCGGCAAGTCGACGCTTCTCGATGTCGCTATCGACGGCGCCGAACCGCTTAAGGTCTTGATTCAGGAAGTTCAGCCGAACCCTTTGACGCTCGAACCGCAGCACGTTGATTTGCGTCAGATTAAAATGGATGAGGAATTGACTATCGAAGTTCCGCTCGAATTTATCAACGAAGCTCCTGCGGTTAAAGAGCTCGCCGGTACCCTTGTGCACGCTCTCGATACAATCAAAGTTCGCTGTCTACCGGCGAATCTTCCTCACGAGATTTTGGTTGACTTGTCCTCGCTCAAGACTTTTGAGGATGATATTACGGTCGCCGACCTGCCGCTTCCTAAGGGAGTTACGATTTTGGAAGAGGGCGGCGTTGTTCTCGCTACGGTAACCCCGCCTCTCACAGAGGATCAGTTGAAGAAGCTTGAAGAAGGCGTCGCAATCGACATTACAGCCGTGAAAACCGAGGCCGAAGAGAAGAAGGCGGAGAAGGAAGCCGAGGCGGCCGCTACGGCAGCTGCCGAGGAAGCGCCAAAAACGCCCAAAGCATAAGCGCGCGTGGTATTATTTTCGGCATGAGAAAACGATTTTTTTCGCATGTCTGAAACTCGTCGCGTGAAAATTTCATTTGCAACGCTTATGAAGCGATCATGGCCGGTGATCGCTTTGGCGGGATTTTTGATTTTTATTCTCGCGGCGCTCACGATCGCCATCATTATCAATACTCATCCGTTTCAAAAGAACACAGGATCGGACGGAAAAGAAATTGTTGTCCCGACAACCACGGCGCGTGAGTTAGTGCCGCGCATGTTGGACGGAGTACAGGTGCCGTACGAAGAAGCCGCGCTGCAACCGTTCGCGGTGATGGTGGAAAATTCGCCGGACGCGTGGCCGCTTGCCGGGTTAGCGAAAGCGAATCTCGTGATCGAAGCGCCGGTTGAAGGAAGTATCACGCGTTTTCTTGCGGTGTTTGACGCGACCACGACCGTGGATCAGATAGGGCCGGTTCGCAGCGCGCGCCCGTATTTCGTGGATTTCGTAAACGGACTTCAGGCGGTTTATGCGCACGTCGGAGGAAGCCCGGAGGCGCTCGGTTTGATTCGCGTGCTTTCTTCTTTTAGAAATTTGGACGAGTTTTTCAACGGGAAATATTTTTGGCGCTCGGCAAAACGCGCGATGCCTCACAACACGTATACGCGAATCGACCTGTTGCGTTCCGCCGCGGAAGACAAGGATTGGTCCACGGCGCCGTTTCGTCCTTGGCATTACGCGTCCTCATTCGAGTCCGGCGATGTGCGCGAGTTGACCGTTCCATATCAGGGGATTTTCTCGGCGAGGTGGATTTACGATCCATCCACCGGACAGTATCAACGTTTTCAATCGAAAACTGAACAAAAAGACGCGGACGGCGCTTTGGTAAAGGCGTCTAACGTCGTATTTTTTTATTCCGAATCAGAAGTGCTGGACGAAGTTGGGCGACTTCGTATTCGCACGACAGGGACGGGAAAGGCGAAATTGTTTAGGGATGGGACGCAAAAGGATATTGTTTGGCGCCGAAGGTCGGGCGAATGGATTTCGTTTGAGACAGTTGACGGGTCGTCCGTGGATTTCGCGCCCGGAACCACTTGGATTGAAGTGGTGACTACGCAGGCAAAAAATGATAGTTTGTAGAAACGGATCTCGCATTATGAATAAAAACTTGTCTCGCTGCGGAACTCGCTTCGCTCAAACAGTCCTCGCTTAGATAAGTATTTATTCATAATGCGAGATGTATTATGCCTGTCTCAAAAATAGCATCGAAAATACGTTCCTATCTCATCCGTGGCGGCAACCCTCTTCGTGGAGAAGTTCGAGTACCTGGCGCGAAAAACGCGGCTACGAAAGAGTTGGTCGCGGCTTTGCTTGCGGATTCTCCGGTGACACTCCACAACGTTCCTGAAATAGGGGATGTTGACGTGACATTGGAAATGCTTTCCGCGCTCGGCGCGAAAGTTACATTTAAGAACGGGACAGCGATTGTAGATTCGCGCAGTTTGAAGACGGAAAAAGTAGCGGAAGCTTTCAGTCGAAAAAACCGCATCCCGATTTTATTGCTCGGTCCTCTTCTTCATCGTTTTGGCAAGGCAATGATTCCTGCGCTTGGCGGGTGTACGATCGGCGCGCGACCGATTGATTTTCATCTTGCCGCGTTGAAAAAAATGGGAGCTGCAATAGTGTGCGACAAAGGATTTTACACAGCCACTACCAAGCGATTGAAGGGCGCGATTATCGACCTTCCTTTTCCGTCCGTCGGCGCAACCGAGAACGTGATGCTCGCCGCGGTTAAAGCGAAGGGGACGACGATTATCCGCAACGCCGCGGTTGAGCCGGAGATTATGGATCTCGCTGTATTACTTCAGGCGATGGGCGCGATTATCAATTTGGACGTGAATCGCACTTGGGTGATTGAAGGAGTGGAATCCTTGCACGGAGCGGAACATCGCGTGATTTCAGACAGAATAGTCGCCGCATCATTTATGGTTGCGGCCGCGATAACAGGAGGCGATGTGTTTATTCGCGATGCGCGTCAGACGGATCTGCTTTCTTTTTTGAACGCGCTTCGTCGCGTTGGAGTACCGTTCGAAATTCAAGAAGATGGGATTAGGATTACGGCGCCAAAAGAATTAAATCCTGTCGTAATTGAAACCGACGTTCATCCCGGATTCATGACCGACTGGCAACAGCCGTTCGTTATGTTGCTTACGCAGGCCGAAGGCGTTTCTATGGTGCATGAGACCGTGTATGAAGAACGGTTCGGATATACGGAAGCCCTTGTGAAAATGGGCGCAAACATCCAGCTTCATCGTGAATGTTTGGGCGGAAAACCGTGCAGATTCGTCAACCAGGATTATCGCCACAGTGCCGTCATCGTTGGTCCTACTCCGCTCAAAGCCGCGGAAATCGCAATTCCGGATTTGCGCGCAGGTTTTTCATATTTGATCGCCGCACTTATCGCAAAAGGAGAATCAAAACTCACAGGCGTGGAACTGATAGAACGAGGTTACGAGGATATTATCGGGAAGCTGAAGAAGTTGGGAGCGGATATCAGGGTTGTGCGATTTCCATAACGCGATCTCGTTTCGCCAAGTCTTTGTGAATTGCGATTTTCATTTTCGGAAAAAGCGACTTCGCCAGCGCGCGGAGTTTTTTAGTTTGAGGAGAGTCGTATTCCAGAAATAGGCGTGAGAATGGGATACGGGCGATCGCGAGTTGCCGCAAAAATTTTTCGATAATTGTTAATCCGTCATGTCCAGCGAACAACGCGGACGGAGGTTCGTATTTTACTACATCGGCATCGAGCTTGGTTCTATCCGATTCCGGCAAATAAGGAAGATTCGCCGTAATAATAATCCTACCTTCTCTAATTCGCGCGAATAAGGGCAAGAGAGAGGGGGAAAGGATGTCTGCTTTTAGGAATGTTATGTTTTTTGTTTTGAGGCGCTTGGCGTTTTTTTTGGCGAGCGCGATAGCGGGGGAGGAGATGTCGGTCGCGATAACTTTTGCGTGAGGAATATTTTTCGCGATCGCGATGGCGACGGCTCCGGAACCTGTTCCGACGTCCCATATTGTAGGGGCGCGGTCTCCGCGCCCAGGGCGGGACAAGCCCGCCCCTACGGTCAACTCCACCAGCATCTCGCTCTCCGGACGCGGAATCAGCGCGCGTTTGTCAGTGAAAAAAGGAAGTCCGAAAAATTCTTTTTCGCCGATAATATAAGCGATCGGTTCGCGTCTCCGTCTCCGCGCGATCAGCGCGTTAAAAACTCGGCACTCGGCACTCGGCACTTTGAACTCCCCATGCGCCTTCACCCACTCCCTATTTTTCTTCATCACATACGCCATCAAAATCTCCGCCTCAAACCTGCCGAGATATCGGTCTTCCTCGCACACGATTTTTTTAGGCTGTAGCTCGGCGGCCGTGCGTTTTAGCAATTCGGAGATAGTCATGGGGTTAGTGTAGCAAAATAACTAAACGGCCGCGCCACGTGAATCACATTGAATGCGGAGCCCCGTAAAACCCCAGCCCTTCGCGAAGAGCGGGGCACGGGGCACGTAAAAATCCCATTTGGAAATGGGATTTTTACGTGGTGGACGTTGGAGGGTTCGAACCTCCGACCTTTCGAATGTGAATCGAACGCTCTAACCAACTGAGCTAAACGTCCGTTTTTGTGTAAATTATTTTTCCTTCCATTTCGCCAAGAAGTCCGAACTGGACCAGAGTTTTGGTTCGCCGATTCCGGTTTCTATTTTGATTCCAAGTTCTTGGCAAATTTCCCATTCCGGTATGGTTTCCGGCGATGAGCGATCTCCGCCCTTTGTGAAGACGTGAGGACGGATTTTGCGGAGCGCTTCACGGACGGTCATGTCGTTCTCAATCTCGAACGGTACAACGAGATCCGCGCCGCGAGCGTATGACATTATTCGACATCTTGTTTGAATGTCTTGAAACGGCCGTCCTTTTTTTGCGCTCAGAAAAGCGTCGCCGTTTACGATCACAACAACAGTATCGCCGAACTTTTTTGATTCTGAGATGACGCTCAAATGTCCCGGATGAACAGGGTCGTATCCGCCGGAAGTGCAAACGATCGTTCCGAGTTCGTCGCGGTGAGCATCGAAATAGTCGAAGTCTACTATGGGGGCGGGGAGGGAAGAGTCCATAAAGTCCATAAAGTCTATCAGGTATGGGGAGTCTATCAAGTCTATCGTCATTGCGAGGAGCGAGCACGCGACGTGGCAATCACATAGGGAACAAGTATTACTCCTATTAGATTGCCGCGTCGTTGCTACTCCTCGCAATGACGTGAGGATAAGATTGCCACGTCGCACGGTCTTTCTCGTAATGACGGAACCGTCCTCGTGATACAATGATCGCCATGTCGCAACTTGCCTCGTTTTGGTCTCGTGTATTTCCGTTCAAACGTATTCCGTCGATCGATCGATATCATGTTACGGTCGTTACCAGTCCGCGCGAGTTGGAATTCGGGGAACTTTTGCCCATTGAGATTCGGTATGTTTTGGCGGTAAGTACCGCGCGTCACGAGACGTTTCGCAAACTTCTTGAAAAAGGCTTTGGTATCGGCGTTCGCACGATGGATAAAACGCCGGAACGAATTCTCAAGGCCGTAGATCACATCTCCCGCGAGACGCAGCATAACACGATTATTCCATGGCTTCCTCGATTATTGCATGACGGAGAAATTCCGGTTTTTAGCGAAGAAGAATTGCGACTCGCCGAAGGTAAGGAGATAAATTTGTATGAGGAAGCGAAATTGATTCTTGAAAAGCGGTTTGAATTCAAAAAGATCGTGCTCGTGGCGCTTGAAAATCAATGCTTGACCGAACGCGAGCAGGAGGTGATGGATGAAGTGAATCGGGATTTGTATCCGCACGCAATTGATACGATCGTTAATCGCGTTACTTTTGACAACGCGCACACACGGACAGAAACAGCGCAGACGATCATTAAAGCGCTTCTCGTAGTAGGTCCGATCGCGCACGTTTTGGAGAATGTACTTTCCGGAATCGGAAAAGTATTCGCCGCAACGGCGGACGATCTCCTTTCCGAAACCGCGGAATTGTTCGCCTTGCGCGGATCCGGTTTTACGTGGCGTCAACTCGTCAAGCGATCTCGTATCCTAATCCCTGTTTTCATCGTTGCGACTTACGGAGCGTTTCAAGTAGAACATCTGATTGAATCGGGAAGAACCGCGTTCGCCGGAGCGGTCTTTGGATTATCGGCCGTCGCACTATCTCTCACAACCGCTCTTCAATCCATAAAGATGTATCGACAGTCGTATTCCAAACTTCTTCAAGAGGGGAAGTTGCGTCTCGGGCAAGGCCAGGGACTTTTGAAGTTTGCGTTGATTCAAGACTTCACCAACCCTGCGCGTCTCGGATTATTCGTCGGAGCGGTCGCATCGCCGATCGCGGCGGCCGTCGTCTTCACTTTCTTTCAATCTCTTACAAGCAACGGTTGGATCTTGGCCATATTGGGATCGACCGAGTCGATAGTCGCGAGTCTGACGGTTTTTGCGGCAGGATATGTGAATAGGACTATGTTCAGGCAGAAGATTAGGAAGCAAATCGCGGAGGCGATGAGCGAAAAAATGAAGCAGTTATGCTAATTGTCATCCCACGGCTTGACCGGGGGATCTTCATTATAGATTCCAATCGGAAGATTCCCCGATTGAATCGTGGAATGACATATTCGTTTAACGAATTACGACCGATCGACAAGAACCCCAACATGAGATAAACTGCTTTATACGCAATATTTATGAAATTTTGGAAACAAGATCCCAATCAAATTCCTTGTCAAGTTCCCAATACCGAGATTAGCCGCAAAAAGCGGGCGATCAATTTTGTTTTTGAATTGATACAGGTCGCCGCAATTTCTCTCGCGATTATAATTCCCGTCAGATATTTTCTGATACAGCCGTTTTACGTTAAAGGAGCTTCCATGGAGCCGAATTTTTTCGATCACGAGTATTTGATAATCGACGAAGTTTCATATCGTTTTCGAACTCCCGAACGCGGAGACATAGTGGTGTTCCGTTACCCGAACGATCCGAGTCAGTTTTTTATCAAGCGCGTTATCGGGCTTCCCGGCGAGACCGTCGAGATCCAGAATGGAAAAGTCAAAGTTTTTAACGATGGCAATCCCAACGGATTCGATCTGCCGGAGGATGAGTATTTGGAGCAGGATTTTACGGCTACGACGCGCAACGTCACCCTGAAGTCGAGCGAGTATTTTGTTCTAGGCGATAATCGTTCGGCGAGTTTGGACTCCAGATATTTCGGTCCGGTCGATAGAAAGGCGATAGTCGGCCGCGTTTGGCTTCGCGGCTGGCCGCTTGACCGTTGGAAGGTTTTTGAGCAGCCGATTTATTCGATTCAATAATTTGCGACGATAATATGCCAATAAAGAAATCATCCTCCAAGAAAGAAGCGGCTCCTGTAAAAAAAGCGCCGCAGCCATTGTCGCTGCCGCGCGGAATGCGAGACCTTCTTCCATCGGAGCAACCGATATGGGATTTGATGCGCGCCACTTGCAGCGGCATGGCCGGATCTTACGGATTTGAAAGGATCGATACGCCGATTTTGGAGGAGACCGCGCTTTTTGTCCGCGGCGTTGGAAAGCAGACGGATATCGTTGAAAAGGAAATGTACTCGTTCGAGACCGTTGGCGGCGAAAAAGTCACGCTCCGCCCTGAGAGCACGGCCTCGATCATGCGTTCATACATCTCGAACGGAATGTTGAATTTGCCTCAGCCCGTTAAACTTTGGTACATGGGTCCGATGTTTCGTCATGACAGACCGCAGCACGGAAGGTATCGCCAGTTTTATCAATTCGGATGTGAAGTTATAGGCGACGACGACGCCGTAACGGATGCGCAGCTCGCTTTGATGGCGTATTCGATGTTGAAAGAAATGGGAGTGGACGCGACCATCAGAATCAATTCCATAGGAACTACTGAATCTCGCGCGAATTATAAGAACGCGCTTGTCTCATATTTTCGAAGCAAACGCGCAAAACTTTCAGAAGACGATAAAAAGAGATTGCTGAAAAATCCTTTGCGCCTTCTGGATTCCAAAGACCCTGCGGTTATCGAGATGAAGTCCGAAGCTCCGCAGATCGTTGACTGGTTGGATGAAGAATCAAAGGCGCACTTCATGCGCGTGTTGGAATACCTCGACGAGGTCGCGGTTCCATATCAGCTTGATCCGTATCTCGTGCGCGGGTTGGATTATTATACGAAAACGGTTTTTGAAATCTACGCGAACACCGAAGACCCCGAAACCGCACAGTCCGCGCTCGGCGGAGGCGGCCGGTATGACGGACTCGCGGAGATATTGGGGGGCCGACCGACTCCGGCAGCCGGATTCGCGTACGGTCTCGATCGCATCGCGTCACTTTTGCGCGATCTAAAAGTAGCGGTTCCTGTCGCGGAAACGGATGTTTTTGTGGCGCAGCTCGGGGAGCAAGGAAGAAAGAAGGCGCTTGCGGTGTTTGAAGATTTACGGCGCTCCGGCATTCGCGCAGCAGAGGCGTTTTCAAAGGATTCGATCAAAGCTCAAATGGAGTTGGCCAACAAACGCGGAGCGAAGTGGGCGATCGTGATCGGTCAAAAAGAAGTATTGGACGGGACGGCAATAGTGCGCGACATGGAATCCGGCACGCAGGAAATCGTGGATGTGCGCAAAGTGGTTCATGAATTGAAGAAAAAACTTGGGAGTGCGGAAGTAAAGACAGAGATACGGCATTGACCCGTCAGAAAGCATGCGGCATTCTATAAAGGTCTGGGGGACTTAGGTCGGTATGAGATTTCGAGCTAATTCGGTTCTTGGGACTACGATTTAGCCCCGACTGCGGTCGGGGTATGACGGTTCCGCAGCGTTCAGTTTTGAGGAGACGGCAGGATGGTTCGCCTTAGGCAGACTGTTCCGGCGCGTTCTTCATAACGATGTGCTCACCTATACGAGCAGCACCGAAATCTCTCTGACCCCTCCAGGCGAAAAATACGCCCGCGTTGGACGTTTTTTGGTCATCGGGCTATAGCGCAGTTGGTAGCGCGCTTGCATGGGGTGCAAGAGGTCGTGGGTTCGAGTCCCACTAGCCCGACTCATGTTCTGTTGAGAAAAAGAGGTCGTCCGCCTTAGGCGGACTAGCCCAACAAAATTCCTGATGAAGAAAAGGGGTGGTGAGTTTGCTGAAGTTCAAATAATCCTGAAAACTGATTAGAAATTAAGGTAGTAAGAGCGAAGCTACGCCTCTCTGGCTTGGAGGGGGTCTGCGTGGTCGATCGATGTTTCAGGCCCACCGACATTTCGGGGCTATGCCCATAGCTCGTCGGTATAACTGGTCGGCACTTGTCTGGGAGGAGTCACGCCCTCACCACCCCACCCGTCTTTGCGAAAGCGAGGGCGGGTGTTCTGTTTATATGAGTTTTTTTTCGGTTTCGTATTTTGACAGGTGTAACAAATGTGTTACACTTTTGTTTACAAAATTATGCCTACAACAAAGTGTCGAGTAAATCTTTCGGTATCAACGGATATGAAACAAGCTCTGCGAAAACTGGCGAAACGCGATCGAACTTCGGTTGCCACCAAGGCGCTTGACCTTATGCGTCTTGCTTTGGAGATAGAGGAGGACGCGATGCTGCTTAATTTGGCTGAATCAAGAGAAGCGAAAAAAGGAAAATACGTATCGCATGAAGCTGCTTGGATATGAGTTATGCGGTTGAATACCACAGACTTGTCGTGCGAGATGACATACCGAAACTTGATTCGGTTATCAAATCGCGAATAAAAGCGGCTATTGAGCAAAAATTGATGACCAGACCCGATATTTTCGGTATCCCACTAAGACACTCTACAGAAGGACATCGCAAACTCCGCGTAGGGGATTATCGGGTAATTTTTCGTATTGAAGGCAAGAAAGTTATAATTTTCATCATTGAACATCGTTCGGTTATTTATAAGACGCTATTGAATCGTGGGTGATTTACAGTCGCAGCCCTTTTCATTTACCTATGTTCGTTGTAACGTCCAACCGCACACGTACAACCCAAACAATGGAGGAGTGACGCATGGCGGAGTTTTTTGATCAGGCGGTAAGTCGGCCGCTCCTTTCATTCGTGCCGGCATGGATCCATCCGAACGATCTCACGCGCTCGCGGCCAGGTGACGCAAGCCGGCGCGGTTCTGGATGCCACGGCGGACAAGGTGTTCATCATCGGCGCGCTTTTGTTCACCGTATGGGATCGCGTTCCGTTGACTATCGCCGGGACGATCATCGCACTGGACGTGATCCTCGCTCTCATCCGGCCGATCAAGAAATGGCGCGGCAAACGCTCGGATGCCAATCGTTTCGGCGCGGCCAAGGTTTGGTTGCAGACATTCGGACTCTGTTTCGTTCTCACGCAAAACGACGTTCTGGCATGGCTGTCATTGCCGACGTTCACCCTCGCCATCATGTTCGCGACACTCTCTCTCGCAGAACATGTTCGCGATCTTTACTAGCATCACGCCGCGTGGTGCTTTTTGTTTATCTTATACGGTCGATGGGGGAGGGCGGGACAAGCCCGCCCCTACCCCACAGGCATTGACAAAGATTCGTGGATCCCTTGCGTCGGGAACGCGAAAATCGTATGCTGTGGACACATTTATTCATTTTTTTATTTAACGCCCTATGGCAAAAATGACAAAGTCCCAGTTGATGGACGCGATTGCGTCAAAGACAGGCCACACCAAAAAAGACGTGGCAGCTCTAATGGAAGCGATGGTAAACGTCGCTTACTCAGAGACGAAGAAGAGCGGTGAATTCAGCATTCCAGGCCTCGGAAAGCTTGTAAAGAAGCACCGTGCAGCGCGAACAGGACGCAACCCGGCCACTGGCGCAACCATCCAGATCCCGGCAAAAACAGTGGTGAAATTCCGCGTTGCCAAGGCAGCGAAGGACTCGATCCTCTAATCAGCGAAAAATATCAAACCCCCGGCGCATCGTCGGGGTTTTGTTTTTTTGCTATCCTGTGTCTTGTGCCAAACATTATCGTCGCCATAGCGCCTCGTCGCGCCAAACGTCCAAAGGAAGAAGAATCCTGCTTGGTTTGCGCGCGCGCGGAATTCGTGAGTCTTGGAGGAATTATAGTATTCGCACTTTGCATTCTTTTTACCGCGTTATTGCTATTCATGCTGACAGTGCCCGGCGCAACGTCCGCGCAGTTAGTAATCGCGCTTGTTCTGGTGGCGGCGTCGTGGGTGTATTTCATAAACAGCGTGACCGAGAAATTGTCGTTAGTCGATCATTCGCTCGTTTTTACTTCAGTGCTCGGGCGGGCGCGACGCATCCCGCTCTCGGAACTGGAGGCTATGGTTCTTCGTCACGAAGGATTCAATCTTGAACGTGGAATGCAAACGATTGAACTCCGTCAAGCCGGAAAAAAACCGGATCGCATTTCGCTTGGTCCGTGTTGGCAACGTAACAAACTAGATTCGTTTCTCGATTCAGTAGATAGAGCGCTCCAGCAACTATAATAAAATAATTTTCTACCTATGTTGCGAAAAAAGAAAGAAAGCAAACCGAAGCGATTCACGCAGTGGCTTTGTACGCCGGACAACAAATGCGTACCGTTTCAGAATCAACCGTTTACGGAAAATCTGAACTGGCGGATATTCCGCATCATGGCGGAGTTTATCGAAGGTTTTGAGTTTTTGTCCAAGCTGAAAAACGAAGTCACTATCTTCGGAAGCGCTCGCTCCGCTCCGTCCAGCAAGCACTACAAGATGGCGCAACGTCTAGGATACTTGCTCGGAAAAGGTAAATACACAGTAATTACAGGAGGAGGACCTGGAATTATGGAGGCGGCTAATCGCGGAGCTTTTGAAGCGAAGGGCGAGTCCGTGGGCTTGGATATCGAACTTCCGCAGGCGCAGCGCAGGAATAAGTATGCGTTGAAGGCGATTGGTTTCCATTATTTTTTTACTAGAAAAGTAATGCTGTCAGCGTCAGCGCAGGCCTATGTGATTTTTCCCGGAGGATTCGGCACAATCGACGAGATGTCCGAAATGCTCACGCTCATCCAAACGCAAAAAATTCCTCGCGAGGTTCCTCTGATTCTCGTAGATAAAGAATATTGGACGCCGTTTTTGGACTGGGTGAAAAAAACGCTTCTAAAGGAAAATAACTACGTTGACGAAAGCAATGTCGAGATAATGCAGTTGGTTGATACGGCGGAGGAAGCGTACGCTCTCATAAAGAAAACCTCGGAGCGGAGTTTTGGTTAATATTGAATAGGTTAATTATCGTCATCCTGAGCGCAGGCCTATCCAAAAAATATAACAATGGCCGAGACGAACGGATCTTCAAATTGAACGTTTATTTTTGCTCTCGGCAGGTGCTCCAACTTGAAGATCCTTCAGCCGCTCCGACTTGCCTTCAGGATGACAAATATTTATGCTTTTTGCATCGCTTTCTGCGCAACGCGCGCAGCCGTCTTGGTCGCCTTTTTCTGTTTTTTGGTCGGTCGTTCGCCGTGCGCTTCCGCTGCCAGTTTCTTCAGAGTTTTTATCGTTCGCGCTGAAACGCGCACGCGTACTCCGCCAATGCGAACCAGCTGGAGATTTACCTCCTGCTTTCGTTTTGTGGCTACGTTTGAGTGGCTTCGCGAATTGCCGACATTTGCGCGCTTGCCGGTAAGTGTATCTATTCGTGACATATGTTTGGGGGAAGTGAGTAGTTTGTAGTAGGGGCGGGCTTGTCCCGCCCTCCCCGATCGCGTGAGTAGCGGTATGGGCGCATGCCATGCGCCCGAGTGCGAGGTCCGTAAGTGTCGGCAGAATAGCCGAAGGATGCGGTTTTGGCAAGAGTTCCCATTCAAGGTAACATTCCATTATTATTTACATCGCTACTAACTACTCACTACTCGCTACTCACCCCCCTATGCTTTCCCTTCTTTTTTCAGAGCCGTTATTGTTCGTTGTTTTGATACTCGCAATTCTTGTTGCGCTCACGGTTCATGAATTTTCTCATGCGCTCATGAGCAACTGGCTTGGAGACAAAACCGCCGAGCGCCTCGGTCGTTTGACGCTTAATCCGCTGGCGCACTTGGATCCGCTAGGTTTTATGGCAATGCTTTTTGCGGGGTTCGGTTGGGCGAAGCCGGTTCCGTTCAATACGTACAATTTAAAAAATCAGAAGTGGGGTCCGGTTATGGTCGCTTTTGCCGGTCCGGCCGCGAACGTTATTTGCGCGATAATATTCGGAACGATTTTGCGATTTCTGGCACCGTCTATTGGCAGCGAAAATTTACTTATTCAGGCGCTTTATCTTCTGGTGACTTTCAATCTCGCGCTGCTTTTTTTTAATCTGATCCCGATCCCGCCGCTCGACGGATCCAAGTTGCTGCTCGCGCTTCTCTCGTCGCCGCAATACGCGAAAGCGAAAAATATTCTTGAAACGCGCGGACCTCTTATTTTGATCGGCGCAATAATTGCGGACAATTTTCTGAATCTTAATGTGTTCTCGTTTATTTCGAGAATCGTCGGGTATGCAACGGGACTGATCGTCGGTTTTTAGGTATGAAGATAAGTTTTGATGTCAAGGAACTCGTTCAAGGACGAAAGATTTTGTCGGTCTCGGAAAGCGCGACATATCTCTGGTGGAGCGTCATCGTTGGAAGCGCGCTCGTGACCCTCGTAACGTCGAGTCGCATCGCGTCTTTTTTTGAGGCGGTTATCACTCGCGGAGTCTTTCTTGCCACGTCATTGCTCTTTATGCTGATCGCCTTGTCGCTCAGTTCTCGCGCGACGTGGCAATCGGTTTGGGCGCGCTTCATGCGCGTTCTTCCGCTCGCGATTGTTTTCGGCGTTATCATCTCCGCATTCGGAGTTTGGAACGACGGAAGCGGCGCGCTCGCTTTGCCGCCAAGCGGCGTTTTTACGTTTCTTTTTACGCTTGGCGCCGTCCCGACTCCTTTCGGTCCTGAGGCATTTTTGCGCGGTACCATGGCATTCATGGCGGTAGCTCTCGCGGCACTTACTTATTTTTCGAATCGACGCCTAGTTAGCGCGTTGCGGACCGGGATAGTCGCTTGGTTCGCCGGAGCTATTCCGCTATTAATGCAAAGCGTTTTGGCTTTTATAGGCGCGCGAACTTCATCGTTTCCGCTTGTACACTCTCAAGACGCTTTGCGCGCGCTCGGGGCTATGCACGCGAATTCTTACTGGTCGAACTTTCAATCGGAGAGATTTTTTGTCGGCATCGGCCGTCAGCTCGAATCCGGAGTTTTGCTCTCTTCAACAGCGACAGTATTTTTATTGGCGAGCGCATGCCTCGTCGTAGTATCTTTTTGGTCAAAACCATGGAACCGTTCCGAAATCCGCCGCGCGGCTTTTCGCGAGCTCATCATGCAAACGGAAACGGGATTGTTCGCGGCCGCGATCGTTTGCGGTATTTGGCTTGGGATACGATCTGCCGCTTGGTCGTGGAACGGGTTGGATTTTGTTGCGCTTCTCGTTTTGTTAGTTTGCGTTTCATCGTGGTTCGTCCACCGTTCATTTTCCAACGATGTCGGAAATTTGCGCGACGACGAAACGCGCCGGCCTTGGCGGCTTTTGCCCGCCGGAATCATTCAAGTTGACGACGTTCACTCCGCAATAATGATTTTATCGCCACTTTCGATCGCTGCAGCCCTATTGCTCGGATGGCCGGTTTTGTTTTTTCTTTTGGCGATTTTCGCCGTTCCTTCAACAACCCGTCTCGTTTGGATAGAGAGGCCGCTTATTGCGGCGTTATTGGTCGGTCTTGGGGCCTCGTTTGGCGCAAGACAGGCGTTGCTTCCGAGGTTTTCTTTGGTCGCGGCGGTTATATTCGCGGTTATTTCAATCATTTTGGTATTTTGGGAGCGGAAGAGACTTGACGATTAATACAAGATATTGCTATATTTCGCGCACTTACAAGTGATATCCAGCATGCCAACAATGAACCAACTCCTTCGCGGGAGCCGCCGGTCGGCCAAAGCGAAGTCCAAAAGCCCTGCTCTGCAGTCGCGTTTTGATACCCTCCACCGCAAGCGCAGCACGCTGAAAGGCGGCGCTCCGTTTATGCGCGGCGTGTGCGTGAAGGTTACGACCATGACGCCGAAAAAGCCGAACTCTGCCCTTCGCAAGATCGCCCGCGTCCGTCTTTCAAACGGAATGGAAGTGACCGCGTACATCCCGGGCGAAGGCCACAATCTTCAGGAACACTCGATCGTGCTTATTCGCGGAGGCCGCGTAAAAGACCTTCCGGGCGTTCGCTATCACATAGTCCGCGGCGTTTACGACACGCAGGGAGTTAGCGCGCGTCGCCGCAGCCGTTCGATATACGGCGCGAAGAAACCTAAAGAGACAGCAAAGAAATAATATATGAGAGGCAAACAAGCGCCGCGAAGGAAGATCACGAACGATCCGAAGTACAATTCTCCGGTCGTCGCGAAGTTTATCAATAACATAATGGAGAAGGGAAAGAAGTCCGTTGCGCGTAAAATTGTTTACACGGCGCTCGACTCCATCGAATCGACCGCGAAAAAGCCGGCAATGGAACTTTTTAATCTCGCGCTCACGAACGTTTCCCCTTTGCTCGAGGTTAAATCAAAGCGCGTAGGCGGAGCCAACTACCAGATTCCTATGCAAGTCCGCGCGGATCGCAGGCAGCAACTTGCGTTTCGTTGGATAATCACGGCAGCGCGAAGCAAAAAGGGAAAACCGATGGCGGAAAAACTCGCGACCGAATTTTTGGCAGCCGCTGAAAACCTCGGTGACGCCGTAAAAAAGAAACAGGACGTTCAGAGAATGGCAGAGGCGAACAGAGCTTTCGCGCACTTCGCCCGCTAGAAAGTAGTGTAGTAGAGGAGTAGGGCAGTAGGGCGTAAAAGCGATCTACTTTTGCTACTCACTACTCCACTACTCACTACACTCCACTTATTTATATGCCCCGTGAATACTCCCTCAAGGATACCCGAAACTTCGGGATTATCGCTCACATCGACGCCGGAAAGACGACCGTGTCCGAGCGCGTTTTGTTCTACACCGGCCGCAAGCACAAGATCGGCGAGGTGCACGAAGGCGAGGCCACCATGGACTGGATGGCGCAGGAACGAGAGCGCGGAATTACGATCACAGCGGCCGCGACAACCTGTTTTTGGAAAGGGAAGCGCTTGAACCTGATCGACACTCCGGGACACATCGACTTCACCATCGAAGTTCAGCGGTCGCTTCGCGTTCTAGACGGTGCAGTGACTGTATTCGATGGAGTCGCCGGCGTTGAACCGCAATCCGAAACAGTGTGGCGCCAAGCTGACAAGTACAAAGTGCCGCGAATTTGCTTCGTGAATAAACTGGATCGAACAGGCGCGGATTTTCAAAAAGACGTTGATTCCATCCGCAACCGCCTCAACAAGCGCGCTTATCCGATTCAGCTTCCGATCGGCATCGAATCGAATTTCAAAGGCATCATCGATCTCATCACGATGAAGGCGGAGATGTACAAGGACGAGCTCGGCCAACAGATCGAGGAAAGCGAGGTTCCGGCCGACATGCTTGAATTGGCAAAGAAAACGCGCGGAGAATTCCTTGAAGCTCTTTCCGAAACCGACGAGCCGCTCATGAACAAGTATCTCGGAGGCGAAGAGCTTTCCATCGAAGAGATAAAAGCGGCGCTTCGACGCGCGGTGATCAACATGGATCTTTTTCCGATCATGTGCGGATCGGCTTTGAAGAACAAGGGCGTGCAATTTTTGCTCGATGCCGTAAACGACTATTTGCCGTCTCCTCTCGAAGTTCCTCCGATGAAAGGATTTCATCCGGACAATCCGGAGAGCGTCGAAGAACGTCCAGCATCAGATGAAGCGCCGTTTTCCGCGCTCGCTTTCAAGGTCATGGCTGATCCGTTCGTCGGGAAGCTCGTGTTTTTCCGCGTATATTCCGGAAACCTGGCAGCCGGTTCTTACGTTTACAATACGACCACGGGAGAACGAGAGCGCATCGGCCGCATCGTACGCATGCATTCCAACACGCGCGAAGAAGTTGATCACGTTTATGCCGGAGAAATCGCCGCGGCCGTCGGTCTAAAGGGAACGTTCACTGGTCATACGCTTTGCGACGAAGCGCATCCGATAGTTCTCGAATCAATAACAATTCCTGAACCCGTCATTTCCGTCGCCATCGAACCAAAGACAAAGGCAGACCAAGAGAAAATGGGAATCGCGTTGCAGAAACTCGGAGAAGAAGATCCGTCGTTCCGCGTGCGAACGGACGAAGAAACTCTTCAGACGATCATCTCCGGAATGGGCGAGTTGCACTTGGACATTATCGTTGATCGCATGAAGCGCGAGTTTACGGTAGAAGCAAACGTAGGAAAACCGCAAGTCGCGTACAAGGAAGCGATCAAGAAGGTTGCCGAAGCGCAAGGAAAATATATCCGACAATCCGGAGGCCGCGGGCAATACGGAGATTGTTGGCTCCGCGTGGAACCGCAAGAGCGCGGCAAGGGTTATGAATTCGTCGATGAAATAAAGGGCGGCGTGATCCCGCGCGAATATATCCAGCCGATCAACAAGGGCGTGCAGGAAGCTATGACGCGCGGCGTGATCGCCGGCTATCCTCTAATCGACGCGAAAGTGACGGTGTTTGACGGTTCGTACCATGAGGTCGACTCTTCAGAAGCCGCTTTCAAAATGGCCGCCTCGTATGCATTCCAAGAAGCGTGCAAGCGAGCCGGAGTCGCGCTTCTCGAGCCGCTCATGAAGGTTGAAGTAGTCACTCCTGAACAATACATGGGCGACGTGATAGGCGATTTGAATTCAAAACGAGGACAGGTTCAGGAAATGACGGAGCGTTCAGGCGCTAAAGTCATAGACGCGCAAGTGCCGCTCGCCGAAATGTTCGGCTACGCCACGGCTCTCCGATCCATGACCCAAGGCCGCGCCTCATACAGCATGGAATTTTCCCACTACGCCGAAGCCCCGCAGAACGTTACGGCGGCAATCGTGGAGGGAAGGGCGAAGAAATAAAAATCAGGGGGTAGGGGCGGGCTTGTCCCGCCCTCCCCGTTGAGTAGTTTGTAGAAAGGAAGACGGGCATCGCGCCCGTCTTTTGGTTTGTATTCATTGTATTTGCTGTGTAAGCTCCTCCGCGAGGTGAGAGATGAAACCGAAAGTGAATGGAACCAAATTGCTCCTTGAAACTCCGTACTTCGACATCAAGTGTGCGCACCTTGAGTGGCCCGGTGGGTTCGAGCATGACACGTATTTCATGGATGCATGGCAGCCGTACGTGATCGTGATCGTGATTCGCGACAGGCGGATTCTGCTGGTTAGGCAGTATCGCCACGCGTCCGAATGTCAGTCGATCGAATTTCCGATGGGCGTTGTCGAGCCTGACGAGTTGATCGAAGTCGCAGCCGCCCGTGAACTCGAGGAAGAGACGGGTATGCGCGCCGGATCTCTTGTCTGTCTCGGATCTTTTTTTCCAAGTATCGGTCGGCAGCGCAGCAGGGGATTCGTATTCCTCGCCGGCGACGTTACGCAGGGAGAGCGAAAGCTCGACGAGGCCGAAGTGGATCTCGAGGTTGAGTGGCTCTACCTTTCAGATTGGAAGAGGGCGGTCCGAGAAGGGCGCGTCATTGCCGGCGACACGCTTTCCGCCTGGGCGCTCTACTTGATGAAAAAGGATGCGGGGCTATGATCCGTCATTGGGATCCTGAAAACAAATACAAAGGCGCAGCACTAACCAACTATCGCTATTGGGCGATCGAGGTTTCGTGGCGCCAGCACACGCTGGGGAGTTGCATCATGTTTTGTCGACGCGAAGGTGTGAGATTGTTGTCGGAACTCACCGACGAAGAGCTTAGCGACATGCGTGACGCAATGGCGGCGCATGAGATGCGTTTGCGCAACAGGTCCGCGTTTCGTCCGGATCACATCAACTACCTGCAAATGGGGAACGTGCTATTACCGCTTCATCTGCACATCGTCCCGCGATACAGAACTCCGCGCATACATTTCGGTCGCGAATGGGTTGATTCTACATTAGGCAATCCACCGGCGTGGTCCACGGAGGAAATATCGCGACCGCTTATGGAGCAAATTCGCGATGCATTTTCTCCAGCTTAACTTCGACGCCGCAAAAGGTGTCGTTTTAATATTAGAAAAAAGACCTCGGCCCTTCGAAAAAATCAGGGCAGGGGTCCGAAGATAGCGGAGAGTTGGCTCCTCGCGTGACTGGAATGCCGGCGCGAATGATCAGCGAAAGCCCCATGTCAGGGGAGGTGTTGCCCAGCTCTTTAAGTCGGACTACCTTCTTCTACTCTAGTGGTCGTGAAGGTTGCCGTCTGTTAAGCGCCTTTTCCCCATTCTCCAAAGGAGAGCGGGTACTACTCTCCATAAAGCAGAATAGTATTGCGCTGCCGGTAAGTCAATTTCGGCAGATAAAGAAAAGGACCTCGAGAGGGAGGTCCGGGAAGAAGTGGAGAGCGGGAACGCACCCGAATGGCCGGGGGGGAGGCCGCGAGGTCGTTCCTCGCTCTCCGGAGAGAATGTTATTAACAGAACGGATCGGCTGTCAAGAGCGAACCTCTTGCCCGCTTCCGTCCCATGCTGTTACATATCGGTATTATGTCGCTTCAACACGTTTTGGAAGTCGCAAGAAAAAACGGGATGCCCGTCATTATTACGGACGATTCCGGCCGCGAACCCATGGTCATCATGCCGCTCGAACAATTCGAAGCCATGGCGTTCAGTACGCAGGCGGCAACGCAAAGTTCTCAGTTCTCAGTTCCGAGTTCTCAGTCACAAAAAAACTCGGCACTCGGCACTCGGAACTCGGAACTAGACAACGCCATCGCTGAAATGGCGGCGGAGCGCGTAAGAAGCAGGATGGAAGATGCCGCCAACCGACTCGAGGATCTGACGAAACAAACGCCTTCTTCGTTGGACGATGGAATGCCGTTAGAAGAACGTTTTTATATAGATCCAATTTCGGATTGATGATTTTTTGCTAATATAAGGTAAAAAATCATTATTCTAACGTATGCTGCATAGGTATTTTCGTAATATGGTCTGGATCTTGCGTCATTTTTTCGGTTCTGGTATAGTCGTACAGCTTTAAAAAACCAAGCGATTATTTTTAACTCTGCACAACTCATATGGCAGAAATGTTTGAACGCTCCAAACCCCACGTAAACGTTGGGACGATTGGACACGTGGACCACGGAAAAACGACGCTAACGGCGGCGATTCTTTCCGTTTTGGCCGCGCATGGGCAAAAAGCCCAGAAAAAGGGAATTGATGAACTCGATAAAGCTCCGGAGTCAAAGACTCGCGGTATTACGATTGCCACGGCGCATACCGAGTATGAGTCGGAAAAACGCCATTACGCGCACGTAGACTGCCCGGGTCACGCCGACTACATCAAGAATATGATCACGGGCGCCGCCCAGATGGATGGCGCTATTTTGGTGGTCGCGGCTACCGACGGTCCCATGCCTCAAACACGCGAGCACATTCTTTTGGCTCGTCAGGTAGGCGTTCCAGCCATTGTCGTCTTTTTGAACAAAGTTGACATGGTGGACGATCCAGAGTTGATCGACTTGGTCGAACAAGAAGTTCGCGATCTTCTCAAGAAATACGAATTTGACGGCGACAACGCCCCGATAATCCGCGGATCCGCTTTGAAGGCGCTCCAGAATCCGTCCGATGAGGCCGCTTCAAAACCGGTTTTGGATCTCATTAAAGCGCTGGACGAATACATCCCGCAACCGGTTCGCGAAACCGACAAACCGCTGCTCATGCCCGTGGAGGACGTGTTCTCCATCGAAGGCCGCGGAACGGTCGCTACTGGTCGTATCGAGCGCGGAATGGTGAAGATTAACGAAGAAGTGGAGCTCGTCGGTTTGGGTGAAACCCGCAAAACCGTCGTGACCGGTATAGAAATGTTCAACAAGCAGTTGACCGAAGGAATGGCCGGAGACAACGCAGGACTCTTACTTCGCGGAATCAAGAAGGAAGAAATCGAACGCGGAATGGTTCTTGCCAAGCCGGGTTCAATCACTCCTCACACCGAGTTCGAGGCCGAGGTATACGCGCTTACGAAAGAGGAAGGCGGACGACACAAGCCGTTCCTTACCGGATACAAACCGCAATTCTACATTCGAACCACGGACGTTACGGGCGAAGTCAAGCTTCCGGAAGCCGTTGCCATGGTAAACCCGGGCGACACGGTTCAGATGAATATCACGCTTATCACCCCGGTTGCCATGGAAGAAAAGATGCGTTTCGCCATCCGCGAGGGCGGCAAGACCGTCGGCGCCGGAGTCGTGACGAAAATAATCAAATAAAATGCCCGAAGCAGTTAAAAAGGCAGCAGCGCCCGCAAAGAGCGGAGCTGCCACAGGAGCAAAAGAGGCGGCATCCTCTCGCGTTCGGATCAAGATCCGAGCGTACGATCACAAGATTATCGACCAATCCACTCGTACGATAATCGACACGGCCGAACGTACGGGGGCGAAAGTGGTCGGGCCCGTGCCTCTGCCGACTGAAAAGAAAAAGTGGACGGTGAATCGCTCGACATTCGTCCATAAAAACGCAAGAGAGCAGTTCGAGATGAGGATCCACAAGCGGATAGTCGATATAATGGATCCGAACGCAAAAACCATTGACGCGCTCACCAGTTTGAACCTTCCGGCCGGCGTGGACGTGGAAATCAAAATGTAGGGTAGTCGAAAGTTCGTAAAGTCTGTAAAGTCGAAAGTCGGTGAGGGAAGTTAAGGAGGTTTCGTTCCCTGCGGATCCGTTTCACAAGGAGTAAGTTGTCGGTCGAGCCTCGCTCGATCAAACATCGCCAGCGATCGCGATCGTCATGACATAACCTCCCTGCCATAGAAACGAATTTGCAGCTGATAATACAATTTATGAGCGCCTTTGTTCGCTGCAGAGGCCGGAAGCTAGACCGTATCTTTCGATGCGTTCCTGCTCCCGGCCTCTCTGCGTAGATCGGTCGGATGTATGAAATTCATTCTTGCTAAAAAACTTGAAATGTCACAGGTATTCCGTCCCGATGGGACGGTTGTTCCCGTTACTTTACTCCAGGCCGGGCCCTGCATGGTCACACAGGTTAAACAATCGGAGCCCGACGGATATCAAGCCGTTCAGGTTGGCTTTCTTCCTGCCCGAAAGCTTGCGAAGCCGCAGGAAGCTCATTTGAAGGATTTGCCCAAGTTTCAGGTTTTGCGTGAATTTCGAACGGTTGAAACCGACGCGTATAAGCGCGGAGACAATATCGAGGCGACCAAATTTTCACCTGGAGACGTGATTGAAGTTACCGGAACCTCAAAGGGAAAAGGGTTTCAAGGCGTAGTTAAACGTCACGGTTTCCACGGATCGCCAGCGACTCACGGCCACGAGGACCAGCAGCGCATGCCTGGATCTTCCGGCGCCGGCGGTCTTCAGCATGTGTTGAAGGGGACTAGAAAACCGGGACGCATGGGCGGAGACGTTGTAACCGTAAAGAATTTGGAAGTCATGGAAATTCGCGACAACGGTATTCTCGCCGTGAAAGGCGCGGTTCCGGGAGCGCGAAACGCCGTTATCGAACTTCGAAGCGTATAAAGATATGCCATCAGTCAATATATACAATCAGGAAGGACAAGAGACGGGAAAAATGGATTTGAATCCAAAGTTTTTCGGCGTGAAAGTCAAGCCGGCACTGGTTCACGAAGTCGTAATCGCGCAACAGGCGAACGCCCGAAAGAACACGGGGCATACCAAGACCAAGGGCGAAGTCAGCGGAGGCGGAAAAAAGCCGTGGAAACAAAAGGGCACCGGCCGCGCGCGCCAAGGTTCAATCCGCTCGCCGCAATGGGTCGGCGGAGGCATTACGCACGGTCCGCGCAAAGAGCGTAATTTCAGCGTCAAGGTCAACAAAAAGTTGAAACGCTCGGCTCTCTTTATGGCGCTATCGGATAAAGTCGCCGATAAAAAATTCTTGGTGCTTGAGCCGCCTACGTTCGCAGAACCGAAAACTAAGTTTGCCGCAACCATGATCAAAAAGTTGCCGCTCGGAAAAAGAACGCTATTCGTCATTCCATCCTCAAATCCGTCGTTGCTTCGCATGGTTCGCAATATCGCTTCGATCAAATTGGTGACCGCGAACACGTTGAATCTCGTTGACGTGGTTAACGCGCCGACCGTCATGTTCCAGCGCGACGCAGTAGGAGCTTTTGAAAAAATATATGGGACTATTTAATCGCTTACAAAAAAAGACCAACCCCGCGGTTAAGTCTGAATCGAAAAAGGAATCCGCTAAAGAAGCGGCGCCGATTGGAATCTCATCCGCGCAATCGCGCGCTGGTGGCATGAGAGCGACGCTTTTGCTCACTCCACACGTGAGCGAAAAAGCCGCAAAACTTTCTTCGGGCGGAACTTACGTTTTCAACGTTCCGGTTGCTTCAAACAAGGTTGAGATCCGCAAATCAGTTGAAGCGTTGTATGGAGTCAATGTGGTTTCGGTTCGAATGATTCGAGGTATCGGAAAAGTAGTAAGCCGCGGCAAGATCGTCGGCCATCGAAACCGATGGAAGAAAGCGTTGGTTACGGTAAAGAGCGGTCAGAAGATCGACCTGCACGAAGGAGTTTAATATCAACCTATGCCGATTAAGAAATATAAGCCGCTGCAAAAGAACGTCCGAAGAAATTCCTCGGTACAGGATTTTTCAGACATCACAAAATATAAACCTGAAAAGAGTTTGATTTTGCCGCGCAAGAAATTTTCCGGCCGCACCAACGGTAAGATTACGGTTCGCCATCAAGGCGGAGGCGAGAAGCAGTTCGTTCGCGTCATCGATTACCGTCGAGATAAGATCGATATCCCTGCCAAGGTCGTTTCTATCGAATACGATCCGTCGCGCGGCGCTCGCATCTCTTTGCTCGTATACAAAGACGGAGAAAAGCGGTACATTGTCGCACCGGATCAAATTAAGGTTGGAGATACCATAGTTTCGTCAAAGACTGCAGCGGAAATAAATCCGGGAAACGCGCTTCCTTTGGAAAAACTCCCGATCGGAGTCATGGTCCACAATGTGGAGTTGCAGCCGGGTAAAGGCGCGCAGCTAGGCAGGGGTGCCGGAACCGCCATCCAGTTAATGGCTTTGGAAGGCGATTATGCCGCATTGAAGCTGCCGTCTGGGGAAACTCGCAAGGTTCCTAAAACCTGCATTGCTACGATCGGAACTGTTTCAAATCCGGATTGGCGCCTTGTGCGATGGGGTAAAGCCGGACGCATGCGCCGCCGTGGAATAAAGCCGACGGTTCGCGGAAAGGTTATGAACCCGGTCGACCACCCGCACGGCGGAGGAGAAGGAAAACATCCGATCGGCATGAAGTACGCAAAAACCAAGTGGGGCAAGCACGCGCTTGGCGTGAAGACGAGAAAGAAAAAGTTGACCTCGGACGCTCTTATCATTCAACGCAGACGCAAGAAATAATATGTCACGAAGTCTTAAAAAAGGGCCATTCATCGATCCGAGGCTACTCGCGAAAGTCGCGAAGCTTAAGCCCGGAGAAAAAACCGTCATCAAAACATGGTCGCGGTCGTGTACCATTACGCCGGAAATGGTCGGCGTTACATTCGGCGTGCATAACGGAAAAGTTCATTTGCCTGTATTGGTTGTAGAGAACATGGTCGGACACAAGCTTGGAGAATTTTCTCCGACGCGGAAGTTCGTGCGGCATGGAGGCAAGATGCAGAAGGATCTCGAGTCGTCAAAGGAAGCATCCGCGGCTCCCGCTCCTGCGGCGGCGCCTGCGAAGAAATAAAATTATATGGAAGTACGCGCAATTCTCCGTCACTTGCACATGGCCCCGCGAAAGGTCCGGCTTGCGGTTGATTTGATCAGAGGCCTTTCTGTAACCGAAGCTGAAACTCGCCTGACTTTTTTGAAACGCGACGCCGCGTTGCCGGTATTGAAACTTCTTCGTTCTGCGATCGCGAATGCGGAACACAACTTCAAGTTGAACCGCGAAGCGTTATTCGTGAAAACGATCTTCGCAGACGGCGGCGCCACGATTAAGCGATCTCGCGCGCGCGCGATGGGGAGTTCCGCTCCGATCAGGAAGCGCACGACGCACGTGAGCATTATCATTTCGGATGAAAAAGCCCCGAGCACTAGAAAGACTCGGCACTCGGCACTCGGCACTAAACACACCTAATATTATGGGTCACAAAGTTCATCCGAAAGTTTTCCGTCTTGGAACGACCGCAACATGGCCGTCGCGTTGGTTTGCTCGTAACGACGCTTACCGAACGATGTTGAAAGAGGATCTTGAGCTTCGTTCGTTCCTTCAAACGGAATTGAAAGACGCGCAAGTGAGCCAAGTTCAGATCGAACGGTCGCGCGGATCCATAGCCGTCACTATCGCAACAGGAAAACCGGGATTGCTAATCGGGCGTTCAGGCGTTGGTATTGAAGAATTGAAGAAAAAATTGCGCGCGAAGTTCTACAGAGGAAAAAAAGTTCAATTGCAAGTAAATATCGTCGAGGCGCCTAAGGCGTCGCTCGAAGCTTCGATTATCGCAAGGCAGGTGGCCTCGGATCTCGAGCGACGCATGCCGTTTAGACGCGTGTTGAAGTTCGCGATCGAACGAGTGAAAAAAGCCGGAGCGCTCGGCGTGAAGATCGCCGTTTCCGGACGCTTGAACGGAGCGGAAATCGCGCGCCGCGAATGGCTCGGTTGGGGAAAGATTCCGCTCACGAACCTTCGCGCGGACATCGATTATTTTCAGGAAACCGCCAGAACCATGGCCGGAGCGATCGGAATCAAGGTTTGGATTTACCGCGGAGATGTTTTCGAACAGGATCGGATGGCTCAATACCAACCGACGACTCCGACGCGCGCGAGGGGCGGTCGTCCGCAAAGAACATAATAATTACGAGATATGTTGATTCCAAGAAAGGTCAAGCACCGAAAATGGCATAAAGGCCGCCGAAGAAACATCGGCGTG
>CAZQNT010000006.1:0-4914 GCA_964595075.1 uncultured Gammaproteobacteria bacterium | reverse complement strand
GCTACAGATAAGATCGAACTCGCGTTCGGTCAATTCGGCTTGAAAGCCATGACATCCGCTTGGATTTCCGCGCGACAAATTGAAGCCGCGCGCCGCGTTTTGACTCGATATACGCGCCGCGGAGGTAAGATTTGGATCAGGATTTTCGCCGATCGCCCCGTAACCAAAAAAGGAAACGAAGTTCCGATGGGAGCGGGTAAGGGCTCGGTCGATCATTACATTGCGGCTGTAAAACCGGGGACGATAATATTCGAAATGGATGGAATTACTCCTGCATCGGCAAAGGAAGCGCTCGAATTGGCGAACTATAAGCTTTCTTGTAGGGCAAGATACGTCACAAAAGACTAGTATATGTTGAACCCAAACGAACTGACGCAAAAGACGCGCGAAGAGCTGCAGAAGATGGCATCCGATCTTCGCGGCGAGATTCGGGATCTTCGATTTAAAATCTCAACCCGCCAGCATGCTTCCGTTCGAAAAATGCGTCATGCAAAACGGGATTTAGCTCGCATACTTACTTCCATTCGTCAGAAAGTGACGACAACGCCAAACGTATGAACACACCTATCGAACAAGGAAAATCAGCAAATGCGACCGTAAAACCAAGACGCAAGCTTCAGGGCATGGTTGTTTCGGCGCGCATGGCGAAAACGATAGTCGTTCGCGTTGATCGGCACCTTCCACATCCGATTTACGGGAAGTTCTACACGCGTTCCGAAAAGTTCAAAGTGCATGACGAACACGCCAAGGCCAAGGTCGGCGACGTGATCGAATTCGAAGAGACCAGACCGTTGTCCAAGCAAAAACGTTGGCGCTATATCCGCACCATTAAGCAAGCGGTTGTTTCCGGACCGGACATGCCGGCTCAATCGCTGCAACCCACTATCTGATTTATGGTTCAACATCGAACAATGCTCTCTGTCGCCGATAATACCGGAGCCAAAAAACTCCAGTGTATTCGCGTACTCGGAGGGTATCAAAAACGATACGCGGGGATTGCGGACGTGGTTACATGCGTAGTCAAGGAAGCCGTTCCGAACGGAACCGTAAAGAAATCGGATGTTGTGCACGCGGTTATCGTGCGAACCAGAAAAGAAACCAGACGTCCGGACGGGACCTACATTCGTTTCGATGATAATGCGGTCGTAATCATCGACAGGAAGAACAAGGAACCGAAAGGAACGCGCATCTTCGGTCCGGTTGCCCGCGAATTGCGCGCAAAGGGTTTCACTAAGATAGTCTCATTGGCGCCGGAGGTATTGTAACTTTAGCAGTATGACGAAATTACTTATCAAAACCGGCGACATGGTGAAGGTGCTCGCAGGCAAAGACAAAGGAAAGACGGCGAAGGTTATTCAAACTTTCCCGAAGCTTAACCGTGTCGTTGTCGAAGGAGTCAATGTCGCGAAACGCCATTTGAAGACGCGACGCCAGGGCGAAAAGGGACAGGTCGTGGAATTTTCAATGCCGATCCATGCGTCGAACGTGCTGCCGGTCGTAGAATCCGGTAAAGCGGTTCGACATGTACGAAAGAATAGAACCAACTGATATGACGCTTAAAGAATTATACGAAACCAAGATAGTTCCGGAACTCACCGAAGAGTTCAAGATTAAGAACAGTTCGGCGGCTCCGAAGATTTCTTCCGTAACGCTGTCGGTCGGCTTGTCTCACGGTTTGAAGGACCCTAAGTTCATTGAAGTAGCGGAAAACGTTTTGACGCGCATATCCGGACAGCGTCCGGTTAAAACTAAATCCAAGCAGTCGATCTCAAACTTTAAAATCAGAAAAGGAATGGTAGTCGGCATGCGCGTGACATTGCGAGGAAAACGCATGTGGGATTTCTTGGAAAAATTTCTTCACGTTACGTTTGCCCGCGTACGCGATTTCCGTGGAATTTCAACGAATCACGTGGACGCGCGAGGAAATATTTCCATCGGATTCCGCGAATATCTTTCGTTTCCGGAAATTCGTCCCGATGAAGTCGAACGTGTTCACGGTCTTGAGGTTACGGTCGCAACAACCGCCGGTGACCGCAAGAAAGGGATCGCATTGCTAAAGGCGCTCGGTTTTCCGTTCGTTAAAGGTAACTCAAAATAGATATGGCAACAGCATCACAAATGGCAAAGTCAAACAGGAAGCCAAAATTTTCCTCAAGGAAAATGCGGCGTTGCTGGCGTTGCGGTCGAAGGCACGGATTCATCCGCGACTTCAATCTCTGCCGTATCTGCTTCCGGGAACTCGCTAATCGAGGGGAAATGCCGGGAGTTAAAAAATCCAGTTGGTAAAAAAAGTATGCATACAGACCCTATCAGTGATTTCTTGACGCGCATCCGAAATGCGCAACGAGCCCATCTGGACGCCGTTGTTTCACCGTCTTCGCGTTTGAAATACGCGATCGCAAAAATTCTCGAACGAGAAGGTTTTGTCGGTCCGGTTGCAGAAACTACCGAAGGCGTCAGAAAAACCATCACCGTGTTGTTGAAATACAACGACCGGGATCCGGCGATCCGCTCCATCAAGCGCGTATCCACTCCCGGACGTCGGCTGTATCGAGGTTCCGACGAACTTCCGCGCGTACTCTCCGATTACGGCATTGCGATAGTTTCGACTTCTTCGGGTTTAATGACGAATAAAGAAGCGCGGCGCCGCAAACTCGGCGGCGAGGTAATTTGCGAAGTCTACTAATATGTCACGTATTGGAAAAAAACCGATTATTCTTCCAGCCGGCGTCGAAGCGTCAATCGCACAAGGTCAGATTGACGTGAAGGGACCGAAAGGAACTCTGCATGTTTATATTCCTGCACCGGCAACCGTTTCAACTCAAGACGACCCGCGCGCGCTTTTGGTATCCGTTCCGGATGAAAACAGCCCATCAAACAAGGCGATTTGGGGACTCGCTCGCCAACTTATTTCTAACGCCGTAGAAGGCGTTCAGGCGCCGTTTAAAAAATCCTTGGAACTGGTAGGAGTCGGATTCAAAGTGTCTCAAGCCGGTCGCGCGCTAAACTTGGAGGTCGGATTTTCTCACCCCGTTACGTTCGCTTTGCCGGAAGGCGTGGAATCGACCGTCGACAAGCAGGTTGTTACGTTTATTGGTTCCGACAAACAGCTTGTGGGAGAGACTGCCGCGCGGTTCCGACGAATACGACCTCCGGAGCCGTACAAGGGAAAGGGAATTAAATTTACGACCGAAGTCATCCGTCGAAAAGCAGGGAAGACGGCGACTAAGTCCGCCTAAATAAAACCAGTATGAACAAAGAACGAAAAGCGCAAGAATCGCGAAAACGCCGCATAACCCGCGTTCGCGCCAAGGTAGTCGGAAGCGAAGCGCGGCCGCGACTTACGGTGCGGCGTTCTTTGCAGCATATTTATGCGCAAGTAATAAACGACTCCACCGGAAAAACAACCGTAGCCGCATCCGATCTTGATTTGCCGAAGGAAGCCGTTAAGGGAAAGAACAGAATGGAGATCTCGCAAGCCGTTGGCGAATTGATTGCCGAAAGAGCAAAAGCAAAGGATGTAACGGACGTTGTTTTCGATCGTCGCGATAAGAAGTATCATGGCCGAATCAAGGCATTGGCGGAAGGCGCGCGAAAAGGCGGACTCAATTTCTAAAATATGTCAGAAAACGCACCACAACCACTTATCGCTCCGAAAGAGGGCGCGAGTTCGGCCCCACAGCCGTCTCGCGGTCGCCGTTCTTTTGGCGGAGGCCAAGGCCAGCGCGGCAGGGGTCCGCGAGGCGGACGGCCGCAAACGGGCGAATTCCAAGTCGAATCAGATTACGAAGAAAAGAATCTTGAAATCAATCGCGTCACGCGCGTCACAAAAGGCGGAAAGCGCATGCGTTTTCGTACTCTTACCGTTATAGGCAATCGGAAGGGACGCGTCGGATTCGGACTTGCGAAAGGCGTTGACGTAGCCGGCGCCATCGGCAAGGCAACAACGCAGGCGCGCAAGGCGTTGATAACAGTTCCTTTGATCAAGGAAACTATTCCGCACGCGGTTCTAGCCAAGTTTCGAGCTGCGGAGGTTTTGCTCATGCCCGCGCCTCGCGGAACCGGCGTCAAGGCTGGCGGAGCCGTACGCGCGGTTCTTGAGCTTGCCGGAGTACCGAACGTTTCAGCAAAGATTCTTGGCGCTAAAAACAAGGTCAATAACGTGAAAGCAACCTTTTTGGCTCTGAAGAAATTAAGGATGCCGGAAGCTCGCGTCAAACCAACCACTTAGATATGACAATAAGTCTCCATAACATTGCGCCAGCCAAGGGCTCGCGACCGAAAAAATTCCGCGTGGGTCGCGGAAACGCGTCCGGACGCGGAACCACAGCCGGTCGCGGAACAAAGGGTCAGCGAGCGCGTACCGGAGGACGGAATCGCTTGAAGATCAAGGGTATCAAGCAGATGCTTTTAGCATTCCCGAAATCGCGCGGCTTCCAAAGCGGGTTCACTCGCGTGTATGATATACGCGTAAGCAAGATCATGTCCGCATTTGCAGACGGAGACCGCGTAAATATCGCCGCGTTAAAACGCAAATACCTTGTTCCGAAATCCGCTATTTTGGCGAAAATCGTCGGAGGCGGCGAGGTTACGAAGAAACTGAATCTAGAAGGAATCAAGGTCACGGCACCGGTACGCGAGGCGTTGATGGCGGGCGGCTGTACAATTAAGAAAGAGTCCGGGAAATCTTCAAAGGATAAGAAATCGAAAAAACCAAAAAAGTCGTAATATCGGCGTAAAACCGCAATATGTTGGAAAAACTGAAATCCGCCTGGCAAGTCAAGGACGTGCGAAACGCGCTCTTGATGGCCATGGGAGTAATGGTGATTTTTCGCATAGCGGCGCACATACCGCTGCCCGGCATTAACTTGGCGGCGCTCAAGAATTTTTTTGAAGCCAACCAAATTCTAGGGC
>CAZQNT010000005.1:30537-41339 GCA_964595075.1 uncultured Gammaproteobacteria bacterium | reverse complement strand
CCACGACTCCGCCCACGGAGTTGATGGCCGTGCCGGTCGAGCCGCCGCGCGAGCTGACCGAGGAGGAGGAGCTCGAGCAGCTCCTCGCCGAGGAGACGGCTCAGCGCGAGGCCGTGGAGCGCGAGATCGAGGCGCTCATCGCCGAGGAGGAGGCGGACAAGGCCAAGGCCGAGGCGGCTGCGGAAGCGGCCAAGGCAGCGGCCAAGGCGGCTCGCGGCAAGGCCAAGGCCGAGGCGCGGGCGGCGGCCAAGGCGCAAAAGCGCGCGGCCTAGAACGCGCGCACCCCTAGCCATGGAGGGGGTAACTTCCATAGCAAGATGCCGGACATAGGGTTCACTCCCAAGTCCGGCATCTTTCTTTTTATACGATCGTCTTCGCCAGCCGCGCCCAATCATCCGGCGACAAATCCTCGGCACGCGCTTTCTCATCGATCCCAACCTCCCTGAAACCTGACATCTGAAACCTGACACCTAAATTCGATTTCAAAAACTTCCTCGGATGCGCGAAACCCTTTTTCGCCACCTCCATAATCTTATCCGGATGAATCCCCCATCGTTTTTCCCGTTCCTGCCAAGTCATGGGAATAATTTCAAGAATCGCCGACTCTACTTTCGGCGCCGGAAAAAACGCGCCGCGCGCCACTCGCTTCACAATCCGCGCGGAGGATGAGGATAGCGCGACCATAAGCGACAAAAGCGACGTCTTGCATTTTCCTTTTTTGTCATTCCCGCGGAGACGGGAATCCATCCCAGCTGTTTGCACTGCACGTTCAGCGACTTCTCGTTGTACCAAAACAACAATTTTCTCCGGCGGTCGTGGCGCCCAAAGCGCTTTTCTGAGCGCAAGAGACGTAATCGAATAAGGAAGGTTGGAAACGAATTTCCACGGTGTTTCTTCGACGAGATCATGCCAATGAATCGTTGCCGCATCTCCAGCAACTATCTTTACTGAGCACTGAGAACTGAGCACTGAGAACTCTTGCCCTAAATATTCGACAAATCTCCGATCTTGCTCGATAGCTACGACCTCCGCTCCACGATCAAGAAGTTCCCGCGTCAATACTCCCAATCCCGGCCCGATCTCCAGCACGCGATCACCGCGCTTGATATCGGCGGTATCAACGATCGTTTGCAAAACATTTTTATCAATCAAAAAATGCTGGCCAAGACGCTTGTTCGCATGGCCGCCGAGTTGATACAGAGCTGATTTGATTTCAGTCGGTGTCACATTTATATTTTAATTGCGCCGTGGCGCAGAACTTCAAAATCTCCACCCTCACCCACCCTCGCGACCGTCGACGGTTTTCTTCGTGGCAAACTTCCAACATCAATAACCAAATCAGGTTTATTTTTTTGATTTTGAAAAGTGGCGACAATCGCTCTCCCTGATCTGCATTCCTGTTCTCCTGACTTATTCGCCGATGTCGATACGATCGGAAATCCATAAGCTTCGGTCAACGATTGGACTAATTTTGAAGATGAAACGCGAATCGCAATTTCTTTCTTTCCTCTCTTTGCCGGCAACACGAGCGTGAGCGGTCCCGGCCAATAACGATTAGCCAGCGTGAGATTTTTCCCTACAACCCTCGCAACTTTTTTGACTTGTGCAATGGACGATGCGACGAGAAGCAACGGCTTCTTTTTCTCCCTCCCCTTTATCGCGTAGATGCGAAGTACTGCCTTCGCGTTTCTCGGATCGCAACCTAGTCCATAAGTCGTCTCCGTCGGATACGCGATAACGCCGCCGCGTTTCAAAACTTTTATCGCGGCGTCGATTGCGATTTTTACGTTCCGTTTTGTGACACGCAGTACGATCATTACAATGGATCTAATCCTTGTTCAACTCCGCTTTTACGTCCGTCTTGCCAGCTTCCATTCGCAAATATCCTTCGACGAACTTGTCCAAATCTCCGTTCAAGACAGACTCCGGATCCGATGTCTCGACCTCGGTGCGATGATCCTTCACCATCTTGTACGGATGCAAAACGTAAGATCGGATCTGATTCCCCCATTCGGCGCTATGAAACTCGCCGCGTAGCTTTTCTTTTTCTTTTCGGAGTTCTTCTTCTTTGAGCGCAACCAACTTTCCTTTCAAAATCTTCATTGCCGTTTCCTTGTTCTGCGTCTGTGATCGTTCGTTCTGGCATGAAACCGTTATCTTTGTAGGAATGTGGACGATGCGAACCGCCGAATAAGTCGTGTTCACCGACTGCCCGCCTTTTCCGCCGGACATAAAAGTATCGATGCGCAAATCTTCCGGCTTTATCTCTATCTCAACAGTCTCATCGATCTCCGGAACCACTTCCAGCAAAGCGAAAGAAGTCTGACGAAGCGCATCCGCATTAAACGGCGATTGGCGAACCAGACGATGCACGCCCGCCTCGCCTTTCAAATGACCGTAAGCGTAACGCCCTTCAACAAAAAACGTGGCGGACTTGATTCCCGCCTCGCCGCCGCGGCTCTCATCAACCAAACGAGTCTTCCAACCTTTTTTCTCGGCATAGCGCATGAACATTCGAAGCAACATCTCCGCCCAATCCTGCGCGTCCGTACCGCCGGCTCCGGCATGAATTGAAACCACTGCATTAGACGCGTCGTATTTGCCGGAAAACATCATCGTGAATTCTAAATCCAAGTAACGCTTTTCAAGCGCGGCGAGCTGCGACTCGGCTTCGTTCTCATCCTTTTCCCCTTCCGTAATTTGAGCGAGCTCAAGCAGATCTTCCGCGTCCTTCTTTAATTCCGCCCATGCTTCGACTTCTTTTTTCAGCTCGGACATGTTTTGCGATTCGCGTTTAGCGCGTTCCTGATCCGACCAAAAATCCGGCGCCGCCATCTCTGTTTCAAGCGCCTTGATCTCCCCCTGCCGCGCGTCCAAATTCAAAACCCGCCACGCATCAACGATGCGGGCTTGAAGCGACTCGATCCGATCCAAAATTTCTTTATTCACGCTCACCAACATATCGAATATACGCCCTAAAGTCAACGAAAAACGCCCCGTCACTCGGGGCGTTTTTCCTTCCATCAGTCACGTGTTGCGTGTTACGTGTTACGTGTTACGTGTTCCCTAGTACCCCATCCCCATTCCTCCGCCATGGTCATGACCTCCGGCTGGTTCTTCTTTTTTCGGAAGATCGGTAATCACGCACTCAGTGGTGAGGAACATTGCGGCGATTGAAACCGCGTTCTGCAGAGCTGATCGCGTAACTTTTGTCGGGTCAACGATTCCGGCTGCGACCAAATCCTCGTACTTGTTCAAAAGCGCGTTGTATCCCTCTCCGCCTTTCATCTTCTTCACTTCCTCCACGACGACCGAGCCATCCTTGCCCGCATTTTCAGCAATCGCGCGGATCGGCTCCTCAAGCGCCTTTTTCAAAAGTTTTATGCCCACGGATTCTTCGCCGTCCGCGTTCACCGCATCCAAGCAAGACATGGCGCGAAGCAGCGCAACTCCGCCACCCGTAACGATTCCCTCTTCCACGGCCGCCTTAGTCGCTGCAACCGCATCTTCGATACGGTGTTTCTTTTCTTTCATTTCAACTTCCGTTGCCGCGCCAACCTTGATAACGCCGACCCCGCCCGCGAGTTTCGCGAGACGCTCCTGAAGTTTCTCGCGGTCAAATTCTGAATCCGTAGTCTCGAGCTGTTTGCGGATTTGAGAAACGCGCGCTTCGATAGCGGCCTTATCGCCAACTCCGCTAACGAATGTCGTGTGATCTTTCGTTGCTACGACTTTATGAGCGGAACCCAGATCTTCCAACCCGACAGAATCCAATTTGCGTCCAACGTCGTCGCTTATAAATGTAGCTCCAGTAACAACCGCGATATCCTGCAACATTTCTTTGCGGCGATCGCCGAATCCCGGCGCTTTCACAGCGAGCGCGTTAAACGTGCCGCGCAATTTGTTCACGACGAGAGTCGTAAGCGCTTCGCCCTCAAGGTCGTCGGCTACGATAACGATGTCCTTCTTTCCGCTCTGAACGACCTTTTCCAATACAGGAAGAATATCCTGGATGGATGAAATCTTCTTGTCAGTGACTAGGATGTAAGCGTCCGTAAACTCCGCTTCCATGCGCTCGGAATTGGTCACCATGTACGGCGAAGAATATCCCTTATCAATCCTCATTCCTTGTACGACGTCAGTCTCTACGCCGAACGTTTGCGACTCTTCGACGGTGATAACGCCATCCTTTCCCATCTGCTTCATCGCGCTGGCAATTGTCTTTCCGATTTCCGCGTCGTTTGCGGATATGGACGCGACCTGTTCGATCTCGTTTTCAGAAACCGGCTTGGAAATTTTTTCCTTCAACTCTTTAACGAGCGCTTCAAGACCTTTCTCCATACCGCGCTTAACCGCTAGAGGATTTGCGCCGGCAGTGATGTTCTTGATTCCTTCCGCGATCATGGCTTGCGCCAACACCGTCGCCGTTGTAGTGCCGTCTCCCGCTACGTCGTTGGTTTTCGACGCAACTTCCTTCACGAGATCCGCGCCGATATTTTCGAACTTGTTTTCAAGGTCGATTTCTTTCGCGACCGTGACGCCGTCCTTGGTAATCGTCGGTGCGCCGTATCCTTTATCGATAACAACATTGCGGCCTTTCGGACCGAGAGTAACGCGAACCGCGTTCGCGAGCTGATCCACGCCGCGCTTCAGCGCATGACGCGCTTCTTCATTAAAGATGATTTGCTTTGCCATAGTAATAGGTTTCAGGTTTTAGGTATCAGGTGTCAGGTTAGGACTCGATAACGGCCATTACGTCGGATTCGGAGATGACGAGATATTCCGCGTCACCGACCTTCACTTCGTCAGGAGAGTATTTCTTAAATACGATCTTGTCGCCAACCTTGACCGACATTGCCGCGCGATTTCCGTTATCAAGCATACGGCCCGGACCGATTGCGATTATCTCGCCCTGCTCCGGACGTTCCTTGTCTACAGTATCCGGAAGAATAATTCCTGCCTTTGTCATCTCTTCTTTGGCGGCGGGTTTCACGATGACCCGATCGCCCAATGGACGTAGCGTCATAAACGATTCGTTTAATGATTTATTAAGCAAATTAGCAATGTTAATTAAAGACTGCTAACGCTCATGCGCCGCAACATTGCCAAAGATACCGTTACGCGTCAAGAGGTATCCGATATGCAAAACGCTGCGGCGACAAGCGCCTGCCCCGACCAAGCGGAAAGCAGATAATGGTCGAAAATCGCAAGAATCACCATGCAAGCGAGTAGCGAGTAGCTTGTAGGGGCTGGCTTGTCCCGCCCTCCCCTAGTATGCGCGTATCCCAGCGATCGCACAGTTAGCAAAATCATGAACAACAAAATCATTCCAACGATCCCAAAATTCACCAGCGCCAAAAGAAACGCGTTATGCGGCGGTTCGAGCGGTTCAACCGTGGATCCCTTTGGCAATCTATGCGCGAGAAGAAAAAGTTCCGCGTTCGGACCGGTTCCGAAAAACGGTTGCCTTAAAAACATTTCCCAGCCTTCGCGCAAACCGCCGACTCGCGCGTCGAGCGATTTTTGCTCAAGCCGTTCTGAAGCGACGAAGCGCGACTTGATATGATCCGCGTTTGGAATAACCACGATTGCGGACGCGAGGAAAGAGCAAAGAAGCGCAACAAATAAAAATTGCTTCGTAGGGGCGGGCTTGTCCCGCCCTGAACCCGGAAGTCGCGCCGCAATCAAAACCACAATTCCCACGATCGCCGCGATCCAAGCGCTGCGCGCGTAAGTTAATATAAGCGTCATGGAGCAAAACGCGGAGACGATCGCCCACGATAACGCGCGATATTTCGTTGCGGACGTCGCCGCGAGCCAAATCGCTAAAATCAATCCAACGGCCAACCAGCCGCCGAAAATATTCGGATGAGGAAACCCGCCGTAGATACGAAGAAGTCGGTACACGCCGTGTTCCAAGCCACGAAGATCCGACGACTTTCTGCGTCGCGTATTGCCAAACTCCGAGCGCAATGTGCGGAAGAAGCGAGATCACGAACCAAGTCGTTATCTTTCTATGAGAGACCGCCGCTCGTCGCAAGGCCACTACAAACAATCCGAGCAAAAAAATCTGCGCCCACCACTGACCTATGGCTCTGAACGCGCCGCTCGCGCCACCGGAAAAAAACAAGCTCCCCGCAAACAACATCAAAAATATAAACCAACAAAAGTGGTTCGGACGGACCACTTTTGTTGGCGCGAGTTGTGAAGAATTTTGAGAAGACGTTTTGAATCCCAAAATCGTTGCCGTGATAATAATAAACCACGAAGCGTAAAACGAAAGACGCCCTTGCTCCCACGGCCATCCGGCGAGAGAGGCGTCGGAAAACCAGCGCGTTTGCCATGGGAGAACTAAAACCGCCAAGCGCCAAGCGATTGAGAAAAAAATCTTCGTGAGTGCGTTTGTCATACCCCCGATTGCAATCGGGGGGATCCATGATAAATGGTTAATCTTTCCTATCAATTCTGGATTCCCGTCTTCTGCGCCTGAGGCGCATCCGCCTTTGGAGGAACGGGAATGACACGAAGCGGAAGTAATATCTTTATCCTTACAAATCTCTTCGTATTTAGCGCGGATCTCCTCACGTCTATCGTCTACATGAAACTTTAGCGCTTTATCGGTAACGATCACTCGCGTATCGCTATTCATAAGCGACTTGATAACCGCCGGGAACGTTAGCATTTGAAGATATTTCGCTAACGGCTCGACAAAACGAAAAACTCTGGATTGTGACCAACGACTTTTATCTACCTCCAAATCCGACGGCGCGATCCACTTATGCGCGAAAGGGTGACGTGACGTTATTACGCGATTCGACGACCACAAATCCTCTCCAACTCCGTCATCGTAAAGAGGTAGTAAGGACAAGAACCAATATCGAAAATACGGATCGTCCGGAGCGAGCATGTGCGATGAAAGGTCGAGCCCGTCATCAGTCACGAAGTATGAAAGGCATACCGCGTCCCTCTCCTCTTCGCCCGGACGCCTACGCGACAACTTATACGGCAAAGCCGCCAAACCTCGCGTTGTGAACAAGGTTCCTTTGCGACACACGACGAAAAAATCAACGTCGCTTTTATCGTTTGCGTGTCCAAGAGCCGTCGTGTTGCATAACGCGACGAATCTTACGCCTGGAATTTTCGCCAAACGAGAAGCCACTCCGCGAGCTACGCGAATCTTCCGTTCACGCCAAACTTCGCAAGCTCGAATCTCGTCTACGAGATCTTGAGAGTCAAGAAACGTTAATCTGCCCAACCGTTCATGAATCTCTCCGCAAGCTATCAGCTCATCCAAAACGCAAACCGCGTCCGCGAAATATACGTCCCCCAATCCTTCCGCGGTGGCGACGAGCTCCGCGCGAGTAGGCGCATGACCCCACGAAGTATGAAAGGCCATGGCTCGCATGAGCATCGCGCGAATTTCGTCGTTCATGCCATTCCTGAAGCTAAATGCGGAAAGGGTTCCGCGATCGCCGCATCGTCAACCTTAATCTCTTCCGATGTGACCCGGATTATCTGCGACCAAGCAATTCGTAATTCCGGCTGTATGAAATTCGAAATGGGTCTGCGATTGCCAACGACAATAAAATCCACGCGGCCGGTTTCGGTATTGATAATCAATTCGGACGATTTTCCAAGCAAGTCGCCGCCTCGCGTTCGTACCGGCAGTCCAATCAAACTCCGCTGATTGAGTTGCATAAGAAAAGCGTAGCGCACGCTCCGAATAAAACCAAACGCGGGGAGGGCGATCACAAGGATACGCCCCTACCTCCGGGGAGGGCGGGACAAGCCCGCCCCTACGCAGCTACAATTTCCTTATGCGGTTTTTTCAAAAACAACGATTGCTGCGCGACGGTAAGCAAGCTCATTACGAGCCAGTAAAGCGTAAGTCCGCCGGGGAGCGAGATTCCGATAAATACCGTGACAAGCGGCATCACGTACATCATCTGCTTATTCATGCTCGCCGCCATGCTTTCGTCTTTTGCGCCCGGTTCGGCGCTGACTTCTGCCGGCGGCGGAGCTGCGGGACTAGGTTTTCGAAGTATCTGCCACGATTGCCAAAACTGGACTCCGCCAGCCAATACCGCCAACATATAATTCGGTTTCGAGAGGTCTATCACTCCGAACATCATGGTCTGGATCGTCCCCGGATTTGCCACGAAAGGATACAACAAATTGAATCCCTTCGAGTTCAAGCCGTCCGCCAACGCGCGATACAGCCCGATAAAAATCGGGAGCTGAATCAACAGCGGCAAACATGAAGAAGCGGGATTCACCTTTTCCCGCTTGTAAAGCTCCATGAGCTCTTTCGCCTGCGCCTCTTTATCGTCTTTCAAACGCTTCCGGACCTCTTCGATTTTCGGTTGTAATTCTTGAAGCGCGCGTTGCTGCTTGATCTGCGCTTTGGTAAACGGAAACAGAATCGCTTTGACTATGACGGTTAGAATTATGATCGCGATGCCAAGATCGTTTCCCGGAATGACGTTGTAAAGCCAAACCAAAAGGTTGAGAATCGGTTGTATAAGTATTGTTGTGAAAAACGATGACATAGTTTATTTTTTATTCGTCAGTCTTCGGACCTTCGAGCGGCTCTCCGTTCTCTACCGCAACCGCGTCTTTCGCGTCCGCTTCGGCAACGGTTTCCGGTTTATCTCCGGACGCTTCCGCCGTAACCGGCGTTTCCTCTTCTTTTGTTTCCTCCTTAACTTTTTCAAACTCCCCAACGTCCGAATCCGCGACGACCGCTCCGCCTTCTTCCGCGATAGTAATCTTCCAACCCGTGAGTTTCGCGGCGAGCCGGACGTTCTGACCGCCTTTGCCGATGGCGAGCGACAACTGATCCGGATGAACTTTCACCATCGCAAGATGGTCGCTTTGCCTAAGTTCAACTCCGTGGATCTTGGCGGGGCTAAGCGAATTCTTTATATATTCGGACACGTCGTCAGACCATAATACCACGTCGATTTTTTCTCCGTTCAATTCTCGAATTACGGTTTGTATGCGAGTGCCGCGCTGTCCTATGCACGAACCGATCGGATCTATGGCATCGTCGTTCGTTGTCACCGCGACTTTCGTGCGCGAACCCGGTTCGCGAGAAATGTTTTTTATCTCAACCACGCCGTTCAAAATTTCCGGAATTTCCTGCGCGAACAATGCCGCAACGACGCCGTTGCTGGAACGCGACAATCTTATTTCCGGTCCCTTGCTCGTCATGGACACTTCGCGGAGTAACGCTTTGAGCCGCGTGCCGGGAAAATATCGCTCGGTTTCGATCTGATCTTCAGGAAGAAGAACGCCGGTTGCGCGACCTAGGTCTATGAGTACTACGCGACCCTCGCGGCGTTGAACAGTGACGTTCATGAGCTCGCCTTCGCGGCCTTTGAAATCCTGATAGATGACATCGCGTTCCGCTTCGCGAAGCTTCTGCATAATCACTTGCTTCGCGGTCTGCGCGGCCATGCGACCGAACGCCGCCGGAATCGCCATCTCAACGCGTATCTCTTCTCCGACCGCCGCATCCGGTTTAAGGTCGCGCGCGTCGGAGAGCATTATCATGGTCTTGGGATTAAAAAGAAACTCTTCCTCGCCTTCCTCTTTCGGCGCATCTTCCGCCGGAGCTCCTTGAAACGGCTTCGGCCCCAAACCCAAACGCTTCGCGCCGTGAGCCGCTTCAAAGCGTTCGAAATAATCGTCAGGCAACTCCATATTTTCCACTACTTCTTTCACGTCAAAAATACGGACGCCCGCAGTCGCTCCGTCATACTGTTCAGGATCGAATTCCACTTTTATATTCTGATTTTTGCCGCCGAAATCCTTACGAAAAGCCGCGGCTAACGAAGATTCGACAGCTTCAAGAACCGACTCGTACGAGATGTTCTTCTCATCGCATATCTGACGCATCGCCTGGGAAATTGGGGAAGCCATATTGGGGAAGTGAGTAGTGAGTAGTGAGTAGTCGTAGGGGCGGGCTTGTCCCGCCCTCCCCACGTAGGGGCGTATCCTTACGATCGCCCTTGTGAACAATAAATTACCTTCTAATAAATAACTCGCTCCATCCGGAACGAGTCAATGAATGGATACTAGCACGTCTTTCGGATATTGACAATAGCGCAAATTGTGGGTATATTCGATTCCCCAATAACGGGTAGCGCAACTTCCACCCAAACAAGGCGAACGATGATGTTCGTCAGCAGCGAAACGAGGTTAAGCGATGGACTGTGTTCCACCACCATCGAGCAAACGGATGCGAAGAACGGAGATGGAGATCGACGCTGTGATCGAGAGCGACGCCATCAGCGCTCTCTTCGGCCACTGCGTCGAGAGCGTGTCGAGATCCAAGGGCGTGTGTCTAGTAGTTCACCCGAGCGACTGTTTCGAAGTAGCGGACTTCATCAGGCAAATCGTGAAACGACTCGGTCTGAACGCGCCGCACGTGGTTCGCTCGATGGAACCGAATGCCGTGTTTTCGCTTCAGAAAAGAGACATGACGAACGAACGCGGAATCGTCTTGCTCAATGCGGAAACGCTGCCGTTCCGCGTGCTCCCGGCTCTCGAAGAGCTGCTGTGCGAAGGAGTGCGACCAAAGCTCGTCATCGCGCATTTCACCAGGATGAAAGGGTTCGCGCGCGCGTTTTGTGAATGGATGCCGCGTTTGCGCGGGGAGTTCGACCAGCAGCCGCTCGCGTGGCCTCCGCTCATCGCACGTAGCGACGATATGCCGGAGATCTTGAATCGAGTGTGCGCGAAACTCGTCTCGCAAGACGGTCTCTGTCGCGCCAGTATTTCGGAAGGCGCGAGGGAGG
>CAZQNT010000005.1:14686-30527 GCA_964595075.1 uncultured Gammaproteobacteria bacterium | reverse complement strand
TTCTCCTGCAAGGCGCTTATCGGAGCGTTGGCGAGCTGGTTGCGCGGATCCGCGGAGCGTTCGACGTGTCTCTGCTCGAAGACGCAGAGGAAATATCGCTCCGCCACCTGGCGATCGCCGACAACCCAACGAGCCGCGCCATGATCTTCTCGCAGCCCGCGCCCTCGTCGTCCCCCTAGCCGCCACGCCCTCAAGCGAGCGGCCTCGACCCCCTTCGCAACTCGCAGAGGGGGTTTTCATTTTGGGAAAAAATCGGGTAAATGAGGTCATATAAATGGTAAATGAGGTCAAGTCCCTTTTTTTGGGCGACCTGGACGATCGCGAAGAAGCGTGCATTCACGCCAATAGAATTGAAATAAACATGAAATTATCTTAAGTATCTCATTAGTGCACATCTAAAATTCAAACACAGAAGGGGTACGCAATGACACTCTGCCTTAATGTCGCCTATAGGATGTCGCCATTCGTGCAGGTCGTACGAGATGGCGGCTTCGCGGTGATTTGGCATTCCCTATTCGGATGCCCGAAAGTCGTCCCTGTTGAGACGCTCGAGTTTCTCAAGTCGTTTTCAGAGCCGACCACAATTGGTTCGCGGCTTGGCGTTGAGCTAACCGAAGAAGATAACGCGGCGATTGAGGAATTGCTGCGATGTTACTTACTCGTGCCAGAAAATTTTGATGACCGAGCATTCCTCGAAGGGCATGCACGAAAGCTGGAAAAGGAAATCGTCAGCGGTTCGCTGATTAATTATCTCGAGCTCATCATGAGCGAGGCGTGCAACTTCCGCTGTACATATTGCATACACTTCAATAACTTGGGAAACTCCGACCGCATCAACAGCCCCAAGAAGTTTATGCGATTTGAAATGGCCAAGGAGACGGTTGATCGGTATCTCGCAATTTTGCGGAGGCACGGAAAACGTATCGCCGAAGTCAACTTCGGCGGAGGCGAACCGCTAATGGCATGGCCGGTTATCAAGCAGGTGCTTGAATACTGCCACGCCACCTATGACTCGGAATTCTAGTTCAGCTTCTCGATCAACACAAACGCATCTCTCATAACACGTGAGATTGCCGCAGCGCTCAAGGCGCATCAGGTAAAAATCGCTTCCAGTCTCGATGGTTTACGCGATGGAAACAATCGCGTGCGACTGACGAAGTCCGGCGGCGGTACCTTCGCGCAAATCATAAGTGGATTCGACGTGTTGTCGCAGTCTGGATATCCACTGGACGGCATCGCGGTGACTGTCACAGAAAAAAACTTTCACGAGCTCGACGAATCGATCGTCGACTGGGCGGTTTCCCGCGACATGAATAACGTCAGGATTGATATCGACGTTGTCAACACTGTGGAGATCCCGATTGAGGATGTCGTCGCCAAGCTAATACGGATTCGGCGTTATGCTGCGTCACGAGGCGTTGATGTTCCGGGATTCTGGTCACGACCAGCCGAGAACTTGAACGAATTAACGCTTGACAGCCGCACCGCATTCTGTGGCGCGGTACGCGGCAATAGCATGTGCGTAGGTCCGTCAGGAGATATCTACGCGTGTGGCTATAGTACGATCAAGCTAGGGACTCTATCAGAGATCCAATCATTTCATGCGTTCGGCGGCGCCTATCATAGCTTCGTGAGAGAGCGTCTCACCGGAGTAATGGAGATGTGCAAGGGATGCATGATCGAAGGGCAATGTGGCGGTGGGTGCAACATCACGCAGGAATTCGCTTCGGCGACGAAAATCGTCAAGATTGAACGAATGTGCGACTTCTACCGTCGCATGACTCAAGAGATTCTTCGAGAACAGCTGCGAGAGGCGACGGCTTCAGAGCCGTAGCTTCTCAATCTTGCAGAAGAAAGGAGGTGAATGCCATGCAGAAGGCGCAGCAAAAGCAGCAGCGACCGGCCCTCAAGGTCAAGCCGTTGCCGAAACTGAAGGTGCTCTGCACCTGTCAGCGACCCAGCAACTGTCACTAGTCATAGTGACAGATCTCAGGGGCTAAGGAAAAGTGTTATACTGTCCTTAGCCCCGTTTATTTTTATGAAAAAGTTTATCCGAGAAATTTGTAATGATTTAGTAAAAAGATATAGAGAAGACAAAAATGTCTTAGGTATTATGTTGTTCGGATCTGCGGCGAGAGATAGATTTGATAAATATTCTGATATTGATTTTTATATTCTACTGAAAAAAAAAGGGTGATTTCAAGAAGTAATTTCATAGTTAACGAAGTACGAGTCGATGTTATATTTAACACAATAAAGGAAGCAACTAGTTATCTAAAACAGGATAAAAATAATCTGCGCCGAATTACTTCGCACATGTTGTCTCATGGCATACTTTTATTCCAAAGAGGAAAAGAATTGAAAAACATTCAAGCTGTCGCAAAAAATAATCTCCGGTCAAAAACAAAATATAAAAATGAAGAAATTTTGATGCATAAGTACTCAATAGACGATTTTTGGGGTGAAGTCCAACGAGACATGCAGAAAAAAGATTATTTGGCTTTTGGTATGGATAGTCATTTATTGGTGAGTAATATTATTGAGTTATTTCTCAAGCTTAACAAAGAGTCTTTAGGACAACCAAACGAATTAATGACAATCCTTATGGGGATGGATAGAAAATTTGCGAATCGCATAGGTAATTTTTATAAAGAGATAAACATAGAAAAGAAAAAAACGATTCTTTCTAAATTAATGGAGTATACATATAAAAAATCCGGAGGTCCGTTGCCAAATAAATGGGTTTTGAAAAATTAGGAGACAGGGTGTATGGGGTCATTGACAACCCTCCTTGATTCTGATAAGCAGGGGTTGCGAGTCGTGGTATAGTAAACACAGTTCCTTATGGCTCGGCATGGTGCCGGCCCTATACCTTCGACAATTGAAGAGGAGAAGCGAAATGCGAACGACGATTCTGATTTTGGCTCTTGCCGTGCTCGCCGCGTGCGGCGGGAACGGCACGTCGTCGTCTTCAAGCGGCGACGGTGGAAACAGCTCAACCAGCTCGACTTCGAGCGGCACGGGCGCAAGCAACGGCGGTGGCGGTACCACCTCCAGCGGAACAGGAGGCGGAGGAAGCACCGGAGTGTGCGGCCCGACGCCGGAGGATCCGTTCGGGAATGATTGCAAAATCGGCGACACTCTCGTGTGCCCGAAGGACGGCGCAACGACCGACGAGTTCTGCGAGGCATGGCTGGCGGAGGGGCTGGATCTGTGCCCGCCGGACGGCAACAAGTTCACCATCAATGAGGAGGGCGTCCGCTTCAACGACTGCGGATACGACCTTCCCAAGGGCGAGCACTACCAGATGCCCAACGACTGCGTGAGCTTCGTGAATGGAGACACGTGGGTGATGGTCGGAAATCCGGATAATCCGTTCACGATCGATACAGATTGGTACGCATACGGTCAGTACTCCTTCCCTGCTGGCGACCATGGTCCCTACGACAACAGTGGCATCATGTCCGGAAATCGTATCTACTGGAATCAGTTCATCTGTGACATAACTGGATGCAGCGATGGTGAATTCAGCCAGGACTGCAAAACTTTCACCGAACGATACTACGATGTCGGAGGAGAGACGCTGCTCGACGAAAAAAAATTCGTCTGGAGCCACCATCCGGGAACGTGACACGCGTCCGCGCTCTCCTCTTCAGGTCAGACCCAGCCCCCGCGACTCTCGCGAGGGGTTTTTCATATCCACCTGCTCACGACCCCCTCTAACTCCCCCCTTCGTAAGGGGGAGGACGGGGATACTCCCACTTGCGAAGGGGGGAGGATTAATACCCCTCCTTACGAAGGAGGGGTTAGGGGAGGTCTCCCCACTTTCAAACATTCCTTTATCCTCTCAAGAACCTGCTCCATATTCTCGTGCACTTCGATATTCGTAAATCTCAAAACTTTTATGCCAAGCGATTCGATAAACGATTGCCGCATCGCGTCTTTCCTTTGCGCGTCGGCTTCATAATGCGAATCTCCGTCAATTTCAATAACCATCTGTTCTGACGGGCAATAAAAATCCACGATGTAGTTAGCGATTCCGAATTGCCGTCGGAATCTGAAGTTATCCAGTCTTTTACTGCGCAGCTCCATCCAAAGCAATCGTTCTGCAATAGGCATGTCGTTGCGAAGAGCTTTACGTTTTTCTTTATTGGATTCTTGATTAAATATTTCAGTCATAAGATTCGGGCTCAGACCCCCTCTAACTCCCCCTTCGCAAGGGGGAGGACGGGAGCAATCCCCCTCCTTGCGAAGGAGGGTTAGGGGAGGTCCTCTCCGAAACTGTTTTACTTATACGTTCCGACTTGTACTGATCCTGGATACACGATCCATGGACGTAGATTGCGATAATAGGATTTTTTTGTATTGGATTGCTCGTCAATCTCCTTTTGTGTAATCCTTTCAAGACGGCATTCATTTTCCCCTTTATTATCATCCATTATCAACTCGTCCAAATTCGTATTCCTCTTCGTCTCCGTCCCATCCCAGCAACCTCCATAGAGGTGTTTGACGAGTGAGCCGCTAATGTCGCTCGGCACATCTCCCACTATCGCTCCCGCTCTGCACTCCCCCGTGCACCAGTTCCAGCTGTCTTTTAGCATTACTTTGGGGGTGAAGCGGCAGGCGACTTTTTTGTCGTCGTAGCATCCTCCGGCTACTCCGTCTACGCTTGAGGGGGCGAGGTCAGCCAAGCATTTATCTCCTACTCCGCAGACTGACGCGACGTTCGCGTCGGTGCACTCTATGTCCGGATTCCTGCTGCAATGCTTGGACGTTCCGCATAGCGGAAGCTTCTCCGGATTGCACGCGTACGCGTGGCCGAACTCGAAATAGTTGGCCTCGCAAGCGTCCTCGGAGTTGCCGAAGAATTGGCGGATGTTGCATTTGGCATCTTTAACGCCTCCGATATTACAGTCTTCGTTGCGCACGCATATAAGAGATGTATTCTGCGAACACGTTCCAACGTCCACGCACTTGCCGGTCGCCGGAGGACAATCGGAGTCCGAGTTGCATGTGAGCCCTGGAGCAAGCTCGCATTCTTTCGTTCCTCCGCAGAACGGTTTGCGGTTCTTTATCCGCGCTTCTTCGACTTCGGTTATTACTCCGTCGCCCCAGTCTATGTAAACGTCTTTAATTGGAGTTTGGTCGTGCGCCGCCCAGCCGTAGAACTTCATGGATACTTGCGCCTTTCCGCCGCCGAACGAGAGCGACCCTTCGGATTGATTCTCGAGCGAGAAACCGCCGACTTTCGAAATCTTGCACTGCCCGGGCGCTTCGCACGAGCGGCTCAAATCGGGCGCAGCGATAGTCGGAGGCCGCGGCGCGTAATATGCAATGTGCATGTAGTCGTTCGGATTGGCTTTTTCAAGTCCCAAGAAAATCGGGTTGTGGAATCCAGAGGTTACGTCCGTTGGCGTCGTCTTCTTGCTCTGATCAAGAGAGGATTGAGATTGACCTATACGAAGATCGTATCCAACCAAGCACTTTTCCGTCTCCAAATTATCTCCGCATAAATCGCGTCGCGGCTTATATCCGGTGGTTCGCGTACAGGCGTTGTTATCCGCATCCGGATTTTCCGAAAACTTATCGCCGATATCCGTGTCGAATTCGCACTCTTTTATCGGAGTCTGCGATTTGTCAGGATTTATAGTCGCTACGGCCTTGCAATAATCCTGCGCATTCAACAACGCGTCCTTCTGTTCTTTTGTTGCATCAAGCGGAAGTATGGGCATACACGAGTTAGGATGCGGCCATGCCGAATCGTTAATGTCCGACTTGTTGAAACACAACTGCCCGTCATTTATTCCACCGTCGCATAGCCCGACCTTGAAGGCGTAATCGGCGCGAATTCCGTAACCGGACGCATCACCATAAGACGCTACAGTAGAATTACCGAGCATATTATCAGGATCCTGTGATGCGCCTTCAGGCCCCTCGCAGAGTCCTGGAACCATATAAGTTTCAGCCCCGGTGTCGCCTGCATACTTATGAGGCGCCGGCCATTTTTTCTGCAGATATGAATTGGCGGTCAAATTTCCGATGTGCCCGTTTCGTAATTGATAAGCAAAAGCAAAATCTCCGGTTAGTCCAACAGCTTGTACTACTCTCTGGATACAGCTCATCGTAGTATTGTTTGCCGAGCATCCGTTTGGAACATTTTGTTTATTAGACAAAGTAACTTGCGTCAATTCAACAGGAGCATTCAGGTACGTTACGGTTTTAGTATTTTTATTAAACCCTTTAACCTGCAAGGCTTTTTGTCCGCCCGAGTCAACCAGATGCTGATCGTCAAACCCTCCCCACCACTGCGAAACCGTAAACACGCAATCTTCCTTTTTTATGCAGCGCGCGTGTTCATACCCGTTATTGCAATGCCCGACGTTGGCGCCAAAAGTGTCGGGAATACATTCCAAAGTACCCTCGTCTATTCGTAGAGGACAATCTTTTGAATACTTATCGGGCTCTCTGCAACTGGAACCCGGCTCCACGGCCTGATTTCCGCATCCGAACGCATCGTATGTTTCATACGCCGTTTTTACTCCCCACGCGTTTTTCGTATCGCAATCTTTTTCTTTCGTATATTGCTGCGAATCAGGACAATACTTCCAACCTGTTCGCATTTTACATTCCGTATACTGCGGTACCAGTGTGCCTCCGACGTTCTTCATCGGCGCGTTGTGGCACACGGGATCCAACGTAACTTTCTGCGCCCCTTCTCCGCACGGCAAACCCGCGTTCACTCCCGACAGCGCGTTGCAGCGACCGAGCTTATTTTTCGTTGCTTTTGAAACCAGTGAGTCGTTGCACGCTCCGACGCCTCCGCAAACGGCGCGAGCTTTGTCTTCCCAATCGTTTTGTCCGTGCTTTGTCGGGCACACTACGCCGAAATTAGGACCGCTAACGCACGCCCAACTCTCTCGACTGACGCCAGCGTCAAAGAAAGTGTAAACGCGATAAATTCTGGCGAAAATGTTCGTCAAATACGCCCAATTATGAATCGGGCTTTGACGATAAGTCGCGTATGTGGCGCCAGACCCCAAGAACGTGGGAGGTCGCAAAATGGAATAATCCTGAACAGGGCCTCCGGTTTGAAACAACGGTTCGATTCCTGGTTCGCGCGTTCCGAGCGCTGATCCGAATGGCGAATAATCCGTTGAGTAAGAGTACCCAAGCAACGGAACGGCAAACGTTCCATTTGACCAAACGCGATCCGCAAACGCCGCGCTTTCGCGCGTGTGCGGAGAAATGACCTGCGCCAATTGCCTGCAAACGTCGGCGTGTTTTACGCGCAATTGAAGAAATAACGATGATTCTGTGTTTTCCGTGGCGTTACAGGCGGTGATCCAAAATCCTACAAAATTCCATGGACCGGACAACTGGCTTTCTTTTATCTGATTCGTCGGAATGTCGTTTTGATCTTGTGCCGCGTTTTCAAACATCGCGCGTATGGCGAAACCGGACTTTGAACAAACGCGCTCGTGAGCGTAGAAAGAATCCTTGCGGTCATAGAACGACGTGCCCTTGTCCGCGTTCGCCCATTCGAACTTCGAAACTCCGTCCATCCGATAGCTGGTTTCCCAATATTTGTAATAACACTGTCCGTCGTTGCCCTTCTCATCAGCATCGTTGCCGTCATTCATTCCGGAACATCGGAGCTTCATCGGAGCTCCGTCTTTGTCCTTCAAGATAGCTTCCTTTGAACGGTCGAGAGCGCCGTCAAAATCCTTGGTAAAAGCGGATACGGCTTGCCGAGACGCCTGTTTTACAGCGTCGTAATTCGTATAATCATCAACCGAAATACCTTCCACATACGAAGGCGGAAGCATGCAGGCGATCGTAAACTCATCCACCGGTTTCAAGCTGAACTTGAACTGCGCGAAGTTGCGATCTCGAACTGAATTATTTTTCAAATCCTCAAGCTGTTCTTTTGTGGCTTCAGGATACAGCCACTTGGCTACGCCCGCAGGTTTAACGGCGAAGAAATATTCCATGTACGACCTTCCGGTACCGCGGCCGGTCTGAATCCATCTGCCGATATTGAAATCCGAATCAGGAGAATTGTCCCACGGTCCTATTCCATCCTTTACATATCCTCCGCTCCCAGGACCTCCGCTCATGTTGTCGGTTTCATTTCCGGTGGTAGCCGCAATACATCGCCGAGCCTGATCGCTCTCAACTCCACCGTCAAGCGGCCGGCGTCCCTCAATGTTCTTTCCAAGTCCGATCGCTCTCCAGTTTTCCAAGCAGGTCATTGGATCGCCACGACACTCTTCCGGCATTGGCTTATCGTCTTTTAACAACTTAGCTCTCCAAGCGGACTCATAATCGACATAGCCGTCAACAACAAAATCACCGATTCCGTCATGACACGTACACGCTCCTTCAACATCGACCATTATCACGCCTGCCGGTGTTACAATAGGAGCTTGCGCCTCTGTACATTCATCTCCGTAATCATGACACTGCGCCGCGATGTAGCCGGTATCGTAGTTGAATTTAGATAGACTGCCCGGGAGGTAGAAGAATTGGTTAGCGCCATCCGCCGGTTGGTCTTTACCTGCATTCGCATTCCCGCGGTTGCCGCTATCGTTATACGCTGTCCAACTTTCCGCGCTCCAAATTGTTTCGAGCGGCGGTTCCGCCGTATTTAGACAGTAAAACTCTCCGGCATTCACGGGGGGTAAGTAGCCGGCTTTCGGAATATAATGAGTGGAATCATACGTGCCGGAAAGTACCGGGTTAGGATTCCATATAAGACACGGGTGTCTTCCGGATTCGCCTGCAACCGATCTCGCGTAATCACGCTGCAAACACTGACCGAACTGTCCGCGCACCAAAATCACGTCGCTAAGTTCCATGCACGTACCACCAGGGCATCCAACGTCTTCTCCTGTTGAAATAGCCGAGCCAACATCCGTGCCGCCAACGGTTTGATTTTGTCCGGGCACGCATGAATATCCATCCTTCGTCCCCCCACTGCAAACTCCTCCTGCCGGCGCTTGCCCGAACGGCGAAACGTATCTCGTTGTCTGCCCCCCATACTTCACCTTGCGATAACTGCACGCGCAGTCCTCTCCCCATTCGCAATAATTGGCGGCTTCGTATCCTTCCGCGGTTTTGGTTTTCTTGAACGGATCCGTTCCGTAGTCCCACTCCTTGACGTAATAATTCGGGAACGGCGAGTCGGTTTCGGGATACGCTTTGCATTCCGCAGGCGGAAAGGAACGGAGGAGCGAGAGGTCTATTTTCGGATCAACCGCCTGACGCATCGTGTCGGAAAGCGGCTGTATGTTTCGCGGATCAGCTTCGTTCTTGGAAGGGTCGATTATAGCGTCCGCCGATCTGGTTGAAAGCGCGTCAATCGGGAAATAACACACGCGGTTTCCTTTACCGGCTCCTAACCTGAAGTATCCCGTTCTTCCGGTCTGCCTGTGTTTGCAAATGAGCAGGTTCGGATAAAGCGGATCCGCCGGAACGTTTTCATCTTTCGGAAAAATAACCATGCCGGTCTTTTCCGAAACCGCCGCAACAAGACGATAGTCCTGCGCAAACTTGTTCGCCAAAAACGGAGTTTTGGCAAAAAGCTCCGCGCCTACTTTTCTGTTTTGTATGTCCGCCGCCTGAAACTGGTCAGGAATCGCGTATCCGGAATAATCCAGCGCGCCGAAACCGCTCTTACGCTGTACGTAAGTCTCGCGGCTGAAAAACACGCCGGGACGGAGTATGGGGTCTTTCGTTCTATCAACGTAATTGGCGCAAAAAGTTCCGGCGTTAGAACCCTTCGACACGTCGCACATGGCGGTCTCCATGCAGACGTCTTTATATTTCTGTTGCGCGGGATCAAACACGGTTTCCGCCGTGGCGCATCCGAGCCACTGTGCGCAATCGCGATCTAGGTTAACCTTCAATACGATGTTCGCGTCATTTTGCACGGCGGCCTTTGTGCACTTGCCTGCTGTCGCAACGTTCCCTACGGAAACGGAACAACTTTCGTCGTTGCCGCAAACTTTTTCATCAAACTTTTTCTTGGCCGCGGCAAAATCCGGATACTGATTCTGCAGCCAGCATTGGATTGAATTTTGTTTCTTGGGATCGCAAGGAGTCTGCAAGGCGAACTGGCACAGTGCTGTTTTTCCGGTTCCTTCATTCATAAACGCCGGTATCAGATCATCCGGAAAATCCGTGTTCGCGCATGTTATAAAGGCGAATGAATTCTCATCGTAACTGGAGAAAGTAAACTTCAAATCCGTACATTTCTTGCAAAAATCATTATCCGGATCCGTAACGCAGTCAATCGGCGATTCCGGCACGTCGCCCTCGGCGTGACTCTTGGCGTAAGTCGCAGGAACGCTGTAACGAAGACGCACGTCGCCCATGTCGCGGAACAGGATGCAGCCGGAAAGGAGGTCTACTTTTCCGTTGCAAGATTTTACGTCCAAGCGTTGATTATGGATGAAGAAATACGGTTTTCCGGACGGATGAACAGGATCGCTATGATCGTTCGGATCGCGGAACTCCGTGCACTCGGATTGTTCCACGGGGCAAAGTCCGCCCCATCCCGTGTAACCCGGATCTCCGGAGTTTTGAATGAGATACGTGTTGCCGGACGAGAGAACGGATGGATAGCATGGCTCGTCAGTCCCCTTCCTAAACCACCCCGTGTACTCCCCGTCCGCCGGAATACCTTTATCCTCGTCCTTCTTGAGCAGCGCCTTATCCTTCCATTCGCAAGCGTGGTCAGCCGGATTGCGGAAGTACGCCGTGATTTTTCCGCTCTTGAATTCGTCGCAATAAAGCTCGTCTTTGCGGCAAAGCATGTCCGGCTCGCCGTCGCCCGTTACGTACTTGGTAATGTCGTCGATAAAATAGACGGTCTCGAATTTGGAAGTTGACGCGGACTCGAGCTGTAGATAGTCCTGCTTGTATTTCGGCTTTCCGAACGCGCGGCAAGAATCGTCTGACGCGCTGCACCTCGCCCCCGCGTCGTCGATCAAATAGACGAACCTGTCGGCGGGACGAATCGTTGTGGCCGTCCCAAGATACTGATCTTCCCATTGTTTGCTGGACGTCGTGGTTTTTAAGTTCACGTCAGTGCCCGGCAATTCGAAAGTCTGAAGATACGGATTTTCCGAGTTGCGCGTGTCCACGAACGCCTTGCACGAAATCGCTTCCTCGCGGCACAGATGTCCGAAGCGGCGAACATTGACGCTTTTTTGATCGCGATCCGTGTACGCGCGGCAACCGAGCATTGCTTGCGGCTGCGGCAAGCCCTCGGGCGTGCGGTCGCATTCGGCAGGAGTCGCCCAAGAGTCTTTCACGATATACGAAACGTCGTTCAGCCGTTCGATACGGATGGAATCGAGAAAAGTCGCGTTCGGCAATTCTGCAAATTTAATCGTCGATGTCGGAACGGCTGACGCCGTTGAGAACGGCCCGAATTCATATCTCCTCCAATCAACCTGCGCCTGGAACTCGGCGATCTTTTGTCCATCCACGATTATGAACGAGGTATCCTGCGACGGAGACGTGGTCTTCGCCCAGAAAGTAACGCTGTACAGTTGATTCGGAAAGGAAGGGAAAATGGTTTCCGTGCTCAAAATTCCAGTCCCCGTGATCTTGAGAGATTTGTCGCCGACGAGAATTGATTCGTTCGAGAGATCGCCTTTAGTGAATTTCGCCGTGCTGGTCGTTCGGAAATCCTCCAAGAAAACTTCGGTCGTATTTCGCCCCGTTGTGCCGATGTACGCGCGGCATCCAGCAGCGACCGCGGAACACGCTCTGCTTGCCGAGGCCTGTATTTTATATATACATTCGCCGGACTGCGGATCGTACGATCCTCCTGTCTTTCCGCAATCCGCGACGCTGGATTTGTTCATGCGGTAGTCGGTACATTCCGGAGCGGACAAAACCGTCTGCGAGAAGTACGCGTAAAAAGCATCGCCTTGCGCGTTGAAAAGTTGGCGGCAATCGGGATCCGCGCCCGTCTGCCAATATGAAGCGTTGCAGCTCAACGGATTTTTCAATATCCCGTCTTGACCCGCTTTCTGCACGATCTTCGGCGGAAATGGAGCCGGCGCCGCGGCGTCATGAATCAAGCTCCACGTGCGAAGTTGATAACCGGTAGTATCCGACCCCTCCCATGTGAAATATGTCTCCGTGTTGTCGTTCGGTTTTTCGCACGCGCGAACGTAATTGAAATACGCTTTTGATTCTCCGCCGGCTGCCGCGAGTTCCACGTTGGTAAATTCTTCGCAGCCCACGTCCCTAAGCGAACACTGCCTTGCGTATGACGGTACGAAATGCGCGACAGTGACGTCGTTAGGATCGTTCAAAAATTCGTTTACGTTTTTCCCGAGATCGAACGGCGACGGCTGCTTGCGATATTCTGCGTATCCCACGCAAACCGCGGGACAAAAATCCACGGCCGAAAGCGCAGCCGGAATCTCCGGCGCAGTGGGATTGTTTACGTCGCGATATCCTTGGCATCCTTGATCGCTCTGTTGGCACACGCGGGCGTAATTGGAACAAATCGCGGCATCCGTTTTCAATCCTTTGCAGAAAAATTCTTCCGGCGAAACTTTGAGATGTTTTTCCTCGAGTCCGGAAGCCACGCCGTCAACGTAAGCCGTTGCCTTTTCGGTTTCTTCAAGCTGAATGGAATCCACCAACACGTTCGTACCGAGAATTCCTACGCGACCGTATGCGCTCCCTACGTTGGATACGAACGAACACTCGATGCGCTGCCACTCAATGCTCTTATCGCCTGATGCGATCGTCTGATCAAACCCCGGAGAGATGGATTTTGACGGAGAAGTACAACCGTCGCTTCGGAAAAACGATCCTGCCGCGACCGACTTTAATCCATCCGCGTCTTGGGTAAGCGGCAATAACAATCTGATTTTTCCGTCTTTTGTTTTATCAACGTTACGAACGTACGCGCTTAAAGTGTAATTACGAATCGGAACGATCGCGATAAGCGGACTGACAAGTTCATCCGCCGCAGCGTCGAACGGCTCGAAACTGTTGCTTCCATTTACGGCGTTAAGACCTTCGGCTGGATCGGGAAACTCGTATTTCGGTTTCTGTTTTGCGAAAATAAAATCCCAGTCGAAAAGTTTGCTCACAACGCCTTCGTCCGCGTCAGTCCTCTCGAACGAGCTGTTCGGAACGAGGTTGAGAGACGGCGTGTTCAACTGCACTTCGTATAATTTCGTGCATCCGTCGCTCCCGGCGGAACAAGTCTTAGCCGTTGCGTCGAAATAAACGCGAGGACCCGAAGTCGCCGCGTACTCTCCAAACCAAACGTTTCCGTTCGGATCGCTCGGATCCCGTTGGCTCGCATACCACTGGCAACCCACGTTGTCTTTGGAACAAGAACCGTAGTCGATGGTGTTGCGGAGATACGAAACCAATTCGCTTCCGCGCGTGGTGTACGTCCGGCAGCTTGCGAATCGTTCAAGGCATTCGTCTGCCGTAAATCGCCAAGTCGGTTTTTCCGCAAGACAATATCCGTATCCGCCCGTGCACTTTCCTTTATCGTCGCGTTTGAGACATGACACGGCGTCCGCGCAATCTTGAAGGCGCATCTGCGTTCCCGGAAACACGGTGTCCGCGTATCCTTTCACTTTGCACTGGAATGGAGGCGCGGTCAGAACCCAGTTCGGATCAACAAGGTTGCACCACGGATGAGACGAATCCGACTCCCCTGTCTCATTACACACGCTAAACCCTCGGATAGCTTCGCCGAGCGTTATGTACTTCCCGTTCTTCTTGGTGTTGTACGGAGAATTCGCCGCGATTTCCCAACCCACCGGCAAGATGCGGGCGTATCGCAACTTCGTAAGGTTGGACGCGCAGTACGCGCGCTGGTAGCACGAAGGATCCGTGTTGTCTTTCGCTTCTGACTCCGGGATCAGTTCCCAATCCTTGTGTAAAAATTCAGGATTCGACGGAGGCGCGCCGTTCAATGCCACATGCGAAGCGCGTCCTACGGTATACGCGCCGTTTTCGCCTACCGAACGAAGAGCGGTGGCGAACGCATCGTCCATGGCGCAATTCCAAATGCCGCGCGGCGTGGGACAAGAAACGAATTCGTTAACAAAATCCTGCTGCGCGCTGGATAATAAATTGGGAGTCAATAAATCGGAAAATACTATGCGCGCTCGCGCCACGTTGCTGTTGGATACCGACTCCGGATTTATCAGATCAACGCTTCCGACTTCAACGCTCGTTCCCGTCAAACCTTTAAATAACTTGTCCAATAAACCTACTGCCAACGTGTTCAAAAAAGTGGACGCGGTCATGATGCCAAGCTGCGTAAATCCCACCTTGAACGCGATGGTTGCGATTTGCATGGAACTAAGCTCCGCAGCTTTGTACTGACGCCTTATGACATTAACCTCGCTGACCGTATCCTTGATAACCTGAGTCGGTGTCTTGATGTTGCCGCTTATAGCATCCTGAATCTGCTTCAATCCTTGAGTTTCTTGCCTATCAAGCTCCGCCGCAGTAGCGCTCTTTGCCTGCGCGTCAAGATACTGATTATGAAAACCTATCCCGACGCTAAGCTCGCTGGCGGCAGGATCGTACATGGGCGCGATGTTGTCGAACACGTCTTTCGTATCCACGATCGCATCCTTGGTCTGTTCCCATGCTGATCCGATTTTTGCGAAATCACAAGTCGCCTTGAGCTGATCGATCGGTCTTACGCCGAACGAAAGCTGCATCTTTAACGGATCGATCGGAGTACACAGGTCGTAACCGAGCGGATTAAAAACTTCGGAGTTGATGCTGCTGATAAATTGATTGCCGGCGTCTTTCGTAACATTCTCCAAATAATCTCCGAATCCATCCTCCCAAAAAAGCGGTGCCTGGCCCGCGTCACCGGTCAGTATTCGCTGCGCCGCGTCATACGCGATGCGCTGCGAAAAAACCTGAAACGCATTCATGAGAGCGAAAACGCCGCCAGTCACGAGATTATCGAAAAATCCGCTTACCTGTTTTCTGATCTCCTCATAAATATTACCCATGATCGACACGGGTGTGGCGGTCAAAGTAGGAATAGGGAGCAATTTCGCTTCGTACGTTTCTTCCGCGCGCGCCATCAATGGATATGAAAACTGCAGCGCCAAAACAACCGCTATGCCTGCCGTTAGCATGCGCTTTGCCAGTAAGAAACTGAAACGATTCGGACGCTTCATAAAATCATTCCGACGTCATGCCGGACGGTATTTCTTTCAGTCCGGTCTTTTCCTGCAACTGCTTCTGCTGCGCTTCGAGAGCCGCCTGATCGTATACCTGGAGCAACTGAGCGTCAGTCACCTTATCAAGCGTTGCCTTATCCACTTTTCCGCTGTCCAGAAGCGCTTTTCTAATAACTGCGGCATCACGAATTAAAGAATCCTCCAAAGCCGTCGACGTGCTCCCAGTCTGTTCGCGAACCATCCGTTTCTTGTCGTTCATCCCCTGCTGAAACGCCGCAAAAAATCCGCCGCCATCCTGCATCGTTGCCGCAGGCGACAAAAACGGACTGGACGTTGCTATCATGGAAAGGTCCAGCGCCAAACCGGCGCACGTAGTTCCTTCCGCGCACGTGGGATTTTTTCCGAGAGCCAGCTCCGCATTGTCGGGCATTCCGTCTCCGTCCGTGTCGCGGAGATAAGGAGACGTGCCTATGAGTTTTTCTTCGTCGAAGTCCGAAATGCCGTCTCCGTCCGTATCGCGCCGCTTGGACGCTTCGAGCTCAATCTGTTCCGGATTGATAGCTTCCACTTTCTCGCGCGCCTGCGTGAATTTTTCTTTTGAAACCGTGAACGGATCGCGGATGCTGGCGCTTATTCGT